>NZ_JBHTVZ010000018.1:0-12438 GCF_042792715.1 Isoptericola sp. NPDC056618 | reverse complement strand
CCGCGGGCGCGCCCCCGCGCCCCGGGGGGGGGGGGGGGCCCCGCCCCCCCCCCCCCCCCCGGGGGGCCCCCCCCCCCCCCGGCGCGGCGGGCGGGGGGGCGGCGGCCCCCCACGACGGGGTTCAGGGAGTCCCCGACGATCCCGTAGATGCGCTTCACGCCGGCGGCGACGAGCTGGTCGACGAGGTGTTCGGCGACGGTGCGGGCCATGACGAGACCTCCTGATGACGGCGGCTGGTCCGTCTCGATCCTGCCTCCGGTGGCGTGTTTCCGCAGGACGTCGGGACGTGAGGTGGCGCACCCGCAGGCGTCCCCGACGGGGTTGACCTCAACCGAGGTTCAGGTCACAGCATCGGGGGATGACGACGACGAGCTCACCCCCGGCCCCGTCCGCCGTGACCCCGCGGGCCGTCCCGCGCCACGTCCGCGACCTGGTCGCGCGCGTCACGGGCGACGAGAAGCACGACCCGAGCGCGCACTCGACCCTCGACGTCGTGTGGACGCTGTACGACCAGGTGCTCCGCGTCGACCCGGCCCGCCCGGACGCCCCCGACCGCGACCGGTTCCTGCTCTCCAAGGGCCACGGCCCGGCCTCGACGTACGCCGTGCTGGCGGCGAAGGGCTTCTTCCCGGCGTCGTGGCTGGACGACGTCGCGTCGTTCGAATCGCCCCTGGGCCACCACCCCGACCGCACGCTGGTGCCGGGCATCGAGATCGGCAGCGGCTCGCTCGGGCACGGGCTGCCGCTCGCCGTCGGCCTGGCGCTCGGGCTGCGCGGCCGGTCGCGGGCGCGCGTCGTCGTCCTCGTGGGCGACGCCGAGCTCGACGAGGGCAGCAACGCGGAGGCGATCCAGGTCGCCGGCCGGTACGGGCTCGGCAACCTCACCTGCGTCGTCGTCGACAACCACAGCGACAACCTGGGGTGGCCCGGCGGCATCGCGCCCCGGTTCGCGCTCGAGGGCTGGGCGGCCGCCGAGGTGCGCACGCACGACCAGCCCCGCCTGACCGCCGCGCTGCGGCGCACCGAGGCCGACCGGCCGACGGTCGTCGTCGTCGACACGACCGGCACCACCCAGGAGGCGGCATGACCACTCAGGCGACCGCACCCGCGCTCGACCTGCGCACCCGCTTCTACGAGGAGCTCGACCCGCTGCTCGACGCGCACCCGGACGTCGATGTCGTCCTGGCCGTGATCGGCTCCGGCTCCATGGGCCGCGCGATCGCGCGCCACCCCGGCCGCGTCATCGACGTCGGTATCCGCGAACAGGCGCTCATCGGCGTGGCCGGCGGCCTGGCCCTGGCCGGGCGGCGGCCGATCGTGCACACGTTCGCGTCGTTCCTCGTGGAGCGGCCCTACGAGCAGGTGAAGCTCGACCTCGGGCACCAGGACGTCGGCGCCGTGCTGGTCAGCGCCGGCGCGTCGTACGACGTGTCGGCCGGCGGCCGCACCCACCAGTCGCCCGCGGACGTCGCGCTGATCTCGGCGCTGCCGGGCTGGACGGTGCACGTGCCGGGCCACGCCGACGAGGTCGCCGAGCTGCTGCACGGCGAGGCCGCCGGCACCGGCCGCACGTACATCCGGCTCTCCGGGCAGCGCAACGCCCGGCCCGGGCCGGTGGACGGGCGGCTGCACCTGGTGCGCGATGCCGCGGTGACGCCGCCGCCGTCCGGCTCGGCCCCGCTGGTCGTCGCCGTCGGCCCGATGCTCGACACCGTGCTGGACGCCGTCGCCGACCTGCCCGTCCGCGTCGCGTGGACGGCCACGCCGCACCCGCTCGACGCCGAGGGGCTCCGCGCGCTGGCCGGCCCGGCGCCGGTGCTCGCCGTCGTGGAGCCGTACCTGGAGGGCACGAGCGCCGCCGCCGTCGCGGCGGCGCTGGTCGACCGGCCCAGCCGCGTGCTGCACGTCGGCGTGCCCGGCGAGACCGAGCTGCGGCGGTACGGGACGCCGCGCGACCACGCCGCCGCGCACGGCCTCGACGCGGCGGGGGTCCGTCGGCGGGTGGCGGCGTTCCTCGCCTGACCGCCGGACCGGGTGCCTACGCTGACCGGGTGAGCAACGACGTGAGGAACATCCGGACCGCCCTCGAGAACATCCCCGAGCCGTGGCAGCCGCACCTGCTGGCGAGCGTCAACGACTACGCGGTGAAGGTGGTCAAGCTCGACGGGGAGTTCGTCTGGCACACGCACGACGACACGGACGAGCTGTTCCTCGTGCTCAGCGGGCAACTCACGATCCAGCTCCGGGACCGTGACGTCGTCCTCGGGCCGCAGGACGTGTTCGTCGTGCCGCGCGGCGTCGAGCACTGCCCGCGGGCGGACGGCGAGGTGCACGCGCTGCTCGTCGAGCCGACCGCCACGGTCAACACGGGGGACGCCGGGGGCGAGCGGACCGCGCCCCTGCGCGAGCTCGGCTGAGCGCCGTGCCCTCGTCGGCTCGCGACGTGAGCGCGGCCTACGCGGTACGGGCGCAGGAGTACGCGGACCTGTTCGGCTCGATGGACGCGGTGCACGACGACGACCGGGCGCTCGTCGAGCGCTGGGCCGCCGGGCTGACCGGCCGCGTCGTCGACGCCGGGTGCGGGCCGGGGCACTGGACGGACTTCCTCGCCCGCCGCGGACTGGATGCCGAGGGCGTCGACCTCGCGGAGCCGTTCCTGGCGCGTGCCCGGGCCGAGTATCCCGGCGTCCCGTTCCGCCGCGCCGCGCTCGCCGACCTCGGCGTGCCCGACGGCGGCCTCGGCGGCGTGCTGGCCTGGTACTCGCTCATCCACAGCCCGCCGGCGGAGGCCGATGCCGTGCTGGCGGAGCTCGCCCGCGCCGTCGTGCCGGGCGGCGGGCTGCTGCTCGGGTTCTGCCGCGGCCCTCGTGTCGAGCCGTTCGACCACGCCGTGACGACCGCCTGGTTCTGGCCCGTCGACGAGCTGGCGGCGCGGGTCGAGCGGGCGGGGTTCGACGTCGTGGAGACGGCCGAGCGCACCGACTCCGGCGTCCGGCCGCACGGCGCGATCAGCGCGCGGCGTCGGGCGGCGGGTCCAGCGTGACGGCGCCGCCGTACTCCACGGGCGGGCGGACCCGGCCGAGGTAGAGGTCCTGCACCTCGTCCATGCCCTGACCGCGGGCCGCAGCGCCTCCCTCTACCCACGCCCTGTCGGCGCAGCAGCCCCTGGGCGTACTGGTCGAGGACGGTCAGGACGCCCGGGTGCTCCCACATGCGGTCTCGAACTGCACGTGCGCGACGGCCGCCTGGAGCAGGACGGGCACGTCGTCGCGGCGGACGAACTCGACCAGGTCCTCCATCGCAGCCGGCACGAGCGGCGCCTGGGGTGCGACGTGCGAAGCGCCCCGGGGACAGTTCGCGCTCGTCCCGATCCACACGAGCTGGTCGCGCCAGCGCCCGGCGTGGTCCTCCCAGCCGTGCTGTCCCGACAGGAGCGCACGGTGCATCTCCAGGATCGCGTCGGTGTCGAGTCGGTCCGCCAGCGCGAGCGCAGCTTCCATGGCGCGGGCGTTCGCGACGACGGTACGGGCGTCCGTCGAGGTCGACTGCTCGATCTCGGCGAGGGCCAGCTGTCGGGGCCCGACGGTGAGGTCCTCGATCTGGGACGACGACGCAGACTCCGTGCGCAGGAGGATCGAGCTCATCGGGCCGAGCGTCGGACTCGTCGTCCCGAGGACCTTGGCCGCGTACCCGTCGAAGCGGCTGAGGGCAGCGGTGGCCTCCTCGGGGTTCGCGGACAGGGCCGCAGTGATGTTCGGCACCCAGCTGACCACCGTCGGTGGGACGGTCGAACGGTAGGGTCCGGACGCTGCAGCGCGCGCGGACCGGCTCGTCATCCCGTCGGAGTCGGCAACCCCGTACTCGTCGACGTACCCGAGGGCGGGGACCTTGACCATGAGGGCCATCAGAATCAAGGTTTCGGCGAAACCTTGATGAAGACGCGTCCGTCAGTCCAGGTTGCGCAGCGCCGTCGGGATCGCCGTGTCCCCGGCGGAGAAGCGGACGAAGCGCCGGACGGTCGCGGGCTCGCGCAGCGCCGCGGCCACGACCTGCGCGACGTCGGCGCGCGGCACGCTGGTGTCCGTCCCGGCAGGGACGGCGCCGGTCTCGGGCAGGACGGCGATGCGCCCGGTGGGCGGCTCGTCCGTCAGCGTGCCGGGGCCGAGGATCGTCCAGTCCAGGTCGGTGGTGCGCAGGTGGTCGTCGGCGGCGAGCTTGGCGTCCGCGTAGGCGAAGAAGCCCGCGGTCTCGGGCACGCCGTGCTCGGGCGTCGAGCCCACCCACGACACCATGACGTACCGGCGCACCCCGGCGCTCGCCGCAGCGTCCATGGAGCGGATCGCGGCGTCCCGGTCGACGGCGTACGTGCGCTCCGGGTCGCCGCCGCCGGCCCCGGCGGACCAGACGACGGCGTCCGCGCCGGCCAGCGCGGCGGCGATCTCCTCGGTGCTCGCGTGCTCGACGTCCAGCAGCGCGGGCTCCGCGCCGAGGTCGGCGACGCGGTCCACCTGCTCGGGCTTGCGCACCATCCCGACGACGTCGACCACCGGCCCGGTGCCGCCGTCGGCCAGCAGCGGGACGAGCTGGCGCGCGACCTTGCCGAGCGCGCCGATGACGACGACCTTCATGACGACCTCCGAAGCGGGAGCGGCGGGAGCAGACCTCCACCGTCGCCCACCACGGGCTCGGACGCCAACCCGTGCGGCCGCGTCAGGAGGCGTCGCGGCGACGGGCCGCCGCGACGATCGCCCACCCGGCGAGGCCCAGCAGCAGCGCGGCGGACAGCAGCCCGGTGACGCCCGCGCCCGTGGTGGGCAGCATCCCCGGGCCGCCTGGCGCGGCAGGACCGTCCGGCGCCGCCGGGCCGCCCGGGCTGCCAGGCCCCGGGACGTCCGGCCCCGGGGCGGCGGTCGGGCCCGAGGTCGGGCTCGCGGTCGGCGTGGCCGTCGGGCTGGGCGTGGCCGTCGGGCTGGGCGTGGGCGTCGGTCCCGCGACGTCGTCGTTGGTGACGGTGCACGTGACCGCGTCGTCGGCCCCGACGCTCACGACGTCGCCGGCCACCTCCACGTCGTCGCCCGTGACGTCGTCGACGCACACCCAGCCGAGCGAGTCATAGCCCCCCGGCCCGTCCTCCGCGAGGGCGTAGTCCCCGGCCTCGACGGGGGCGAACGTGACGGCGTCGTCGCCGGTCACGCCCTCGATCCCGACCGGGCCGGTCGCCGAGAGCGTCCAGTCGCCGACGGTGGCCGTGCCGCCGTCGTCGTTGACGACCTCCTTGACCAGGGTGAGCATGGGCGGGCAGGTCACCCGGTTGGTCACCTCGACCTCCCGGACGGGGAACGCCGCGGTGGTGTCGAACGGCAGCGGCGCGGGGTCCACCGCCTCGCCGTCCACGGCGGTCACCTCCGCGTCCGCCAGCACGCACCCGTCCGGGACGGACGCCGCCTCGTCGACGGTGACCTCCTCGGGGCCCTGGTACCCGCCCCGCAGGTCGCTCCAGTCCTGGTCCGTCGCCCCCGCGCCACCGGGACCCGTCAGGGACAGCTGCGCCGTGAAGCCGTCCGGCTGGTCTCCCTCGGTGACCTCGACCCCGTCGATCACCCAGGTCTTGTCCACCACGATGCTGCTCAGCGGCTGGTTGTACACCGTGCAGCTCACGAAGCCCGAGGCCGGCAGCGTCACGGTGAACCCGGTCTGGCCGTCGCTCGCCGCCGTCACCGGGGCGTCGTCGTCGAGCTTGTCGACGCAGACGGCGTTCTGGCCGTCGACGGGCACCAGCGTGTAGCCGTCCTGCTGGGTCTCGGACAGCGACACGTCGGCGTCCTCCGGGACGCCCGCGTAGTCGACGTCGAAGGCGACGCTGCCGGTGCCGTCGTCCGACGTGGTCGCCGACGGGGGATCGAGCGTCACCCCCGGCGCGGACGTGACGGCGTCGAACTGCCAGCCCTCGCCGGCGGGGACGGCGCCCGAGACGTCGCCCGCCTCGTTGGCCGCGGGCACGAGCGCCTTGGTGACGTTGATCCGGCCCTCGCAGCCGCCCAGGAGCACGTCGCGCAGCGCCGACCCGGCGGCCTCGAAGTCGTCGAGGTCGAAGTAGTCGGCGTCCTCGGGGTCGCCGCCCGTGTAGAACGTCTCGCCCGAGAGGGCCCGCAGGTTGAGCCGGGTGACGTCGTCGATCCCGGAGCCGACGCCGAGCACGAGCAGCCGGGAGCCGTCCGCCTTGACCGCGTTCGCCGAGTAGATGCCGTTCTCGACGTCGCGCAGGTGCGTGGTCCCGCCGGTGCCCCCGCTGCCCGTGGCGCCGAAGCGGGTCGGGTTGCCGTCGGTGATCATCACGACGATCTCGTACTCCGGGGCTGCGTCCGCGACGACCCGCAGCCCCTGGTCCCAGTTCGTGCCGGAACCGGTGGTCCAGTCGGCGTACTGCGCCTTGAACGCGTCGGCCCCCTGCTGGGTGGCCACGCTCACGAGGTCAGGGTGGTTCCCGTCCGACCCGGAGCTCGGCGAGAAGCGGTCGAAGGAGAACACGGCGAGCCGGGACGGGGTGCCGACCAGGGCGTCCGCCACCGAGTCGGTCGCCGCCTTGAGGTCGGCCACCTGGCTGCCCAGCGACGACGACAGGTCGAGCACGAACGCGATGTCGGCGCCGCACTGCGCCGCCAGCCCGGGGTTGGTCCGCGACTGCTGCCAGATCCCCTCCGAGTCGGTCACCGGCCGGCCGCTCGACGCGGGACCGGCCATGAAGTCGATGCTCGTGTCGAGCGACGAGTAGGTCTGCCCGCCGGCGAGCGCCGGGGTCGTGAAGGCGTACGGCTCCTCCGTCGAGCTCGACCCGCTGCCCGGGCCGACCCGGAGCGTCGGGTTGACGAACCAGCCGTCGGGGGCCGAGATCTGCTTGACCACGAGCTGCTCCCCGGCGTTCTGCCCACCGGTGGCGGTGTCCGGCACCGTGAAGGAGCAGTCGCCGTCGCCGTCGGAGACGCAGACGCCCCACTCGTCGTCCACCACGTCGGTGGCGCCCACGTCCTCGTACAGGCCCAGCGTCACGCCCGGCAGCGGGGCCACCCCGCCGTCCGCGGCCCGGTCGCCCCCGACGCGCACCGTGACGACGGACTCGTCGGATCCCGGCGCCGGCACGTCGGCGGACGCCACCTGGGCGGCGGCCACGAGCCCCGCCCCGACGACCAGGGTCACGCACACCGCGCCAGCTCGCCGTCGACCGACCACGCCGCGCATCCCAGCTCCCGTCCCTCCGGGTCCGTCCCCAGGAAACGCTATGTCGAGGCGGGCAGGTCCGCATCGCGGCCCGTGCGGCCCGCAGCGGTGCGGGCGGCCAGCGCGGCGAAGCCGAGTGCCAGCACGGCCTGCACGCCGACGGCGACGACGAACCCGCGCGGCAGGCCGGCGTCAGGCACCCCGGCGTGCGCCGCGACCGCCTGGAACAGCCCGCCGAGCACGGCGACGCCGAGCCCCAGGCCGAGCTGCTGCAGGGTGGTGAACAACCCGCCCGCGACGCCGGCCGCCCAGCTGGGCGTGCGCGACAGGACGGTGCGCAGCACCGGCCCGTACATGAGTGCCTGCGCGGCCCCGAGCGCCATGAGCAGCGGCTGCAGGGCCGCCGTCGTCCCGCCGTGACCGCTGCCGACGACGAGCGCGAGCCCGCCGAGCACGGCGGCCTGCGCGACGGCGGCCCCGGTCATCGTCCAGCGCCCGGTGCGCCGCTCGATGGCGGGCGTGGCGAGGGCCGTCGCGACGAACGCTCCGCCGAACCCGAGCAGCAGCACGACCGTGCCCCAGGCGTCGGCGCCGAGGGCTCCCTGCGCGAGCGCCGAGAACTCGTACAGGAACGCCCCGTACCCGGTGAAGAACAGGAGCGTCATGACCAGCCCGTCCCGCACGACGCGGGTGCGCAGCACGCGCGGCGGCACGACCGGCAGCTCGCCGCGCCGCTCGGCGGCGCGCTGCGACCGGGCGAACAGGGCCAGCACGACCCCGGCCGCGGCGAGCATCCCGAGCAGCGCGGGCGGCCACGCGGTGGACGCGCCGAGCGTCAGCGGCACCACGAGCAGCAGCAGGCCGGCGGCCAGCAGGCCGGCACCGCGCAGGTCGAGGGCGAGCGGCGCCGTCGAGCGCGACTCCGGGACGCTGCGCAGCGCGAGCAGTGCGGCGACGGCGATCACCCCGGTGGCGGCCTGCACGGCCCGCCAGCCCAGGTGGTCGCCCGCGACGCCGGCCACCGCGCCCGCGAGCACCTGCCCGGCGATCGTCGCGACGCCGCTGACGGCGGTGAACAGGGTGACGCCGAGGACCCGCAGGCGGTCGGGCGCGGTGGCCTGGATCGTGGAGAGCACCTGCGGGGTGAACAGCCCCGCGGCGACGCCGAGCCCCGCGCGCAGCGCCACGAGGGCGGGCAGGGTCGGGGCGAACGCCGCCAGGACGGACAGCGCGGCGAACGCCGTCAGGCCGGCCGCGAGCAGTCGCCGTCGTCCGTAGCGGTCGCCGAGCCGCCCGGCCACGACGAGCGTCGCGGCGAACGTCGTCGTGTACGCGGACAGGACGAGCTGGCCGCCCGACACCGCAACGCCGAGGTCGGCCGTGATCGCGGGCGCGAGCAGGTTGACCGAGCCGAACGTCATGTTGACGGGCAGGTACGCGACGAGCAGGACGGCGAGCCCGAGGCCGGTGAGCGCCCGGGGTGCGATCGACGCGGCGGGCACCGACGGGGCGGACGCGGCCGCCCGTCCGGCGCGCGAGGTGGTGGTCGTGGTCATGACGACGACGGTGCGCCCGCGTCCATCCTGGTACCAGGAGCCTGCCGATCGTGGTACCGCCACCACCTGGTTGCGCGCCCGGGCGGGGGTGACACTGGGGCGGTGACCTCGACGACCCCCGACCGCGCCGCCCTCGGCGCCTTCCTGCGCGAGCGCCGCGGGCGCGTGACCCCCGGCGACGTCGGGCTGCCCGCGGGCGGACGGCGCCGCACACCGGGTCTGCGCCGCGAGGAGGTGGCGCAGCTCGCCGGCGTGGGGGTCACCTGGTACACGTGGCTGGAGCAGGGGCGGGCCAGGAACGTCTCGGACCAGGTGCTGGAGGCCGTCGCCCGGGTGCTGCGGCTCGACGGCGCCGAGCGTCGCCACCTCATGGTGCTCGCCGGCCGCGAGACCGCCGTCGCGCCCGGACCTCCGCCCGGGGTGCGGCCGGAGCAGCTCGCCGTGCTGGCCGGCCTGCTCCCGTACCCGGCGGCGGTGCAGACCGACGCGTACGACCTGCTCGCCGCCAACCGGGCCTACCGGTACCTGTTCGACGACCTCGACGCCCGCCCGCCCGAGGACCGCAACTGCGCCTGGCTGATGTTCACCGAGCCGCGCTGGCGCGGGGCCCTCGGCGAGGCGGAGGACACGGTGCTGCACAACATCGCCGCCCGGCTGCGGGCGCGTGAGCCCGAGCACCGCGACGACCCTCGCTGGTCCGCGCTGCTGGCGCGGCTGCGCGCGTCGTCGGCGGACTTCGTGCGGCACTGGGAGTCGTACGACGTCGCCGGGGACGGCACCCAGCTGCGGCACTACCGCTCGGCGCGCGCGGGCCGGCTCGACGTGCACTTCCAGAGCCTGTGGCTGGACCGGGCCCGCGGCGACCGGATCATCGTCATGACGCCGGCCGACGAGGCGACGGCGCAGCGGCTGGAGCGGCTGGACGCGCTGGTGGGGGCGGCGCCCGCCGTGACGTCCCGGGAGGACGACGGGTCCGCTCGTCGTGGATTGGCCGTGTCGGTCACCGGTCCGGCGGGGGGATGATGGTCCCCGTGCGCACCATCCGACAGAGCCGCAAGCTCCGCGGCGTCCGCTACGACGTCCGCGGTCCCATCCTCGTCGAGGCCCAGCGCCTCGAGGCCGAGGGCCACCGCATCCTCAAGCTGAACATCGGCAACACGGCGCCGTTCGGCTTCGAGGCACCGGCGGCCATCCAGGCCGACGTCGTGCACCACCTGCCGGAGGCGCAGGGGTACAGCGACTCGCGCGGCATCTACGAGGCGCGCACCGCGGTGGCGCAGTACTACCAGTCGCGCGGGCTGCGCGACACGAGCGTGGACGACGTGTTCATCGGCAACGGCGTCTCGGAGCTCATCTCGATGGTGCTGCAGGCGTTCGTCGACGAGGGGAACGAGATCCTCGTCCCGGCGCCGGACTACCCGCTGTGGACGGGCGCCGTCACGCTGTGCGGCGGCACCGCCGTGCACTATCGGTGCGACGAGGAGAACGGCTGGATGCCGGACCTCGAGGACCTCGAGTCGAAGATCACCGAGAACACGCACGCCATGGTGATCATCAACCCGAACAACCCCACCGGCGCCGTGTACAGCAAGGAGATGGTGGAGGCGATGGTCGACATCGCCCGCCGTCACGACCTGGTCGTCCTCACCGACGAGATCTACGAGAAGATCCTGTTCGACGGCGCCACGCACCACCACGCCGCGGCCGCCGCGGGCGACGACGTGCTGTGCCTGACGTTCAGCGGGCTGTCCAAGGCGTACCGCGTGTGCGGCTACCGGGCCGGGTGGGTCATGGTGTCGGGTCCGAAGGAGAACGCCACCGAGTTCCTCGAGGGACTCACCCTGCTGGCGAACATGCGCATGTGCGCCAACGTGCCCGCGCAGCACGCCATCCAGACGGCGCTGGGCGGGTACCAGTCGATCGACGAGCTGATCGTGCCCGGCGGCCGGTTCTACGACCAGGCGATGCTGGCCGACAAGCTGCTCAACGAGATCCCCGGCGTCACCTCCGTGCGGCCGAAGGGCGCGCTGTACTGCTTCCCGCGCCTCGACCCGGAGATGTACCCGATCGAGGACGACGAGGCGTTCGTCATCGACCTGCTGCGGGCCAAGAAGATCCTCGTGACCCACGGGACCGGGTTCAACTGGTTCGAGCCGGACCACTTCCGCCTGGTGACGCTGCCCGACGAGGAGGTCCTCACCGAGGCCATCGGCCGCATCGGGGAGTTCCTGGCCACGCGCCGGCGGTAGCCCGCCCCACCCATTCTGCAACTAGTGGTTGCACATCCGCTGCCCGCGGGCTAGCGTGATGTGCAACCACTAGTTGCAGGAGGGGTCATGGGTTCGACGAGCGAGCTGGGAAGCATCGAGCGGGAGATCTACGTCGAGGCCTCGCCGGAGGTCGTCTTCGAGGTGGTGAGCAGCCCGGAGCACGTCCGGCGGTGGTGGCCAGACGACGCGGACTTCGACCCGGAGCCCGGCACGGCGGGGTCGATCACGTTCGGCGAGGGCCCGGACCGGACGGTCGAGTCGTTCACGGTGGTCGAGTCGCTGCCGCCGCGGACGTTCTCGTTCCGCTGGACGCACCCGGCGGGGCAGGGGGCGACGGCGGGCAACTCGCTGCTCGTCACCTTCGAGCTCGTCCCGTCCGGCGACGGGACGCTGCTGCGCATGACCGAGACCGGCTTCCGTGAGCAGGGTTGGGAGGTCGCGGTCCTCGAGCAGCGCTACCGCGAGCACGTCGAGGGCTGGGCCTACTACCTGCCGCGGCTGGTGACGTACGCGGGGTCGCTGGAGGTCCGGCCATGACCGGGACGTCGTCGTCCGTGGACGACGGGCTCTGGTCCGCGATCGGCGACCCCACGCGACGCCGCATCCTCGACCTCCTGCTGGCCGACGGCGGCGGCACCGCGTCGTCGCTGAGCCGGCAGCTGCCGGTCACCCGGCAGGCCGTGGCCAAGCATCTCGACGTGCTCGACCGCGCCGGCCTCGTCCGCTCGACGACGGCGGGACGGGAGAAGCGGTGCGAGGTCGACGCCGCCCAGCTCGAGCGCGCCGCCGACCAGCTGGCCGCCGTCGGCCGCACCTGGGACCGGCGCCTGCAGCGCATCAAGGCGATCGCCGAGGCGATCGAGACCACGAGAAGGAGCTGATCACGATGGTGGACATCCTGCACAGGATCGCGACGACGACCGCGACGCCCCAGGCGATGTACGACGCCCTGACGACCGTGGACGGCCTCGCCGGCTGGTGGACCCAGGACACGACGGGCGACGCCGGCCTCGGCGGGAAGGTCGAGTTCCGCTTCCCCGACGGCGGCTTCGTGATGGAGGTCGAGGAGCTGCGACCGAGCGAGCGCGTCGTGTGGCGCGTCGTCGACGGCCCCGAGGAGTGGGTCGGCACGACCGTCGAGTGGGACCTGCGCCAGGACGGCGGCTGGACCGTCCTGCTGTTCGCGCACCGCGGCTGGCGCGAGCCCGTGGAGTTCATGCACCACTGCAGCACCAAGTGGGCCACGTTCCTGCAGAGCCTCAAGGCCCTCGTCGAGGGCGCCGACGCCGCGCCGTCGCCCCGGGACGTGAAGATCGACAACTGGAACTGAGCGACACCCCGAGGTAGTGCCTCCCGTCCTCCGGTCGTGCCCGCCGTGCACGACCGGAGGACGGGAG
>NZ_JBHTVZ010000017.1:0-103776 GCF_042792715.1 Isoptericola sp. NPDC056618 | reverse complement strand
CCAACCCCCCCCCCCCCCCCCCACAACACCCCCCCCCCCCGGGTTGTTCGCGGGGGGGTGTTCACTCTCCCCCACACCCCCGGTGCCGAACTGATCCACCCGCTGCCGAACGGACGAGGACCGACGGTCGGGGTCAGCGGACGCCCGAGACCTCCGCGTCGTCGAGGTCGGCGCCGTAGCGCTCCCTCTCGATCTCCTTGAGGCTCTTGCCCGCGGTGTCGGGCGTCCAGACGACGCCGATCACCAGCGAGGCGACGAGCAGCGCGACCATGATCCCGCCCACGAAGGGCACACCCTGCTCGGCGAGCATCGTCGGGAACAGGTAGCTCAGCAGGCCGACCGCGATGCGTGCGACGAAGAAGAGCACGCCCTGCGCCGAGGCGCGGTACGCCGTAGCGAACAGCTCGGCGGTCCACAGCGCGTAGAACGCCTGGGCGCCGATGCCTGCGGACACGCCCCACAGGACGGCGTACGCGATGAGCAGGGGCATCGAGACGTGCGGCACGAAGGCGAGGATCATCCACGCGGCGACGGCCATGACCGCGCCGATGCCGTAGAGCAGGCGGCGACTCACCCGGTCGCCGTACTTCATGAAGCCCCAGAACGTGGCCGCCGACGTGAGGCCCCAGACCAGCACCTGCAGCAGGTTCTGCGCGACGGCGCTCTCGACGCCGGCCGTCTGGTAGACGCGCGGCATGAAGATGCCGGCCTGCCCGGCCACCGTGTTCCACAGGGCATAGACGCCGACGAGGAACAGCAGCGCCTTGACGTTCTGCGGGTGCGAGATCAGCTCGCGGAAGCCGCGGCGCCTGCGACCGAGCGCGACCTGCTTGGCGTTGGACTCCTTCCAGACGTCCGACTCCGCCAGCCCGCGCCGCACCCACCAGGTGACGAACGCGATGACGAACAGGTGCGCGAAGATGATGCGGCTGCCGAGCAGGCCGAGGGGGACCAGCGCCGTCGCGAGCACGAAGCCGACGAACGGGCCGAGCGACCACGCGAGCTGGGCGGTGCCGACGTGCCTGGCGCGCTGGTCGTCGGGCGCCTCCTCCGCGATGTACGTCCACGCGACGGGCACGCCCGCGCCGACGGCGATGCCGGTGAGGACGATGCCGACGAACAGCATCCACGGGGCGCCGGCGAACACGATGAAGGCCGTGCCGAGCATGTAGAGCAGCAGGTCGTAGGTGTAGATGAACTTGCGCCCGTACCGGTCGCCCAGCGGGCCGCCGATCATGGCGCCCACCGCCGCGCCGAACGCGTTGGCGCTCAGGGCCGCGGCGAGCCCGACGGCGAGGTTGCTCAGCCCGAAGTGCTCCTGCCAGAGCGTGAGGCTGGTGGCGAGCGCGATGATCGAGCCCGCCTCGATGTAGTTGGACATCGCGACCGCGACCGTCGCCCGGTAGCCGTGCAGGCGGGTGCCGTCGCCCGCCGTCGCGCCGTGTGGTGTCGTCATCGACCGTGCCTTCCCTGCGTACGTCGTCGTGCCGATCGTCGTTGAATCGTTTCAGGATCGGATCGACGATACGCCGGGGCCCGCGCGGGCGTCAAAGAGCCAGGTCGGGACCGCTCGGCGGGGCGGTCAGGCCGGGCGCACGGCCCGGTGCAGCGCCACGATGCCGCCGGTGAGGTTGCGGTACGACACGCGGTCCCAGCCGGCATCGAGGAGGAGCCGGCCGAGGGCCGCCTGGTCGGGCCAGCTCCGGATGGACTCCGCGAGGTAGTCGTACGACCCGCGGTCACGCGTCACCGCGCCCGCCACCACCGGCAGCGCGCGCATCAGGTACTCCATGTACACCGTGCGGAACGGCGCCCACGTGGGCGTGGAGAACTCGCAGATCACCACGCGACCGCCCGGCCGCACGACGCGCAGCATCTCGCGCAGGGCGGCGTCGGTGTCGACGACGTTGCGCAGGCCGAAGCTGATCGTCACGGCGTCGAACGCGGCGTCCGCGAACGGCAGCCGGGTCCCGTCGCCCGCGACGAAGGACAGGTCGGGGCGCCGCTCCTTGCCCACCGCGAGCATGCCGAGGCTGAAGTCGGACGGGACCACCAGCGCGCCGTCCGCGGCGAACGGCTCGCTCGACGTCCCGGTGCCGGCCGCGAGGTCGAGCACCCGTTCGCCGGGGACGGCCGCGACGGCGTCCACCACCGCGCGCCGCCAGCGCCGGTCCTGCCCGAGGGAGACGAGGTCGTTGACGAGGTCGTACCGCTTCGCGATCCCGTCGAACATCGACGCGACCTCGGCGGGCTTCTTCTCCAGGCTGGCGCGGGACATGGACGTCATGCTCCCACGCACGGCGGTACGCACCGAGGCGTTCACCGAGGCCCGCACCGTTGACGGTGCGCGCGCCGGTCGCCTAGCGTCACCGGCAGAGGACGGCGCGGTGCCGTCGCTCCCTGGATCGGCAGACAGGACCACTGAGCCGGCGCGACGCGGCGCCGCTCCCCGGTGCCGCCGCCATGGAGGCACCGATGAGCACCTGGATCAAGAACCCGCTGGCCGTCTTCACCGCCGACGACGCACCCGGGGCGCCCGACGCCCGCGGCGGCGTCGTCGTCACGGACGGCGTGATCACCGAGCTTGTCGCGGCGGGGGCGAGCCCGTCGACCCCGGTCGACGCCACGTTCGACGCGTCCGAGCACGTGGTCACGCCCGGCCTGATCAACACGCACCACCACTTCTACCAGACCCTCACGCGCGCCTGGGGGCCGGTCGCCGACGCCGAGCTCTTCCCCTGGCTGACCACGCTCTACCCGGTCTGGGCGCGCCTCACGCCGCGCGCCCACGAGCTCGCGACGAAGGTCGCGCTGACCGAGCTGCTGCTGTCGGGCTGCACCACGGCCGCCGACCACCACTACGTCTTCCCGGCGGGCCTGGACGACGCGATCGACCTCCAGGTCGCGGCGGTCCGCGAGCTCGGCATGCGCGCCACCCTGACGAGAGGCTCGATGACGCTCGGCACGGACGACGGCGGCCTCCCGCCGCAGTCCGTGGTGCAGGACCCGGACACGATCCTGGCCGACTCCGAGCGGCTGATCTCCACGTACCACGAGCGCGGCGCCGGGGCACGGATCCAGATCGCACTGGCGCCCTGCTCGCCGTTCTCGGTGACCCCGGCGGCCATGCGCGACACCGCCGAGCTGGCCGAGCGGCACGACGTGCGCCTGCACACCCACCTGGCCGAGACGATCGACGAGGAGGACTTCCTGCGCGAGCGGTTCGGCATGCGCACCGTGGACTACCTCGAGTCGGTCGGCTGGCTCACCGACCGGGCCTGGCTGGGCCACGGCATCCACTTCGACGACGCCGAGATCGCCCGCCTCGGCGCGGCGGGCACGGGCGTGGCGCACTGCCCGACGTCGAACATGCGGCTCGCGTCCGGCATCGCGCGCGTGCTCGAGCTGGAGGACGCCGGCGCGCCGGTGGGCCTCGGCGTGGACGGCTCGGCCTCGAACGACGCGTCGACGATGATGCCCGAGGCCCGCCAGGCCCTGTACCTGCAGCGGCTCAAGTACGGCGCCTCGGTGCCGGTGGCGCGCGCCCTCGGCTGGGCGACGCGAGGTTCGGCCCGCGTGCTGGGCCGCGACGACCTGGGCGTGCTGGCCGTCGGCAAGCAGGCCGACCTCGCGCTGTGGCGGCTCGACGAGCCCCGCTTCTCGGGCTCGCACGACCCGGTCGCCGCCCTGCTGCTGTGCGGCGCGGACCGCGCCGACCGGGTGATGGTCGGCGGCGAGTGGCGCGTCGTCGACGGCGCGGTGGTCGGCCTCGACCTGCCCGCGCTCCTGGCCGAGCACCGTGAGGCGGCGCGCAGGCTCGTGGCGGGCTGAGCTCGCGGCAGCCGCAGATCCACCCCTCGGAAGGGGTTGACACAGATCACACTTGCCGGTCGAATAGTGGAAGGCTTCTTCCGCACACCGGAAGATATGACCATCGATAGCGAACGAGGAGGTCCGCTATGTCACGGTCCGCATCCCCCCGGGCGGCGGCGACCAGCCCCGCCCGCCCCGAGGACGAGCGCCTGCCGCTCGGCGCCACCGTCGGGTACGGCTTCCAGCACGTCCTCACGATGTACGGCGGCATCATCGCCCCGCCGCTCATCGTGGGTGGGGCCGCCGGCCTCACCTCGGCGGAGATCGGCACGCTCATCGCCGCCTCGCTCTTCATGGGCGGTCTCGCGACGATCCTGCAGACCGTCGGTATCAAGTTCTTCGGCTCCCAGCTGCCGCTCGTGCAGGGCGTGTCGTTCGCCGGCGTCTCGACCATGGTCGCGATCGTCGGGGGCGGCGGCGGGATCCCCGCCGTCCTCGGCGCGGTGCTCGTCGCCTCGGCGATCGGGTTCCTCATCACGCCGTTCTTCGCCCAGATCATCCGGTTCTTCCCGCCCGTGGTCACCGGCGTCGTCATCACGACGATCGGCCTGACCCTCATGCCGGTGGCGGCGAACTGGGCGATGGGCGGCAACGCCGAGGCGCCCGACTACGGCTCCACGAGCAACATCGGGCTGGCGTTCCTCACGTTCGCCATCGTCGTCCTGCTGTCCAAGGTGGGCTCGGGCGTCGTGTCGCGACTGTCGATCCTCATCGCGATCGTGGCCGGCACGCTGATCGCCCTCGCGCTCGGGATGGCGGACTTCGCCGGCGTCGGCGAGGGCCCGGTGGTCGCGTTCCCGATGCCGTTCAGCTTCGGCGCCCCGACGTTCGAGGTCGCCGCGATCGTCTCCATGCTCATCGTCATCCTGGTGACGCTCACGGAGACGACGGCGGACATCATCGCGGTCGGCGAGATCGTCGGCACCAAGGTGGACCGCAAGCGCATCGCCAACGGCCTGCGCGCCGACATGGCGTCCTCCGTCGTCTCGCCGGTCTTCGGCTCGTTCACGCAGTCGGCGTTCGCCCAGAACGTGGGCCTGGTCGCGATCACCGGGGTGAAGTCGCGCTTCGTGGTCACCGCCGGCGGCGGCATCCTCGTGGTCCTGGGCCTGCTGCCCGTGCTGGGCCGCGTCGTGGCCGCCGTCCCGACGCCCGTGCTCGGCGGAGCCGGCGTCGTGCTGTTCGGCTCCGTGGCGGCGTCGGGCATCCGCACGCTCGCCAAGGTCGACTACAAGAACTCGATGAACCTCATCATCGTGGCGGCGTCGATCTCCTTCGGCATGATCCCGATCGCGAAGCCCGACTTCTACGACCAGTTCCCCACGTGGTTCGGCACCATCTTCCACTCGGGGATCAGCTCGGCGGCGCTCATGGCGATCCTGCTGAACATCCTGTTCAACCACATCAAGGCCGGGACGCCCGAGAACCCGTCCGTCTTCGTCAAGGGCACCGCGAGCAAGGCCGTCGACGACGAGCAGCTCGAGGACCTCGCCGACGACGGCGTGCTCAACCGGTCCAACCGCCGGGAGGGCGAGGCGACCTCGAGGTGAGGTCGTCCGGCAGCACACGAGGCTTGACCCACGCACCGTGAGCGGGGCGTGGCGGACCGTCGGGCGTACCCTGGAGCCGATGTCCGCCACGCCCCTGCCGGCGCCGCGCCCCCTCCCGGGCGCGACCACCGGCACCAGCCCCGATCCCGCGACCGAGCCCCTCGCGCTCCTGGTCCGCACCTCCCGGATCGACGACCTTCCCGGCGGTCTCACCGCCCTCGTCGACCTCCTGCCGGACACGCGCCCGCTCAGCTGGGTGCGGCGCGGTGACGGCATCGTCGGCTGGGGCGAGGCCCTCCGCTTCGACACCTTCGGACCCGGCCGGTTCGCCGACGCCGAGGCCGCCTGGCAGACCACCCTCCAGCGGGCCGTGGTGCGCGACGACGTGCGCCTGCCCGGCACGGGGCCCGTCGCGTTCGGCACGTTCGCCTTCGACGACGCGGGTCAGCTCGACGACCAGGACGGCGACGACGCCGGCCACCTGCGGCCGGACGGGTCGCTCGTCGTCCCGCGCGTCGTCGTCGGCCGCCGGGCCGGCGTCACCTGGATGACCACCATCACCCCCGGCGCGAGCCTCGACGCCGCCCCCGGCACCGCGGCGCTGCGCCGCGAGCCGCGCACGGAGGTCGTCGCCCCCGGTCGCGTCCGCTTCGCCGACGGCGCCGTCGGCGCCACCGACTGGCCCGCCGTCGTGCGCGAGGGCGTGGCCCGCATCCGGTCGGGCGCCCTCGAGAAGGTGGTGCTGGCGCGCGACGTGCTCGCCACCACCGAGCACCCCCTCGACCCGCGTTGGCTGCTGCGCCGCCTCGCCGACCGCTACGAGGCCTGCTGGACGTTCTCCGTCTCCGGCATGGTCGGCGCCACCCCCGAGCTGCTGGTGCGCAGCGAGAAGGGGCTCGTCACGTCCCGCGTGCTCGCGGGCACGATCCGCCGCGAGGCCGGGATGTCCGACGACGACGCCCTGCTGCACGCGGCGCAGCTCGCCCGGTCCTCCAAGGACCTCGAGGAGCACGAGTACGCCGTGCGGTCCGTGGCGGCCGCGCTCTCGCCGTTCTGCTCGTCGATGAACGTCCCCGACGCCCCGTTCGTCCTGCACCTGCCGAACGTCATGCACCTCGCGTCCGACGTCACCGGCGTCCTCGACCGGGGCCACGACGCCGCCGGGCGGGCGCCGTCGTCGCTCACGCTGGCCGCTGCGCTGCACCCGTCGGCCGCCGTCTGCGGCACGCCGACGAACGTCGCCCGCGACCTCATCCGCGAGATCGAGGGGATGGACCGGTCCCGCTACGCCGGTCCGGTCGGGTGGGTCGGGGCCGACGGCGACGGCGAGTGGGGCATCGCGCTGCGGTCCGCCGAGCTCTCGGCCGCGGACCCGAGGCACGTCCGGCTGTTCGCCGGCTGCGGCATCGTCGCCGCCTCCGACCCGGAGGCCGAGCTCGCCGAGTCCGAGGCGAAGCTCGTGCCCATGCGCTGGGCGCTCGGCGCCGACTCCTGAGCCCTCCCCTCGAGACGCGTCGTGGGCGCTCTCTCGGCGTCGTCCCGGTCCGGGACGACGTCAAGAGAGCGCCCGCGACGGTTCGGGTCAGTCCTCCCAGACCTGCTCGCGGAAGCCGGACCAGACCTGCTTGTCGGAGGTGGCCCCCATGAGGCCGATCCGCGCGTCCGTCAGACCGAGCAGCATCTCGACCGGCGACGCTCCCGCCGCGATCTTCTCCCCCAGCTCGGCCCAGTCGTCGCCGTCGGGCAGGTCCGCGTGGATGGACGAGATGTACATCTGCGCGTCGCCCTCCATCGACACGTAGTCCGCGTCGGTGACGGTGCCGCCGACCTTGCCGTTGTTGTCGGCGTAGGTCTTGAGCCAGAACCCGGGCACCTTGACGTAGTCGACGCTGATCCGCAGCGCGTCACGGCGGGGACCGCCGTTCGTCACCGGCACGTTGACCACGTCGATGCCGTTGATGCCGGTGAGCGGGAGCTGCAGGTCCCGCGTCTCCAGCTCGCCGTCGACGGAGAACACGTTGGCGTCCTCGCGCGTGCCGCAGTCCCCCGGCAGCGAGACGTTGATGTCGTACTCGCCGCCGAACGTGATCCGCGCGCAGGGGCCGAGCTCGAGCTCGAACTCCTTCTCGACGTCGGCCTGCGCCTGCTCCTCGGCCGGGGCGGCCTCGTCGGCCTTGCCGCCCTTGTCGGCGTCCTTGCCGTCGGCGTCCTTGCCGTCGGCGTCCTTGCCGTCGGCGCCCTTCGGGGCGTCGCCGTCCGCGTCGGACGGGTCGGCGGCCTCGTCGCCCGCCGCCCCGGTGCCGGCGGACGCGCCGTCGCCCGTCGCCCCGGTGCCGCTGTCGTCCGTGGCCTCGCCGGAGCCGCCGGAGTCCTCCGACGCGGACGGCGAGGGGCTGGGCGTCGGCTCGGCGTCGTCGTCGCTGCCGCAGGCCCACTCGAGCCAGCCCAGCGGGTCCCAGCAGTCCGACGCCGAGCGCACCTGCGACGCGGGCGCGGCGGCCGCCTCGACCGACGTCGCCCCCGTGCCCCCCAGCGCGAGCACGACGACCGCGGCGGCGACGGCCACGTGCCGCCCGCCGCGGGCCGGCTCCTCGTCGAACGGCAGGATCTCGGCGAGGCCGACCTCCTGCACCTCCCGCGGGTCCGCGGGCACCGCGGTCGCGCCAGGGTCGGACGACGCCGCGGGCGCCTCGTCCGTCGCCGGCCCCGCCTCGGCGTCCCCGGCGGCGGGTCGCGGCATCCACGACACCGCGAGGATGCCACCCACGACGCCGAGGACCATGCCGACGCCGAAGCCGCCCAGGTTCACGCCCAGCAGCGAGTAGACCGAGATCGCCAGGGTGATGACCCCGTAGAACACCCGGAACTGCGGCTGCGTCATCACCAGGACGCCGAGGAGCACCAGCGCCACGGGCAGCAGCGTGGACTGCATGCCCTCGATGCCGAGCTGGATCTCGAAGTTGTCGATCTGCAGCCGGCCGGAGAACCACAGCACCACGCCCGACAGGATCGCCAGCGTGCCGCCCCAGAAGGGCCGGCCCCTCCGCCAGGCGGCGAACCGCTGGCGGCGGGTGGCCGGCCCCTCCGGGGTCGACGCCGCGGACGCCTCAGCGGTCGACCCCGTGGACGCCTCGGGGATCGAGGTGTTCTCGTCGTCGCTCACGCGTGGTCTCCCTGGTCGCCGGGGCCGCTCAGAAGCACTCGGTGCCGTCGGAGATCTTGAGGTGCAGGTCGGTGAGCGTGAAGACCGCGGCCGACGTGCTCGTCGAGACCTGCTTGAGGTCGTCGATGGTGATCGCGTCCGAGTCCATGGCGAAGTCGCCCTTGCTGCCGTGCGCCTTCGTGTTCACCGTGGAGGCGTCGACGCCGATCCGGATCTGGTTGAACTGCGCGGTGCCGCGCAGGTCGCTCATGCCGATCTGCAGGTCGGTCGCCTTGACCGGGTTCTTGGTGTCGGTCCCCGCAGAGATGAGCAGGCCCAGCGGCATGCCGGGGATCTTCACCGACTGGCACAGGTTGTACAGCGTCGCGTCCTTGATGTTGGCGATCGCCACCGGACGCGACTTGCCGTCGGCGTCCTTGGACTCGCCGGCGTACTGCGAGAATCCGGTCCCGTCGAGCTTGTCGGCCGCGATCTTGAACTGCTGGCCCGAGATCGCCATCGACACCGGGACGGCGCCCTGGGCGACGCCGCCCATGAGGACGCCGATCACCGCCACCGTCGGGACCGCCGCGAGCATCGCACGGCCTCGACGCGTGCGCGTCAGTGCGCTGAGCTTCATTTCCCCTCCAACAAGACGACATGGCGACCCCTGTGTCGCCGACGAGTGGCGACGGTACGCCGCTTACTGAGGCGACGTCAATAGCAACGGTTGCCCGCGGCGCTTCACCCTCCGGGCGGCGCCGTCACCTCGCGAAACGGCCATATGCTCGGGGCATGGCAGCCGCGCGACGCACCCGGATGAGCCCCGACGAACGCCGGCAGCAGCTCGTCGCGCTCGGCGTGGCCGCGCTGGCCGACCGCCCCCTGGAGGCCGTCACCGTCGAGGACCTGGCCGCCCAGGCAGGGGTCTCCCCCGGGCTCGTCCACTACTACTTCGGCAACCGGCAGGGCCTCCACTCCGCCATCGTCCGGACCGCGCGCGACGCGATGCTGCACGCCACGCAGCCGCGGCCCGAGCTGCCGCCTCGCGAGCGCCTCCGCGACACCCTCGACCGGTTCGTCGAGTTCGTGCACGACCACGACGCGACGTTCTACTCGCTCGTGCGTGGCGCGGCGTCGGGCGACGAGCACGTGCGCGCCACCATCCAGCACGCGCGCGACGTGCTGGCCGGGCACCTTCGCGACGCGTTCCAGGAGATCGGCGTCGCCGCCACCCCCCTGCTCGAGGTCGCGCTGCACTCGTGGATCTCGTTCGCCGAGCAGGCGCTCGTCGAGGCCGCGACCGACCCCGAGATCCCACCGTCCGACCTCGCCGACTTCCTCGAGCGCAGCGCGCTCGGCGTCCTCGCCGCCCTGCACCCCTCGGCCGGCTGACGGGGCGGACGCCCGCCCACCACCCCTCGGGCCGCGCGGTCCGCGCACGACAAAGCCCCGCGGACCGCGACGGGGAGGGGGGAGTCGTCGCGGGCCCGCGGGGCTGCTGGTGCGGCCGGCCGGATGCGCGTGCCGGCCGGCCGCGGCTCGGTCGCGGCTCAGTTGTTGCCGCTGCCGCCCTGGAGCAGGTCCTCGAGCCAGCCGGGCAGGTTGCCCGGGTCGGTCGAGTCGGAGCCGCCCTGGCCCTGGTCCTGACCGTCCTGGTCGCCCTGGCCCTGGCCGTCCTGCCCGTTCGAGTCCTGGCCCTGCTGGTCGTCCTGGCCGTTCTGGCCCTGGTCGCCCTGGCCGGTCGTGGCGGACTCGTCGCGGACGGCGAGGGTCACGTCGACGGTCTGCGTCTTGTCGTCGCGGACGTAGGTCAGCGTGACCTTCTGGTCGGCCGCCTTCTCCCGGACGTACGCCGTGAGCGACTCGGCGCCGTTGACGGAGTCGTCGTCGATCGCGACGATCACGTCGCCGGCCTGGAGGCCGGCGTCCGCGGCGGGAGACCCGGACGACACCTCGACCACCTTGGCGCCGCGACGCGTGACGCCGTCGGCCGTGGCCGTCGCGTCCTGCATGGTCACGCCGAGGAACGCGTGCTCCGCCGAGCCGTCCTTGATGAGCTGGTCGGCGATGTTCGTCGCGAGGTTCACCGGGATGGCGAACCCGAGCCCGATCGAGCCGGACTGCTCGCCGCTCATGCCGCTCGACATCGTGGCGATCGACGACGTGATGCCGATGACCTGGCCCTGCGCGTTGAACAGGGGGCCGCCGGAGTTGCCGGGGTTGATCGCCGCGTCGATCTGGATCGCGTTGGTGACGACCTGCGTGCTGCCGTCCTCCCCCGACGCCGAGACCGGGCGGTCGACGGCCGACACGATGCCGGTGGTGGCGGTGTTCGCCAGGCCGAGCGGGTTCCCGACGGCCAGCACGGCGTCGCCCACCGTGACGTCGTCGGACGAGCCGAAGGACGCGGGCTTCAGGTCGTCCGGCGGGTTCTTCAGCTTGACGACGGCCAGGTCGGTGGTCGGGTCGGTGCCCACGATCGTCGCCTCGTACAGGCGGCCGTCGGACAGCGTGACCTGCACGGTGTCGTTCTGCGCGCCCGAGACGACGTGGTTGTTGGTGACGATGTGGCCCTGGTCGTCGTAGATCACGCCGGAGCCCTCGGCGCCGCCGGACTGGCTCTGCACCTGGATGGCGACCACCGACGGCGCGACGGCGGTCGTGACCGCCTCCCAGTTCGGGTTGTTCGACGTCGAGTTCTTGACCGGGGCCTCGTCGGTGGCCTGCGAGCTCGCGCCGACGTTCGCCAGCGACGACGGGTTGCCCGCGTCGAACGCGCCGGTCGCCGCCGCGGTGCCCAGGCTCGCGAGGACGGCCGCGATCACCGCCGCGCTGGCCACCGGGACCCAGACGGACCGCTCGCGCTTCGTGGCGGTCCCTCCCCCGGGCCCCTGCTGCGGGGACGTCTGGTTCAGGCCGTAGGGGTTGCCCGGGTCCTGGCCGTACGGCTGACCCTGCGGCTGCTGGTGCTGCTGGTGCTGCTGCTGGTGCTGGTACTGCTGCGGCGCACCCTGCGGGTGCTGCGACTGCTGCTGCGCGTAGTACGGCGACCCGGCCGCCATCTGCCCGTACCGCGGCTGCTGCGCGCCGTACTGCTGCTGCGACGCCTGCTGCGGAGCGGGCGGCTGCGGGGGCCCCTGCTGGGGCGTCCCCTGGGTGGGGAGCTGCTGGGTCGGCTGCACGGTGAGGTGCTGGGTGTCCTGCGTGGCCGGCTGCGACGCGGTGCGGTCCGCGGCGCCCGGCTGCTCGGCCGGCCGCTCGGTCGGCCGCCCAGCGGGGTTCTCGCTCCGGTTCGGCTCGTCGGCGCCCGACGGCTGCGGTGCGCCCGGGGTGTCGGTGCTCATGGTGCCCTCCTCGATGTGTGCCTCCAGGAGACCACCCCATCCTGGCGTGGCGCTTGGCTCAACCTGAGAACTTCCTGCGAATCGTGGCGCCGCAGGTCAGAGCGTCTCCCGCACGGCGGCGGCGACCCGTGCCGCGAGGTCCCGCGTCTCGGACAGCCGGTCGGCGCGCGGCACGTGCACCTCGATCACCTGCACGCCCCGCGTCGGCGCCTGCAGGGCGTGCCGCAGCGAGCCGACGTCGAGCACGAGCTGATGGTCCACGCCGTACCCGGCGCACAGCTGGGCCAGGTTCGCTCCGTGCGGGGTGCCGAAGACGCGCTCGAAGGTGGCGGCGCCCCGCGTGGACGACGTCGCGAGCTCGCCGTGCTCGAGGGTGGCGAAGATGGACCCGCCGTCGTCGTTCACGACGACGACCTCGAGGTCGACGGGCGGCTCGTGCGGCCCGCGCAGCAGGCCGCCGGCGTCGTGCAGGAAGGTGAGATCGCCGACCAGCGCGCGGGTGCGGCGGCCCTGGCGGGCGGCGGCGTGCGCGACGCCCGTCGCGGTCGACACGGTGCCGTCGATGCCGGCCAGCCCGCGGTTGGCGAGCACGTCGGGCAGGTCGCCGGCCTGGGGGTGGTCGAGCCCGAGCACGAGGTCGAGGTCCCGGACGGGGTTGGACGAGCCGACGACGAGCAGGTCGTCGGGTCCGAGCACGGACGCCACGGCGCGCGCGACGGCGAGCGCGGCGTGGGGGGCCGTCAGCAGCCCCTCGGCGACGGCGGCGTCCGCGGTCGCGGCGTCCACGACGGCGGCGGCCGCGCGCCCGGCGGCGCGCCACCGGTCGAGGAACCCGCCGTCGCCCTCGGAGCCGGCCCCGACGGGCGCCGTCGGCGACGACCAGCGGTCGGCGAGCGCAGGAACGACCAGCTCCGCGTTGCGGGCGGCGTCCGGCCACGGCCCGCCGTCGGGCGCGACGACCGTGACGACGACGTCCGGCCGCCCCAGCAGCCGCTGCACGGGGCGGGACAGCGTCGGGCGCCCGAAGACGACCACCTGCTCGACGTCGCGGGTCAGCTCCTCGACGCCCAGCACCGAGCGGTACGCCGCCACCGCGTTCGGCCCGCCGCACGCGCCCGACGACGGCTCGGCGAGCAGCGGCCAGCCCTGGGCCTCGGCGACGGCGCGCGCGACCGGCCCCGCGCCGTCGCCGGCGACGACGAGCGTGCGCGCCGGATCGCCCTGCAGGGCGGGGTCCCCGGCGGGGCCCGGGGCGGGCGGGGCGACGGTCGTGCGGCGGAAGCCGACGGGCCAGGTCTCCGCGGGCGGGAGCGGGGCGAGCGGCACCGGCGGGTGGAGCGGGTCACGGAACGCGACGTTCACGTGCACGGGGCCGGGGTGCCGGTCGCGCAGCCCCTGCGCCGCCGCGAGCGCCCGGCCGAGCGTGCCGAGCAGGTCTCGTACCTCGCCGTCGCGCCCGTCGGGGGCGGGGAGGTCCACGGCGTACCGCACGGCGGTGCCGAAGATCCCCACCTGGTCGGTCGTCTGCGAGGCCCCGGTGCCGCGCAGCTCGTGCGGGCGGTCGGCAGCGAGCACCACGAGGGGCACGCCGGAGTGGTGCGCCTCGAGGACCGCGGGATGGAGGTTGGCCACGGCCGTGCCGGACGTCGTGACGACGGCGACGGGGCGCGGCACCTGGACCGGCTCGCCGCCCGCGTGCCGGAGCACCGGCTCGCTGCCGCGCGCGAGGCCCAGAGCGAGGAAGCCGGCGGTCCGCTCGTCGACGCGCACGTGCAGCGTGAGCAGGCCGGCGTCCGCGGCCTCGGCGAGCGCGTACGCGAGCGGGGCCGACCGGGAGCCCGGAGCCAGCACGACGTCCCGCACGCCCTGGAGCGCGAGGTCGGCCACGAGCGCCCGCGCCGCGACGATCGACGGCGGCAGGACGGCGCTCACGCGGCCGCCTCGAGCAGCGCGGTCAGGCGGGCGTACCGCGCCAGCCAGCGGTCGCGCGTGCCCGGGTCGGGCTCGGCCGCGGCGAGGGCGGCGGCGTCGGGCGCGGGGCGGCGCACGGGCAGCGCGCCGTCGACGGGCAGGAGCGGGTCGGCGACGACGTCGTGGACGAGAAGCTGCGACGTCGCGAGGCCGCAGGCGTAGGGCAGCTCCGGCAGCGCGGCCGCGAGCGCCACGCCCGCGGCGAGCCCGACCGACGACTCGAGGGCCGACGACACGACGACCGGCAGCCCCACCCGCTCGGCGAGGTCGAGGCAGGCGCGCACGCCGCCCAGCGGCTGCACCTTGAGCACGACGACGTCCGCGGCGTCCTCGCGCACCACCCGCAGCGGGTCCGCGGCGCGGCGGATCGACTCGTCCGCGGCGACCGGGACGGGAGCGCGCAGCCCGCGACGGACGGCGGCCAGCTCGGGGACGGTGGCGCAGGGTTGCTCGACGTACTCCAGGCCACCGGCGGCGTCGTCGAGCACGGGGATGCGCGCGAGCGCCTCGTCGGTGGTCCAGCCGCCGTTCGCGTCCACGCGGACGGCTCCGACGCCCGGGCCGTGCAGCTCGTCGAGCGCGGCGCGGACGGCCGCGACCCGGGCCTCCTCCGCCTCGAGCGGCTCGAGCGCGCCGGGACGTCCGCCGATCGACGGGCCGCGCTGCGCGACCTTGACCTTGGCGGTGCGGCAGCCGCCGGACGCGAGCACGATCTCCCGCGCCCGCCCGGGCCCGACGGCCGGCACGGTGACGTTGACCGGCACGCGGTCGCGGACCGGGGCGGGGAAGCCGATGTCGGCGGCCTCGCGCGCGGCGCGCAGCCAGGTCGCGGACTCGGTGTCGTCGTAGTCCCAGAACGGGGACAGCTCGCCCCAGCCGGCGTCGCCCCGCAGCAGCACGCCGTCGCGCACGTCGAGGCCGCGGAACCGGGTGGTCAGCGGGGTGCGGTACACGATCTCACGCAGCAGCTGCACCCGTTCAGGTTACTGGCCGGCACGGGGGCCGGTCGCAGGACGCGGGCGCGCCGGGACGCCGGAGGGCCCCGCCCCGGGGGTCGCCCGGCGGTCAGTCGGTGAAGTCCGTCAGCTCCGGCACGTACGACAACGGGCTCGGAGCGGGACGGCCACCGATGCGCTCGGCGTCGCGGCGGACCGTCTCGGCGTCGTACACGAAGATCTCGTGGGCGACGTCCTCCGGGTCCACCACGTCGTCGTCCGGTTCCCGCACGCTCATGCCTCCAGGGTGCGCCCGCTCCCGCCGCGCGGTCGGGAGGAGCGCCGGGCGTGCCGCGACGGGGGCGCGCCCACGGTCCCCAGCGGTTGCACGAGGCGGCCAGGTGCGAGACGGTCGGACGCCGTCCCACCTGGGTCACACGGAGCTGACGTCAAAGTCACGGACGGGGTCACGCAGTGAACGAGCAATCGGGCAAGGTCGAACAGCGCGGCGCGAAGCGGCACGCGCAGGACGCGGCGGACAGGGTCGGCCGCGCACTCAGGTCGCCCACCGCCGAGGTGGTGCCGCACCCTGCCCTGGACTACCCGATCGGGATCGACGAGCATCGGCGCAGCCCGATGGACTGGATCGTCTTCGGGGTCACCGCTGCCGTGGCCGTCGCCTTCCTCGTCTGGGGTTTCGTCGACACGGACGGCCTGGCGAGCGCCTCCAGCACGGCCCTGGGCTGGGTGACCACGAACATGGGCTGGCTCTTCGTGCTGACCGCCAGCCTGTTCGTCGTGTACAGCCTGTGGCTGGCGATCAGCAAGTTCGGCGCCATCCCGCTCGGCGCCGACGGCGAGGCACCCGAGTTCCGCACGGTGTCCTGGGTGGCGATGATGTTCTCCGCCGGGATGGGCATCGGGCTGATCTTCTGGGGGGTCGCCGAGCCGCTCGCCCACTACGTGGACCCGCCGCCGGGCACCGTCGACGCCGGCGACCCCGAGGCCGTCCAGCACGCGATGTCCACCACGATGTTCCACTGGACGCTGCACCCCTGGGCGATCTACGCCGTGGTCGGGCTGGCGATCGCCTACAGCGCCTACCGCAAGGGCCGCAAGCAGCTGATCTCCTCGGTGTTCGAGCCGCTGCTGGGCCGGCACGCGCACGGCCCGGCCGGGAAGGTCATCGACATGCTCGCGATCTTCGCGACGCTGTTCGGCTCGGCCGCCTCGCTCGGGTTGGGTGCGCTGCAGATCAAGAGCGGCCTGCAGGTCGTCGGCTGGGCCGGCGACGTCGGCAACGGCGTCCTGGTCGTGATCATCGCGGTGCTCACGGTCTGCTTCGTGCTCTCGGCGGTCTCGGGCGTCGCCCGCGGCATCCAGTGGCTGTCGAACATCAACATGGTGCTGGCCCTGGCACTGGCGGTGTTCGTCTTCGTGGTCGGGCCGACGGTGTTCATCCTGAACCTCATCCCGAACTCGATCGGCACCTACTTCCAGGACCTGGCGATGATGGCGGCCCGGACCGGCGCCGACAGCTCCTCCACCCCCGGCGGCGTCTCCACCAGCGACTGGCTCGCGCAGTGGACCGTCTTCTACTGGGCCTGGTGGATCTCCTGGACGCCCTTCGTCGGCATGTTCATCGCCCGGATCTCGCGCGGCCGGACGATCCGCCAGTTCGTCGGCGGGGTCCTCCTGGTGCCGAGCCTGGTCACCATCGTGTGGTTCTGCGTCTTCGGTGGCGCGAGCCTCTTCCTCCAGAAGGGCGGCACCGACATCGCCGGCGCCGGAGAGACGGAGGCGCAGCTGTTCGGGATGCTCGGCGAGTACCCGTGGCAGTCGCTCACCACCGTGGTCGTGATGATCCTGGTCGCGATCTTCTTCGTCTCCGGCGCGGACGCGGCCTCCATCGTCATGGGCACGCTGTCGCAGCGTGGCAGCGCCGAACCGAGCCGCCCCAACGTCGTCTTCTGGGGCGTCGCGACAGGTGCGGTCGCCGCGGTGATGCTGCTCGTGGGCGGGAACGACGCGCTCACCGGCCTCCAGAACCTCACCATCCTGGTCGCTCTGCCGTTCGTGGTCGTGATGGTGCTGCTGATGGTCTCGCTGACCCGGGACCTCAGCCAGGATCCGATGATCGTCCGCCAGAAGTACGCCCGCGAGGCCGTCAAGCAGGCGGTCATCGCCGGCGTCACCGAGCACGGGGACGAGTTCGCGATCGCGGTCGAGCCCTCCGACCGGCCGATCACGCCCGACGGCGTCGAGGTACCCGACGAGGTCGACCTTCCTGGCGACGTGGTGGCCCGCGCGGAGCCCACCGAGAGCGCCGACGGCGACCCCGGGGAGCCGCGGCCCTGACGCGGGCCGCTACGCGCGGGACTCGGCACCGTCGGCGGCCGCCCGCAGGATCTCGACGACGCGCGGGACGGCCGTCCCCTGCACCCGAGCCGCGCCCACGACGACGCCCCGGGTGCCGTCGTGCGCCGACGTGCCGGACAGCGGCTCGGCCGGCACGCCGGCGCCGCGCAGCGCGGACACCGCCCACGCCTCGCCGTCGCCGTCGGGCAGCCGCACGACGAGGTGCAGGCCGGCGGCGACGCCCTCGACGGGGACGTGCGGGGCGTCGCGCGCGAGCGCGTCGAGCAGCAGCCCCCGACGGCGCTTGTACGTCAGCCGGGCCCGGCGCAGGTGCCGCGCGTACGCGCCGTCGGCGATCAGCCGGGCGAACGCGGCCTGCTCCGGCACCGAGCAGCCGAGGTCGGCGCGGCGCTTGGCGTCGACGAGCGCCTCCCGCAGCCCGGCGGGCGCGACGACCCAGCCCAGCCGCAGCGCCGGGGACAGCAGCTTGGACACCGAGCCGAGCAGCGCGACGTGCTCCGGGTCCAGGCCGCGCAGGGCGCCGACGGGCTGCCGGTCGTACCGGAGCTCGGCGTCGTAGTCGTCCTCCAGCACCAGGCGACCGCCGGCCTGGGCCCAGGCGACGAGCTCGCGACGCCGGTCGGGCGCCAGGACGACCCCGAGCGGGAACTGGTGGGCGGGCGTCACGACGGCCGCCGCGGCGTCGGGCAGGGCGTCGGTCCGGAGCCCGCGGTCGTCGACGGGCACGGGGACGACCTCCAGGCCTGAGTCGCGCAGCTGTGCGACGACGCCGGGCGACGCGGGGTCCTCGACGACCACCCGATCGCCGCCGCCCCCGCCCGCGAGCACCTCGCCGAGCAGCGCCAGCCCCTGCGCGACGCCGCTCACGATCACCACGTCCTCGGCCTCGACCGGGGCGGCGCGCGCGGTCCGCAGGTGCGCGGCGAGCGCCCGGCGCAGCCCGAGCAGGCCCTGCGGGTCCGGGTAGCCCAGCTCGGCGTCGGGCAGCTCGCGCATCGCGTCGCGCACGGCGCGCGCCCAGGCCGCGCGGGGGAAGAGCGCCGGGTCGGGCGCCCCGACGCTGGCCGGGCGCTCCGCCCCCGGGCCGGGGCCTGCCGGCCCGGGCGTCGTGCCGCGGGGGCGCCGGTCGAGGTCGGCGACGACGACGCTCGAGCGCGGCCGGCTCTCGAGCACCCCCTCCCCCACGAGCTCGTCCACCGCCGCCGCCACCGTGCCCCGCGAGACGCCCAGCCCCGCCGCCGCGGTGCGCGACGACGGCAGCGTCGCGCCGGGCTCGAGCCGGCCCGTCGCGACCGCGTCCCGCAGGCCGTCGCGCAGCCAGGCGCCCACGTCGGTCGGCGGGCGGGCACCGAGCACGAGGAGCAGGTCCTCCGGCTGCAGCCGCCTCATCGCGTCACGCTCCTCGTCCGGCCGCACGTCGGCATCCGGCCACCGTCGTCATCGGGACACCTTGGCCATCTGGACCAGTGAACCAGCACCGAACTGGCCCTGCCCGCCGGTCCAGCGCGCTCGTAGCGTCGAGGGCATGACCACCTCGACGGGCGCCGCGGGCGCCGCCACCGCCGTCGCGCCACCCGTGACGCCACCCGGCACGGGCGATCTCGCCGGCGCGTACGCCCGCTGCGCCGCCGCGATGGCGCTCGTCGGCGCGTCGTTCACCGCCTCGGCGGCGCTCTCCGACTACCCCCTGGCGGGCGGGCAGGCCGTCCGCTACGCCGTCGCCGCCCTGTGCCTGCTCGCCGTCATGCGGTGGCGACGGGTCGCGTTCGTGCTGCCCCGCCCGCGCCAGGCCGCCCGCCTGCTGGCGCTCGCGGCCACGGGCCTCACCGGGTTCAGCGCGTGCGTCGTCCTCGCCACCCGGCACGCCGAGCCCTCGCTGGTGGGCGCGGTGGTGGGTGCCACGCCCGTCGTCCTGGCCGCGACGCAGGCCGTCCGCGAGCGGCGCCTCGCCCCTCGGACCCTCGCGGCGGCGGTCGTCGTGACGGCGGGGGTGGCGCTCGTCGAGGGCCTCGGGTCGGCCGACCCGCTCGGGCTGGCGCTCGCCGTGGGGGCGCTCGCGTGCGAGGCGGCGTTCTCGCTGCTCGCCGTGCCGCTGCTGCCGACGCTCGGGCCGCTGCGGGTGTCGGCGTACGCCTGCGTCGCGGCGGTCCCGCAGCTCCTGCTGCTCGGTCTGCTCGCGCCCGGGCCGCTGCTCGCCGTGCCCGACGGCGGCGAGCTCGCGGCCCTGGCCTACCTGTCCGTCGTCGTCACCGCGGTCGCCTTCCTGCTCTGGTACACCGGCCTCGCCCAGGTCGGCCCCGCCCGGGCCGGGCTCTTCGCCGGGCTGATGCCCGTCGCGGCCCTCGCGGCCTCCCTCGCGCTCGGCGTCGAGGCGCCGACGGCGCACGGCGTCGCCGGAGCACTCGTCGTGGCGGCGGGTCTCGTGCTGGGGCTGTCATCCCGACGAGCCGCGCCGACGAGCCGCGCCGACGAACTAGGGTGACGGCGTGAGCAGCGCACCCCTCCCCCGCACCGTCTCCCACACGTTCGACCCCGCGCGATGGCGCGAGGTCGCCGGGTTCGAGGGCCTCACCGACCTCACCTACCACCGCGGCGTGGAGCGCGACGCCGACGGCGCCGTCGTGCGCGACCTGCCCGTGGTGCGCGTCGCGTTCGACCGCCCCGAGGTGCGCAACGCGTTCCGCCCGCACACCGTCGACGAGCTCTACCGCGTGCTCGACCACGCCCGCATGACCTCCGACGTCGGCACCGTGCTGCTCACCGGCAACGGCCCGTCCCCGAAGGACGGCGGCTGGGCGTTCTGCTCCGGCGGCGACCAGCGCATCCGGGGGCGCTCGGGCTACCAGTACACGACCGCCGAGGACGGCGGCGGCGAGGAGCACGGCGCGGACGCCGTCGACCCCGCGCGCGCCGGGCGCCTGCACATCCTCGAGGTGCAGCGACTCATCCGCACCATGCCGAAGGTCGTCGTCGCCGTCGTGGACGGCTGGGCCGCGGGCGGCGGGCACTCGCTGCACGTCGTGGCGGACCTGTCGATCGCCTGCCGCCAGCACGGGCGGTTCAAGCAGACCGACGCGGACGTCGGCTCGTTCGACGGCGGCTACGGCTCCGCGTACCTCGCCCGCCAGGTGGGGCAGAAGCGCGCGCGGGAGATCTTCTTCCTCGCCCGCGAGTACTCGGCGGACGACGCCGAGCGCTGGGGCGGCGTCAACGAGGTGGCCGAGCACGACGACCTCGAGGGCCTGGCGATCGAGTACGCGCGCACCATCGCGGGCAAGTCCCCGCAGGCCGTGCGGATGCTGAAGTTCGCGTTCAACCTCGCCGACGACGGCCTCATGGGCCAGCAGGTCTTCGCCGGCGAGGCCACGCGCCTGGCCTATCTCACCGACGAGGCCGTCGAGGGCCGCGACGCCTTCCTCGAGAAGCGCGACCCCGACTGGTCGCGCTTCCCGTACGCCTTCTGACCCGGCGCTGACCCTCTCACGACGGTTTCTCACCCGGGTGCGGCAGCGGCGACCACGTCCGGACCGCCGCCCCGCGGGTAGCCTCCCGTCATGCCGCCGAGGTTCCGTCGCGCCGAGCCGATGACCACCTTCGAGCTCGTGCCGGACGACGAGCGCGAGGACGGGCCCGGCCATGGCCCGGCCCCGGACGACCCGGAGCCCGGCCCCGCCCGACGACGGCTCGCCGCCCTGCGCGACCGCGCCGTCATCCGCTGGCGCGCCCTGTCCCGCCGCGGCCGCGTGGTCGTCGCGGCCGGCACCGCCGTCGTCGTGCTCGCCGCCGCCACCGCGGTGGTCACCCCCGGCCTGCTGGACGCCCGCGCGGAGCGGCTGCGCGCGGAGGCCGTGCAGGGCCTGCCCGGGGCCGTCGACGACCTGTCCGAGCCACTGACCGAGACGTGGCAGCTCACGAACGGAACCGGCACCCTGGCGACGCTGCGCGGCGGCCTCGTGCTCACGACGGAGGGCACGGCCGTGTCGGCGGTCGACGCCGGCACCGGCCGCGAGGCGTGGCGGCACGACGTCGGGACGTTCCCGACGTGCGGCCCGCAGCGGGGCTACCGGACGGACCCGGTCCCGCCCGCCGACGTCGTCGTCTGCGTCAGCGGCGACCCGGACGACCGCACCGTCACGGTGCTCGACGCCGCCGGCGAGGTCGTCGGCGAGCGCTCGATCGGCCCCGCGCGCATCGACACGTTCGGCGACGGGGGCCCGGCCGGTGCCCCTCTGGTGCTGCCCGCCGCCGCGGGGGCGATCGCGGTGGTCGACGACATCTCGGACGCCACCGCGCCCTGGCCCTCGGACGACCTGCCCGACGCGGACACCCTGCGCGACCTCCGGGCCGACGGCTGGCGGGACCCGACGCTGCGCCTGGAGGACGCGCTCACCGGCGAGGTGCGGGGCGAGGCGACCGTACGCCTCCGGCCCGAGGACCTCGGGGAGTGCGGGATGACGCAGGACGAGGGCACCGACCCCGAGCTAATGACGGAACCCCAGGTCGACGCGTCCCCGTCGATGACCGCGCTCTCCGTGTGCGGCGCCGCCGTCCGCCTCACCCCCACCGGCACCGCGATCGACACGAGCACCGACGGCCGGTGGGCGATGCCGCTCCCCGGCGGGGGCCACGTCGTCCCGGGCGAGGACGAGAGCACCGTGCTCGACGCCGACGGCACGGTCGTGGCCACGGTGCCGGGATGGTCGGTCCCGCCGACGGTGGACGACGCCCCCGGCTCCTCCTACCTCGCGCTGACGGAGGTGGGCGAGAGCCGGTCGGCGGTGCGCCTCGCGTCGTTCGACCCGGACGGCGCGGAGCGGTGGGCCGCGACGGTCGACGACCTGGGCGGGGTGCTCGCGCGGGTCTCGGGCGTCGTCGTCGTGCAGGACGCCGACGGGTTCGTCGGCCTCGACGCGCGGACCGGCGACGAGGTCTGGGCGCGTGACGACCTGCTGCAGGTCTCGGGCTACGGCTCGGGCGACTGGGTCGCGGGGGCGGTCACCGACGGCACCCGCCTGCTGGTCGGCATCGGTGGCGACGGCGAGCACCACAGGCTGGTCGCCCTCGACCTGCGGGACGGCACGACGGCGTGGGAGCGGCGGAAGCAGGCCGGGTTCCTCGAGTGGTTGATGGCGGTCGACGGCCACGCGGTGGCCTTCGACGGCGTCGTGCACGGCCTGGGCTGACGGCGCCGAGAGCCTCCGGTCATGCCTCCGCGGTTCCGTCGCCCCGAGCCGATGACCACCTTCGAGCTCGTGCCGGACGACGAGCGCGAGGACGGTCCCGACGGTGCCCCGCACGTCGGGCCCGAGCAGGGCCGCCGCCTGGCGGACCTGCGCGACCGCGCCCACACCCGCTGGCGCGCCCTGTCCCGCCGGGGCCGCGCGGCCGTCGCGGGCGGCACCGCCGTCGTCGTGGTCGTCGTGGCCGGGGCCGCCGTCGCACCGGGCCTGCTCGACGCCCGCGCCGAGCGGCTCCGCGCCGACGACCGAGATCCCGTGGCACGAGGGCGACGCCGACGCGGACGTCCTGCGCACGCTCCGGGACGCGGGCTGGGCGGACCCGACGATGCGGGTGCTGGACGCCGTCACCGGTGAGGAACGCGCCGAGGTGACCCTCCACCTGTCCGCGGACGACCTCGACAGCTGCGGGTTCTCGGAGGACGGCCCGGGCGGCACGGTCCTCGCGCCCCAGCCCTGGATCGACGCGACGCCGACGTCCACCGTGCTCAGCCTGTGCGGGCTCGCGCGCGCGGTGACGCCCACGGGCGACATCGTCTCCCTCGGTGACGGGGCGAGCACGCTGGCGCCGCTGCCGGGCGGCGGCTACCTCGCCCAGGGCGACGCGAGCGAGGTCCTCGACGCGCGCGGCGCGCGGCTGACGGCCGTCCGTGGCCTGGCGCAGGTCCCCCTCGTGGACACCGAGCCGGCAGGTCCGGTGCTCGCCCTGCGCGGCGGCGACGGGGACGCGCCGGTGCTCGCGGCGGTGGTCGGCGCGGACGGCAGCACCGTCTGGTCGTCCTCGATCGACGAGTACGCGACGGGCGGACGTGATCGGTGACCACGACGGGGGCGGCAGCGCGTACGTCAGCGGGGCCGTGACGGACGGCACGCGCCTCCTGCTCGCGACCACCGGCGCGACGGTGGATGCCGACACCGGCGAGTCCGTGTCCGGCAGCCGGCTCCTCGCCCTCGACCTGCGCGACGGGACCGCTGTGTGGGAGCAGCCCTGCAAGAACGACCTGTGGGGGCTGTTCTCCGCCGGCGGTCGCCTGGTGTCCGCCGGGAGCGTCGTGTCAGGGCTCGGCCGGCCGTAGCCGCGGGCGCACCCTGGCAGGTCAGGACGTCTTCCAGCTCCCGCCGTCCTTCGGGACGAGCTCGATCCACGTGCTGCCGGGGTCGAGCTCGACGGGCTCGCCGTCACGGGTCAGCTCGACCGGGGACTTCTGGTCCTTCTTCGACCACTGCACGGGCACGGTCCTGCCCGCGGACGCCAGCACCCCCTTGCCCTTCCCGATCAGCTCGGTCCGGGGGACGGGGGCGCCGGCCGGGTCCTTGTACTTCGTGTCCACCACGTCGACGGACAGCGCGAGCACGTTGGCGGCCGCGTGCCGCGCCCCGGACGACGAGACCGACTTGTCCGAGCCCTCGCTCCGCAGCCACCGCTTCTCGTCGCCGGACCAGTCCCAGACGCTGCGCTGCGCCGGGCTGAGGGTCACGGCGAGGGTGGAGGTCTTCGACCCGTCGGCCGCCGCGGTGCCGCCGCCCGCCTTGCCCGCGTACCGGAACTGGGCGGGCGGCGGCACGGTGCGCTCGTCGTCGGCCTGGTCGAGGAAGGCCTTCGGGTCCCCGACGACGTTGTGCGGTGCGGCGCGACCCGGGTCGCGGGAGAAGCCCCCGTCGCCGCGGTCCATGATCACCGACTGGGTGCCGGACTCCTCCACCGCCGCGATGAACGGCGGCTGGCCGCCCGAGTAGGCGAGGATGCCACCGAGCGGGGCGACGACGTCGGGGTCCATGGGCCGCACCGAGCGCACGGGCTCGACCGCCTTCGGGATCCGCGAGTGGTACACGGCGACGAATCGCGTGATGCCGCCCTCGACGACCTCCTCCCACACGAGGTCGGCGTCCTCGAGGCCGGTCTGCGGCCGCGCCTCCGGCGCGTTCTCGATCTTCACCGCGAGCGCCGGTCGGGCTGCCACGTCGTCCGACCGCACCCCGGTGAGCGGCCAGGCCGACGGCATCGTGGGCGACGGCGGGGCGCCCTTGTCGGCGGTGCTGCCCGGCGTCACGGTCGGCGTCGGAGACCCGCCGGACGAGCACGCCGCCAGCGCCAGGACGGCGGCGACCGTCAGCGCTGCGGCGCGCCGGGTGCGGGACGGGCGGGGCGTGGCGGTCATGCAGGTCCTCCCGGGGTCACGGGCCGTGCGCGCGGTCACACGCCCTCACCGTAGGCCGGGAATGCCCCGATCCGGCGTCACCGCACCCGCCACGACCCGGTGCCGCGCGGCACGAGCTCGATCCAGAGGTTGCCCGGGTCGAGGCGGACGGGGTCGCCGCCGCGGGTCTTCAGCATCAGCTTCCTGCCCGTCGACTTCTTCGACCAGGTCACGCTGAGCGCCTTGCCGCGGGTGAGGAGCACGCCCTTGCCGCGGCCCACCATCTGCGTCTCGGGCACCGGGGCGCCGCTCGGGTCGCGGTACCTCGTGTTCTTCATGGTCACGGACAGGAGCAGCACGTTCCGGGCCCGCAGCTGGCTCCCGGAGGAGACCGAGGGGGCCGAGCCGTCGAAGCGGGCATAGGTCTTCGTCTTCGACGTCCACCGCCACACGGTGCGCTGCGCCGGGGAGAGCCGGACGTCGGCGACGCGCCCCTTGCGGTCGTTCGTCGCGGCGGTCCCCTGCCCGACCTTGGCGGCGTAGTTGAACTGTGCGGCTGGCGGGGTCGCGCGGCTCTTGGTCGCCTGCTTGGCGAACGCGTTCACCGAGCCGTACACGTTGTGCGGCGCGGCCCGGTCGCCGCTGCGCCGGAAGCCGGGGTCGCCGCCGTCCATCGTCACGGACTGCACCTTGGCTCGGCCGACGGCGCGGATGAACGGCGGCTGCCCGCCCGAGTAGGCGAGGATGCCGCGCATCGGGGCGACGATGGCCGGGTCCATGGGGCGCACGGACCGGACGGGCCCGACGGTGCCGGGCAGCTTGGAGTGGTAGACGGCGACGTACCGGCTGATGCCGCCCTCGACCACCTGCTCCCAGACGATGTCCGCCTGCTGCAGCCCGGACTGCGGACGTGCGGCGGGCGAGTTCTCGATCTTCACCGCGACGGCCGGCCGGGCGGGGACCTTCTTCGTCCCGGTCAGCCTGCCGTTGAGCGGCCAGAGGACGGGCTTCGGCTGGGGCTCGGGCTTCGGCTTCACCGGGTCGGGCGGTGCCGCCTTCGGCACGGAGACGTCCGGCGCGGCGGTGACGGTGGGCGGCGCGGCGGGCTCGCCGACGCCGCAGGCGGCCGTGGCCAGCAGGGCGAGCGCGACGAGCGCGCCGACCGCCCCGGTCCGGCCGCCGCGGGGCGCGCCTGCGGGCTTCGTGGGCATCCTCGGCGTCCTCCTCGACGTGCGTGCGGCCCGGGGGCTCCCGGGCCGGGACCGTGCCACCCTACGGCAGGCCCGTCGCGGCCCGGACGGGCCCCGGACCGGCCCGGACCTACCCTGGTGCGGTGCCCCTCGCGTCCCTGCCCCCGTCCGTCGACGCGCTCCGCGACGCCGTGCGCGCCGCGCTCGACGGCGGCCCCGCCGTCGTCCCGCTGCCCCGCACGACGACGGCCCCCGTGCCGCCGGGCACCGCGCTGGTGGTGCGCACGTCCGGCTCGACGGGGACGCCGCGCGAGGTCGCGCTGCCGGCCGCCGCGCTGCGCGCGTCCGCGGCGGCCACGGACGAGCGACTCGGCGGCCCCGGTCGGTGGGTGCTGACGCTGCCGCCCACGCACGTCGCCGGCCTGCAGGTGGTGGTGCGGTCGGTGCTCGCGGGCACGCCGCTGGCGGCCGCCCACCCGGACGCGCGGTTCACGCCCGACGGCCTGGCCGACCTGCTCGAGCCGGTCCTCGACGCCGGCGACGACCCGGTGTACGTGTCGCTGGTCCCCACCCAGGTGCACCGCCTGCTCGCCGGCGCGCAAGACGGCGCGCCCCGCGGGCTGGCGGCGCTGGCCCGCTGCGCGGCGGTGCTGCTGGGCGGCGCGGCCTCCCCGCCCGCCCTGCTCTCGCGCGCCGCGGAGGCGGGGGTGCGCGTCGTGACGACCTACGGCATGTCCGAGACCGCCGGCGGCTGCGTGTACGACGGCGCGCCCCTGCGCGGCGTCCGGGTCCGCGTCGCCCCTCCCGAGCTGTCAGGGCCACACGCACGTTCCCATGCTCCTGGCCCGGACGACTCTGCGACCCGGGAGTTGTCGGGGCCACGCGGAGGTTCCCCTGGTCCTGGCCATGACAGGTCCGGGAAGGTGGGGGTCGTCGAGCTGGGTGGGCCCACCCTCGCGGCCGGGTACCTGGGCGACGACGCCGCCACGGCCGCGGCGTTCCGCACGGACCCCGACGGGTCGCGCTGGTTCCGCACGTCCGACCTGGGCCGGCTCACCCCCGACGGCACGCTGGAGGTGCTCGGACGGGCGGACGACGTCGTCGTCACCGGCGGGGTGAACGTGGCCCCGGCGCCCGTCGAGGCGCTGGTCGGCGAGCTGCTCGGCGGCGAGGCGTGCGTCGTCGGCGTGCCCGACGCCGAGTGGGGGCAGGCGCTCGTGGCCGTGGTCGCGACCGCGGCGGGGCCGAGCGGGCCGAGCGGGCCACGGATCCTTCCCGTCGACGACGACGCGCTGGCGCGGGTCCGGTCCGCGGTGGCGACTAGGCTGGGTGCGCCGTCCGCGCCCCGCCGCGTGTACGCCGCGGCCGCGCTCCCGCTGCGCGGCCCCGGCAAGGTGGACCGCAGCGGCGTCGTCGCCCTCGTCCGCGAGCACGAGGCGCACGCCTGACCTGCTCGCGCACGCGACGCCCCGGCGCCGCACCGACGGACGGAGAACCATGGCCACGACGAGCGAGTGGATCGCCGGAGCACGCCCCCGCACCCTGCCGGCCGCGGCCGCGCCGGTGCTGATCGGGTCGGGTGCCGCGGCGGACGTCGACGCCTTCGCGTGGCTGCCCGCCGTCCTCGCGCTCGGCGTCGCGCTCGCCCTGCAGGTGGGCGTCAACTACGCCAACGACTACTCGGACGGCGTCCGCGGCACCGACCTGGACCGTGTGGGTCCGCTGCGCCTCACGGCGTCCGGCATCGCCCCGCCCCGCCGCGTCAAGGGCGCAGCGTTCGCGTCGTTCGGCGTCGCCGGGGTGCTCGGGCTGGCGCTGTGCGCCGTCAGCGGGCACTGGTGGCTCCTCGCGGTGGGCGTGCTGTGCGTGCTGGCCGCCTGGTACTACACGGGCGGCAAGCACCCGTACGGCTACGCGGGGCTCGGCGAGGTGGGCGTGTTCGTGTTCTTCGGGCTCGTCGCGACGCTCGGCACCACGTACACCCAGGCGGACACCCTCACCTGGCCGTCCGTGCTCGGCGCCGTCGGCGTCGGCATGATCGCGTGCGGCCTGCTCATGGTGAACAACGTGCGCGACATCCCGACCGACGTCGTCGCGGGCAAGCGGACCCTCGCCGTCCGCCTCGGCGACCACCGCGCCCGGCGCTGGTACGCCGCCTGCGTCCTGCTGCCCGTGGTGCTGGGCATGGTGTGCGCGGCCTGGTCGCCGTGGGCGCTGATCGTCGCGGTGCTGCTGCTGCCCGCCGCGCTGCTCGTCGCCCCGGTGATCGCGGGGGCGCGCGGACCGCTGCTCGTCAAGGTGCTCGCCGGCACCGGGATGTTCGAGCTCGCCTACGGCGTCCTGCTGGCCCTCGGCCTGGCGCTCTGACGCCTGCTCGCTCAACCGGCCGTGGGGTGCTCCCGGTCCACGACGGAGTCCTCGTAGTCGGAGTCGACGTCGTGCTTGTCGGAGCCGTCCTTGCGCCGCTGCTCCTTCTCCGCCAGCCAGCGCGCGGCGGCGTCCCGCGGCCTGCTCAGCGCGAGGTACGAGACGGCGAACGCCACGACGGCGGCGACCAGGACGAGGAGCCAGCTGCGCAGACCGAGCAGGTAGCCGGCGCCGAGGGCGGCGACGAACAGCAGGATCCGCCAGACGGTGTACATGACGAGGGGCACGGTTCCAGGGTAGGCGCGATTCCTGAGCATCCCGACGCCGAACTAGGCTGGAGGCATGTTCGCGCGTGTGATCCTGCCCCTCCTCGTGGTGGGGCTCGCCCTGTACGCCCTCCTCGACCTGTTCGGCTCCGAGGAGGACGAGCGCGGCGGCCTCCCCCGCTGGTTGTGGGCGGTGATCATCGTGCTGCTGCCGATCTTCGGCGCCGTCGCGTGGATCGTCGTCAAGCAGTCAGCGCGCCGGGCGTCCGGCGGCCGCGGGCCGTCGTCCCGCCCCCGGCGGCCCGGCCCCTCCGGCCCGCGCCGCCCGTCCGGCCCCGTGGCGCCCGACGACGACCCCGAGTTCCTGTGGCGCCTGGAGCAGGAGAAGCGCCGCCGCGAGCGCGAGGGCGGCGGCAACGGCGACACCCCCTGAGACACGTGCTGGGCGCTTGTCCGGCGCGCTCGGGTAGGTGCGGGTGGGTCAGGCGCCGCCGGTGCCGTCGGTGTTGAGGCCCGAGTACGAGTGCTTGCCGTTGAAGATGAGGTTCACGCCGGTGAAGTTGAACAGCACGCACAGGTAGCCGACGACCACGAACCAGGCGGCGCGGCGGCCGTCCCAGCCGCGGGTCGTGCGGGCGTGCAGGTACGCCGCGTACACGACCCAGATGACGAAGCTCCAGACCTCCTTGGGGTCCCAGCCCCAGTAGCGGCCCCAGGCGTGCTCGGCCCAGATGGCGCCGCCGATGATGGTGAAGGTCCACAGCACGAAGCCGACGGCGTTGAGGCGGAAGGACAGGGCCTCCAGCGACGTCGGGGTGGGCACGCGGTCGAGCCAGCGGAAGCCGGGGCGCTGCAGGTACGGGGACCCGGAGTCGCGGCTGTCGCGCACGAGCTGCAGCACCGAGGCGACGAACGCGACCGTGAAGATGCCGGTGGCGCTGATCGCGACGCCCACGTGGATGACCAGCCAGTAGTTCTGGAGGGCGGGCTGCACGCCGGTCGCCGCCACGTAGAACACGTTGAGGCCGAGCACCAGGAACAGCACGGACAGCCCGGTGACGAAGGCGCCCAGGAACTTGAAGTCCTTGCGCACGTTCATGCCGAGGAACACGGCGAGGGCCATGAACGACCCCACGAGCGTGAACTCGTACATGTTCGCCCAGGGGGTGCGGCCCGCGGCGAGCCCGCGCAGCACGATGGCCACGAGGAGCATCGCGGTGCCCAGCCAGGTGGTCGACATCGCGATGCCCGCGGCACGACGGCGCCCGGGGGCGGCCGCGCCGTCCCCGGTGCCGGACACCGTGCTCGCAGGTGCGAGCGTGGGCCGGGGCTCGGCCCCCACGGCGACAGGGGTGCGCGCCTCGGCGTGGGCCTCGGCGCGCGCCTCGGTGCGGCGGCCCAGGTCGATCGCGAACGCGACGAGCGCGATCGTGAGCGCCGTGGCGGCGCCCCAGACGAGCAGCACGCTCAGCTCGGCGATCTGCATGGTCAGTCCTCCGTGGCGGTTCTGTGGTTGTCGTCGGGATCGTCGGCGCGGCCCGGCACCGCTGCCAGGGCCTTGTCGACCTCGCGCTGCAGGCCGGCGTCGTCCCCGCGCGCGAGCCCGGCGAGCTCGACGTGCGTGACGGCCCGGCCGTCGTCGTCCGTGGTCTCCCATGATCGCACCCACACGCGGCGGCGCGGCGTGAACAGCGAGACCGCGAGGCCGGCGAGGGCCAGCAGGGAGAAGGTCAGCACCCAGGCGAGGGACGGGTCGTAGCGCAGGTCGAGGGCGACGTAGCGGGGCACGTCCTCCCCCAGGGTGACGGTGCCGAGGCCGTCGGGCAGCTCGACCGTCTCCCCCGGCTTCACGAGCAGCTTGATCGTCTCGCCCTCGTCGTCCACCGACGGCGTGAGGGACGCGGTGTCGAGGCGGTACACGTTCTGCGGCACGCCGTCGTCCAGGCCCAGGTCGCCGCGGTACACCTCGAGCACCAGGAGCGGGTTCTGCGGCTGCGGGAAGACGGAGCGGGCCGACCCGTCCTGGTCGACGACGGCGGTGGGCAGGAAGTAGCCGACCAGGCCGATCTGTTCCTGGCCCTCCGACACGTCCGGCACCTTCACGACGCCGCGTGACGTGTACATGGTGTCCTCGGGCAGGAACGGGACGCGGCCGGAGAACGCCATCTCGCCGGCGCCGTCCTCGACGGTGATCTCCGGGGCGAAGCCGTTGCCCTGCAGGTAGATCTTGGCGCCGTCCACCGTCAGCGGGGAGTTGACCTTGATCTGGTCGGAGTGCTGGCCGCCGTCCGGCTCGGTGACCGTCACGTGGGCGGTGAAGTCTCGCGCCTGCGCGAACGCCACGGTGTCGGAGGCGAACTCGGAGTCGAACGAGTCGAGCGTCATCGAGAACGGCGACAGCGACGCCGCCCGGAACCAGGCGCCCTTGTCGAAGGTGTCGTAGTCCACGACGGCGTTCGCGAAACCGCGGCCCTCCGTGACGATCGCCTGGCCGCGGTAGTGCATCAGCTGGCCGAGGGCGACCGACACCAGGAGGCCCAGCAGGGCGAGGTGGAACACGAGGTTGCCGGTCTCGCGCAGGTAGCCACGCTCCGCCGCCACCGTGCGGGTGGCCGGGCGGCCGAGCCGCGGCTCCTCCGACCCGACGTCGACGCGGAACGTGGGCAGGCGGCGCAGCGGGCCGCGCAGGTGGCCGGCCACGGCCTCGACGACCTCGTCGGGCGACGCCGTCGTGCTGGTCTCGGCCGTGGCCGGGAAGCGGCCGAACCTCACCGGCGTCCGGGGCGGCCGGTTCCGCAGGTTGCGTGCGTGCGCGAGCGTGCGCGGCACGATGCAGCCCACGAGGGAGACGAACAGCAGGATGTAGATGGCCGAGAACCAGACCGAGCTGTAGACCTCGAAGAAGCCGAACCGGTCCAGCCACTCCCCCAGCGTGGGGTGGTCGCCGAGGTACTCCAGCACCGCGGCGGCGTCCTGGCCGCGCTGCGGCAGCACCGAGCCGGGGACGGCCGCGACGGCGAGCAGCATGAGCAGCATGAGCGCCACGCGCATGCTCGTGAGCTGGCGCCACGTCCAGCGCAGCATGCCGCGCCAGCCCAGCGAGGGCAGGGTCGGGCCGGCGGGCTTGGCCGGCCCCTCGGCGGGGGACGAGGGCCCGGCGTCGGCGCGGCCCTCGACGAACGCGTCGTTGATGCCCTCCGGTCGGTACGTCGCCTTCTCGCTCATCACACCACCGTCACGAATCCGCCGATCCAGCCCTGGAGCTGGCTGGTCCACGTGGACCACAGCCCCGTGACCAGCGCCAGGCCGACCAGCACCAGCAGGGCGCCGCCCGCGCGCTGGATGCCCAGGCGGTGCCGACGCAGGAAACCGAGCATGCGCTGCGAGGACTGCAGCCCGAGCGCCACGAGCAGGAACGGCACGCCCAGCCCGACGCAGTACGCGACGCCGAGCACCAGGCCGCGGCCGGCCGACGCCTGGTCGAGCGCCAGCGTCTGCACGGCCGCGAGCGTCGGGCCGATGCAGGGGGTCCAGCCGAGGCCGAACACGACGCCCAGCAGCGGCGCGCCCCACAGGCCCGCCCGGGGGCTCAGGTGCATGCGCCGCTCGCGCTGCAGGAACGGCACGGCGCCGAGGAAGGCGAGGCCCATGAGGATCACGACGACCCCGAGGACCCGCATGATCGTGCCCTCCCACTGCACCAGGTAGGAGCCGATCGCCCCCGCCGCGGCCATGAACGCCACGAACACCGCGGTGAAGCCGAGGACGAAGAGGGCCACGCCGGCGACGACGCGGCGCCGGGCCGGGTCCTGGGGCACCCCGGGCCGCCGCTTCGCGCCCGTGCCGGCCGACGCGGCGGCCATGCCGCTGACGTACCCGACGTAGCCGGGCACCAGCGGCAGCACGCACGGCGAGGCGAACGACACGAGGCCGGCGATCAGCGCCACGGGCAGCGCCAGCAGCATCGAGCCGCTGAACACCGTGGTCGCGAACGTCTCGCCCATCAGGCGCCCTTCGCGCCGTCGCCCGAGCCGCCGCCCGACTCGGCGAGCACCTCGTCGACGATCGCGTCGAGCGTCGACGCCTCGGCCTGGCCGATGACGCGGGCCGCGACGCGGCCCTCGGCGTCGAGCACGACGGTCGACGGCACGGCCTGCAGCGGCACGACGCCGGACAGCCTCGCCACGACCTGGCCGCTACGGTCCTCGATCGACGGGTAGGGCACGTCGAAGGTGCGCTGGAACGAGGTGGCGGCGCCGGCCTCGTCCTCCGTGTTGATGCCGAGCACCCGCACGCCGTCTGCCTCGCGCTCGTCGGCCAGGGCCACGAGGTCGGGGGCCTCGGCGCGGCACGGCGCGCACCCGGCGTACCAGGTGTTGACCACGACGACGTCGCCGAGCCAGTCGGCGGTGCTCACCTCGTCGCCCTCGAACGACGTGCCCTCGACGGTCACGGGGTCGTCCCGGTCGCCCGCGTCCCACTGCTTCACGGAGCCGTCGCCGGAGACGAAGCCCTGCCCGACGACGTCGCCGGCGCCCGAGTCCTGCGCACCGCACGCGGCGAGCAGGCCGAGGCCGAGGACGGCGCCGACGGCGGCGGAGGCGCGCCGGAGCGCGCGCGGACGAGCGGTGCGCATCATGCCCCCGGCACGGGGTCGGCGCCGGCGAGCAGGTCGGCGGCGGGCTCGGTGTAGTGCAGGCCCACGAACGTCTCGCCGTCGAACGTCAGCGACGTCATCGACGCGAGGGCGCACTGCCGGCGGCGCGGGTCGTGCGCCAGGGAGCCGCCCTCGTACGACCGGCGCGTGACCCACACGGGCAGCTGGTGGCTGACCAGCACGACCTCGTGGCCCTCGTGGGCGCGCCGCGCGTCGTCCACGGCGGCACGCATCCGGGTCACCTGGTCCGCGTACGGCTCGCCCCACGACGGGCGCAGCGGGTTCCACAGGTAGCGCCAGTACTTCGGGTTGGCGAGCTGCCCCGGGTTCTTCCCGATCGTCGTGCCCTCGAAGTGGTTCCCCGCCTCGACGAGCCGGTGGTCGGTGGCGAGCGTCAGGCCGAAGGCCTCGGACGTCGGCGTCGCGGTCTCCTGCGCGCGCTGCAGCGGGGAGGCGACGACGGCGACGACGTCGCGGCCCGCGCCGGACAGGTGCTGCGCCACGCGGCGCGCCATCGCCTGGCCGCGGTCGGACAGGCGGTAGCCGGGGATGCGCCCGTAGAGGACGCCGTCCGGGTTGTGGACCTCGCCGTGCCGTACGAGATGGACGGTGGTGGTGGCCATGGGTCCCAGTGTCCCAGAACTCCGGGGTACCCAGGTCCCGTCCAGCCAAGCGTGACGGCGCTCACGTCAGGGGGCCGCCGGCCCCCTGGCCGCGTCCGCCACCTTCGCCATCGCGCGGCCCAGGGTCGCGAACTCCTCGGGGGTGAGGGTGTCCACCAGCAGGCGACGGACGGCGGTGACGTGGCCCGGTGCGGCATCGACGAGCGCCGCGTACCCGGCGTCGGTCATGACGCAGTTCACCCCGCGCCGGTCGCCGGGCACCGGCGTGCGGACCACCAGCCCGCGCTTCTCCATCCGGTCGACGGTGTGCGTGAGGCGGCTGCGCGACAGCGCGAGGAACTCCGCGAGCGCCGACATCCGCAGCGTCCTGTCCGGCGCCTCGGAGAGCTGCACCAGCAGGTGGTACTCGCCGAGCGTGACGGGCAGCCCCTCGTCGTGCGCGTCCCCGAGCGCCTCGAAGAAGCGGGAGGTCCCCTCGAGGAACCTCCGCCACGCCCACTGCTGCTCCTCGTCGAGCCAGCGCACGTCCGCGCGGCCGTCGTCGTCGCGCTCCCGCGCCCTCGTCGCACCCACGGGAATAGGTTACGAGAGCGCCGCGTTCCACCCCCCGTGACGATAGTTGATTCATCAACTATCTTGGTGAACGTCAGCACGACCCAACCCGAGGGAGACACCATGACCGCGCTGCCCGCAGGCCTGACCGCCGGTACCTACGCCATCGACACCGCCCACTCGACCGCCTCGTTCTCCGTGCGCCACGCCGGGATCGCCAAGGTGCGCGGCACGATCGCCATCACGTCCGGCGCGATCACCGTGGGCGACGACCTCGAGTCGTCGGCCGTCTCCGCCGAGCTCGACGCCGCGTCGGTCAACACGGGCGACGAGAACCGCGACGGCCACCTGAAGAGCGCCGACTTCTGGCACGCCGAGGAGAAGCCGGTCTGGTCCTTCGCGTCCAAGGGCATCTCCACCGACGGTGACGACTACACGATCACCGGCGACCTCACGATCAACGGCGTCACCAACTCGGTCGAGCTGCCGACCGAGTTCACCGGCACCGCCACCGACCCGTTCGGCAACCCGCGCGCGGGCTTCGAGTCCGAGATCGAGATCTCGCGCAAGGACTACGGCCTGACCTGGAACGCCGCGCTCGAGACCGGCGGCGTCCTCGTCGGCGACAAGGTCAAGATCGCCCTCGACGTCTCGGCCATCAAGCAGAACTGAGCCTTTGCCGAGGTAGTACGACAAGCGCCGAGGTAGTTCCGGTCCTGGTGAGGTAGTCCGCTACCTCACCGGATCTCGAACTACCTGGGCGCTTGTCGTACTACCTCGGCAGTCTCGTCCTACCTCGTCGGCGCGCCGTTCGTCGCCGCGCGGGCCGCGGCGTGGAACGCGAGTATCTGCAGCTCGCCGGCCACGTCCACCGAGCGCACGACGACGTCGTCGGGCAGCTGCAGCGCCACCGGCGCGAAGGACAGGATCTCCCGCACCCCGCACGCCACGATCCGCTCGGCGATGGCCTGCGCCACCGGCCCGGGGGTCGCCAGCACCACCATCGACACGCCGGTGCGCGCGAGCACGTCCTCCAGCGCGTCGACGTGCTCGATCGTCAGCCCGGCCGCGGAGTTCCCGACCACCTGCGGGTCGGCGTCCAGCAGCGCCACGACCTGGAACCCGCGGGCCGCGTACCCCGAGTAGTTCGCCAGCGCGTGGCCCAGGTTGCCGATGCCGACGATCGCCAGCCGGTGCTCGGACCCGAGCCCCAGCGCCGTCGCGATGTACTGCGCCAGCGACTGCACGTCGTAGCCCACGCCGCGCGTGCCGAACGACCCGAGGTAGGACAGGTCCTTGCGCAGCTGCGCCGACCCCACCCCCGACCGCTCCGCCAGCTCCGACGACGACGTCGTCGTCACACCGCCCTCCGCCAGGTCGCGCAGGGCGCGCAGGTAGTAGGGCAGCCTCGCCACCGTCGCGGCCGGCACCGTCGCCTCACCGAGCTCGATCACTGCTGGATCACCCTGTCGTCCTCTCCCGGGCTCAGCGGGCCAGCCGGCGCGCCAGCCGCGCGCCGTCCACCCGCCAGAAGCCCTGCTGCACGCCGTCCACCTCGACGACGGGCACGTAGTCCCCGTACTTGCCCACCAGGTCCCCGCCGGGGCCGTCGACGTCGATGTCGACCTCCCGGAAGGTCTCGCCCGCGGCCCCGCACACGTCCGCGACCACCGCCCGAGCCTCCTCGCACAGGTGGCAGCCGGCACGCGTGTACAGGAGCACCCGGGGTTCACCTTCGGATCCCTGCGGCATGCTCACCTGCCAAGACTAGCGGCGCCGATACAGTGGACCGCATGCCGTCGCCCGTCGAGTCGTCCCCGCCGGCGCGCGCCGCAGCCTTCTTCGACGTCGACAACACCATCATCCGGGGCGCCAGCGCCTTCCACCTGGCGCGCGCCCTGTACCAGCGGCGGTTCTTCGGCACCCGCGACCTGCTGCGGTTCGCACTGATCCAGGCGAAGTACGTGGTGTTCGGCGAGTCCCGCTCCCAGATCGAGACCGTGCGCAGCCGGGCCCTGTCGCTCATCGCCGGGCGCTCGGTGGCGGAGATCACGGCCGTGGGCGAGGACGTGTACGACACCGTGCTCGAGCTGCGCATCTTCCCAGGCACCAAGCGGCTGCTCGACGAGCACCTCGCCGCCGGCGACCAGGTGTGGCTCGTGACCGCGACGCCGGTCGAGATCGGCGGGCTCATCGCCCGCCGCCTCGGCGCCACGGGGTGCCTCGGCACGATCGCCGAGCACTCCGGGGGCTTCTACACCGGCCGCCTCATGGGCGACCTCATGCACGGGGAGGCCAAGGGCGCCGCCGTCCGCGAGCTCGCCGAGCGCGAGGGCATCGACCTGTCCGCCTCGTACGCGTACGGCGACTCCCTCAACGACCTCCCGATGATGCGCACCGTCGGGCACCCCTGCCCCATCAACCCCGACGTGCGCCTGCGCCGGCACGCCAAGGAGGTCGGCTGGCCCATCCGCGAGTTCCGCGGCCGCGGACGGCGCGTGGCCGGGCGCGGGATGAAGACGGCGTCGTGGGCCGGCGCCGCCTGGGTCGCCGGGCTCGTGCTCCGCAGCATCCGGCGGCGGCTGCAGGGCCGCTGACGGCGGCCGCACCGGCCGGGAACAGCGAACGGGCCCGGCACCTCCGTGGAGGTGCCGGGCCCGTTCGTGCACGCTGTCCGCCGTCAGGCGGACGGCGTCACTTCTTGTTGCGACGCTGGTGACGCGTCTTCCGCAGCAGCTTGCGGTGCTTCTTCTTCGCCATGCGCTTGCGGCGCTTCTTGATGACGGAGCCCATGAGGTCCTCACAATGCTTGTCGGTCGGTGGAACACGGTTGGTCCCAGGAGCCCTGTCTCCAGGAGCAGCCGACCAACGCGGAAAAGTCCGTCCCCCAGGGTACCCGATGCCCGGCGCCCTCCCGACCGGCGCCCGTCCGACCGGCGTCGTGACGTCAGTCGCGGTACGGGTCGAGGCCCCACACGGGGAACACGTGCCGCCGGGTGGCGAGGACCGCGCGGTCGACGTCGTCGGCCGGGTCGTAGCCGTCCGACCAGGGTCGCCACTCGACGTCGCCGCTGCCCAGGCGCTCGGCCGGGTCCAGCCCGGACAGCTCCTCGACCTCCCGCCGCCAGGACTCCGGCAGCTCGATGCCGATCGCCAGCGGCGCGTGCGCCGCCTCCGCCACCAGGCTCGCCCACACCAGCGGCACCACGTCGACCACCGCGTACCCGCCGCCACCGAGGGCGACCCAGCGGCCGTCGGCCAGCTCGTGCGCGAGCTCGTGCACCCAGCGCGCGGCCGTCCGCTGCGCGGCGACGCCCACGTTCAGGTCGGTGAGCGGGTCGTTGCCGTGCGCGTCGCAGCCGTGCTGCGACACGATCACCTGCGGCCGGAACTCGCGCACCACGGCGGGCACGACGGCGTCCACCGCGCGCAGCCAGTGCGCGCCGTCGGTGCGCGGCGGCAGCGCCACGTTCACCGCGGTGCCCTGGGCCGCCGTCCCGCCCGTGTCGCCGGCGTTCCCGCTGCCCGGGAAGAGCGTGTGCCCGTCCTGGTGCACGGAGACGGTGAGCACCCGCGGGTCGTCCCAGAAGATCGCCTCGACACCGTCGCCGTGGTGCGCGTCCAGGTCGACGTACGCGACCCGCTCGGCCCCGAGGTCGAGCAGGCGCCGCACGGCCGCCGCGGCGTCGTTGTAGATGCAGAAGCCGGACGCCGCGCCGCGCTGGGCGTGGTGCATGCCGCCCGCGATGTTCACGCCGTGGGCCACGTGCCCCGACCAGACCGACTCCGCCGCGTCCACCGACGCCGCCACGAGGCGCGCCGCGGCCTCGTGCATCGCCGGGAACACCGGGTCGTCCTCGGTGCCGAGGCCGCGCGCCGGGTCGGCGGTGCCGTCGGCGGCCGCGCGCCGCACCGCTGCGACGTAGGCGGCGTCGTGCACCGTCTCGATGAGCGCGTCGGGGGCGGGCTCGACGTCCGCGAGCTCCAGCGTGGGCTCGTCGAGCAGGCCGAGGTCCGCCACGAGCCGCATCGTGAGGTCGAGGCGGGCGGGCGCCATGGGGTGCCCGGGGCCGAAGTCGTAACGCAGGAGCTCGGGGCTCCACAGCAGCCGGGCGACGCGCATCCCGTCACGGTAGCCGACGCCGTGGCAGGCTGTGCCCAGCGACTGAGGGGCGGAAGGGGACAGGGTGCCGGGGAGCTGGGGCGGTCGCGCGCTCGCGCTGCGCGGATGGGCGAACCGCGCCGCCCGCGAGTACCCCGCCCGGCTCGCGATGACGGTGTTCGCCGCCGTCATCACCGTCATCTGGCTGCTGCTCCTCACCCCCTGGGCGACGGCGTCCGGCCGCGGCGCCTCCGTCGTCGACGCCCTCTTCACGGCGACCTCGGCCGTCTGCGTCACGGGCCTCGTCGTGCAGGACACCGCGACCTACTGGTCGGAGTTCGGGCACGTCGTCATCCTTGTGGGCATCAAGGTGGGCGGCCTGGGCGTGATGACGCTCGCCTCGCTGCTGGGCCTCGCCGTGTCGCGCCGGCTGGGCCTCACGCAGAAGCTCCTCACCGCCTCGGAGACGAAGACGGAGCGGCTCGGCGAGGTCGGCGCCCTCCTGCAGACGATCATCATCACCGCCACCAGCATCGAGCTGATCCTGTCGCTGCTGCTGTTCCCCCGGTTCCTCGTCCTCGGCGACCACGCCGGGACCGCCGCGTGGCACGCCCTGTTCTACGGCATCTCCTCGTTCAACAACGCCGGCTTCGTGCCCACCCCGGACGGCCTGCTCCCCTTCGCGTCGGACTGGTTCGTGCTGGTGCCGATCGCGCTCGGCGTGTTCATCGGCTCGCTCGGCTTCCCCGTCATCCTCAACGTGATCACCAACCGCCGGCGCAAGCACAAGCACTGGGTGCGGGCCCTGTCGCTGCACACCAAGCTCACCGTGACCACGAGCCTCGCGCTCCTCGTGTCCGGGGCGATCCTCATCGGCGCGCTGGAGTGGAACAACCCCGCCACCTTCGGCGAGCAGAGCTTCTCCACCAAGATCCTGTCGTCGGTCTTCGCGTCGGTGATGCCGCGGTCGGCCGGGTTCAGCTCCGTGCCCGTGCACGAGATGACCCAGGAGACGTGGCTGCTCACGGACGCCCTGATGTTCGTGGGCGGCGGCTCGGCGTCGACCGCGGGCGGCATCAAGGTCACGACGTTCGCCGTCATGCTGCTCGCGATCGTCGCCGAGGCGCGCGGCGACGCCGACACCGAGGTGTTCGGCCGGCGCATCCCCCGCGACACCCTGCGGCTGTCCATCGCGGTGGTCTTCGTGGGCGCCACCGCCGTGCTCGTCTCGTGCCTCGCGCTGCTGCGCATGACCGACCTGCGGCTGTCCGAGGCGCTGTTCGAGGTGATCTCCGCCTACGCCACCGTGGGCCTGTCCACCGGCGTCACCGCGGCCCTGCCCGACGGCGCGAAGTACCTGCTCGCGGGTCTCATGTTCGTCGGCCGCGTGGGCGTCATCTCGCTGCTCGGCGCCCTGGCCCTGCGCGACCGGCGACGCATCGTACGCTTCCCCGAGGAGCGCCCGATCATCGGGTGACCCGTACCGACGACCCGGCCGGCGACCCGGCCGACAGAGGAGAACCGTGGCGGACAAGAAGGCACCCGCGCGCGACGCGGGCGTGCTCGTGATCGGCCTGGGCCGCTTCGGCTCCTCCCTCGCGACGGTGCTGGACCGGCTCGGTCAGGACGTGCTCGCCGTCGAGCGTGACGAGAAGCTCGTCGCGCAGTGGTCCGGTCGCCTGCCCCTGGTCGAGGCGGACGCCTCGGAGTCGGAGGCCCTGGTCCAGCTCGGCGCCAAGGACTTCGGCGTCGCCGTGGTCGGCGTCGGCACCGAGCTCGAGGCGTCAGTGCTCATCACCGCCAACCTGGTGGACCTCGGCACGCCGCAGATCTGGGCCAAGGCGATCTCCGCGGAGCACGGCCGCATCCTCACCCGCATCGGCGCGCACCACGTCGTCTACCCCGAGGCCGACGCCGGCTCCCGCGTGGCGCACCTCGTGAGCGGCAAGATGCTCGACTACATCGAGGTGGAGGACGGCTTCACCATCGTCAAGATGCGGCCGCCGAAGGAGATGCAGGGCTTCACGCTCGCCCAGTCGGACATCCGCAAGCGGTACGGCGTCACCGTCATCGGCGTGAAGTCGCCCGGCGTGGAGTTCCAGTACGCGACGCCCGAGACACGCGTGAGCGCCAACGACCTGCTCGTCTGCTCCGGCCACGCCGACCTGCTGGAGCGGTTCTCCGCGCGGCCCTGACCCGGGCGGGTGTTCGGCCACCGTTCACGAGGGCGCCACCGCCCGGCCAACGGCGCCCGGCACGCTCGGGGTCCATGCGATCCCCCCGACGCGCCCTGCCGGCGCTGCTGCTGCTCCCCGCCCTCGCCGTCGTGCCCGCGTCCGCGGCGTGGGGCCACGGGCCCGGTCACGGCCACGACCGCCCCGGTCGCGACGTCGCGACCGTGACGACCGACGTCGAGACGCCCGTGCTGTACGACGACGAGGCGGGCGGCGACGCGTCCGGCGACGACCCCGCGATCTGGGTGCACCCGGGCGGCTCCCGGGACTCGCTGGTCCTCGCGACCGCCAAGGAGGGCGGCCTGCGCGTGTACGACACGGCCGGCCGCGAGCTGCAGGCGCTGGCCGCGGACCCGGCGCCGCGGGCGGACGGCGTCGCCGGCCGGTACAACAACGTGGACCTCGCCTACGGCCTGCGCGTGGGCGGCGAGACCGTGGACGTCGCCGTGGTGTCCGACCGGTACAACGACCAGCTCCGGTTCTTCGCGGTCGACCCGGACGGCGCCGCCGCCGACGTGCCGCTCACCGAGATCACCGCGGCGGAGCAGCCGTTCCTCTTCCAGCCCGACCGGGCGGGCGTCGACTCCGAGCACACCGCGTACGGGCTGGCGGTGTGGCAGCCCCGCGACGGCGAGGCGTACGCGGTCGTCACGCAGGAGGGCACGACGGCGGTCGCGACGGCCCGCCTCGTCCCCCGCGCCGACGGCACGGTCGGGTACACGGACGTCGACCATCTCGACCTGCCCGCGTCGTTCGACCTGCCCGACGGCAGCACGTGGACGGCGTGCGAGGAGCCGGGCGTGGGGCCGCAGCTCGAGGGGCTCTCCGTCGACCAGCGCACCGGCACCCTGTACGCCGCGCAGGAGGACGTCGGCCTGTGGCGCCTGCCGCTGCCGCTGGGGTCCGGCGAGCCGCGGCTCGTCGACACGGTCACCGACTTCGGCGTCGAGGACGCCTACGACCCCGAGACCGAGGAGTGCTCCCCCGCCGACGGCTCGTCCGAGGCGGAGGCCGTCGCCGCGAACCCGTTCGGCGGCGACCTGCTCACCGCCGACGCGGAGGGGGTCGACGTCTACCACGGGCCCGGCCGCGCGGGGTACGTCATCGTGTCCAGCCAGGGCGACGACACCTACGCCGTCTACTCCACGACGGGCCGCAACCAGGCCGTCGGCTCCTTCCGCGTCGCAGGGACGGGCGGCGTGGACGAGGTCAACGGCTCCGACGGACTCGCCGTGACGAATCGCCCCGTCGGGCCGTACCGCCAGGGCCTGCTCGTCACCCACGACGAGCCCGAGACCGGCGCCGACGTCGAGCCGGGCCGCGGCGACGCCACCGGGTTCTCGTACGTCGCCTGGGACGACGTCGCCGACGAGCTCGGCCTCGTCGTCAGCACCCGCGCCGGGAACGACCCGCGCTTCCGCTGACCACCCCTTCGCCGTCGAGCGTGCTGAATTGCTCCCCAAACGGGCCGTTTGAGGAGCAATTCGGCACGCTCGATGCATCGGTGGTCACGCGGTGCGACGGCGCAGGGTCGCGACGCCGAGGACGACGGCGCCGACGATGAACAGCGCGATGGCGCCGACGGCGCCCTGCACGTCCGCCCACTCGCCGCCGGCAGCGAGGGTCTGCATCGCCTCGACGGCGTAGGTGAGCGGGAAGACGCGCGAGAGCCACTCGAGCACCTCGGGCATCTGGTCGCGCGGCATGAGCAGCCCGCAGGTGATGAGCTGCGGGAAGATCACCGCGGGCATCATCTGCACGGCCTGGAACTCCGTGCGCGCGAGCGCGGAGGCGGCGAGGCCGAGGCAGCAGCCGAGGACCGCGTCGAGCATCCCCACGACCAGCACCAGCCACAGCGGGCCGAGCACGTCCATCCCGACGGCGAGCGCGAAGCCCACGACCACCAGCGACTGCAGCAGCGCGAGGGCGGCGAAGGCGAGCGCGTAGCCGGCCACGAAGTCGCCCTTGCGCAGCGGCGTCGTCATGAGCCGCTCGAGGGTGCCGGACTGGCGTTCGCGCAGGGTCGCGACGCTCGTCACCAGGAACATCACGATGAGCGGGAAGAGCCCCACGAGCATCGGCCCGAACTGGTCGAGCACCGGGGTGCCGTCGAACATCCACGCGATGAGGCCGAGCAGCAGGCACGGCAGCACGAGGATGAGCGCGACGGTGCGGCGGTCGAAGCGGAGCTGGGCCAGCACGCGGCCCGCGGTCGTGGCGGTGAGCGTCATCGGGAGCCCTCCCCGGTCGTCGAGCCGGTCGTCGAGCCCGACGTCGTGGCCTGCTGGTCGATGAGCGCGAGGAAGGCCCGCTCGGCGTCCGGGGCGCCGGTCGTGGCGAGCAGCTCGGCCGGTGTCGTGTCGGCGACGAGGGCGCCGTCGCGCAGCAGCAGGAGCCGGTCGCACTGGGTGGCCTCGTCCATGACGTGGCTGGAGACCAGCAGGGTGCGCCCCTCGCCCGCGAGACGGCGGAACATCGCCCACAGGTCGCGGCGCAGCACGGGGTCGAGGCCGACGGTGGGCTCGTCGAGCACGAGGAGCTCGGGGTCGGCGACCAGCGCGGCCGCGAGGGAGACCCGGGAGCGCTCGCCGCCGGACAGCGTCCCGACGCGCTGCCTCTCGTGCCCGCCCAGGTCGACGGCGGCGACGGCGCGCCGCACGGCGGCCTCCGCGCCGGTGCGCGGGAGGCCGGCGAGGCGGGCGAAGTAGCGCAGGTTCTGCACCACGGTGAGGTCGGTGTAGACCGACGCCGCCTGGGTCACGTACCCCACGCGGCGCCGAAGGCCGGGCGAGCCGGCCGCCTCGCCGAGCACGGTCACCTCGCCCGTCACGCGCGCCTGTACGCCGACGACGGCGCGCAGCAGCGTCGTCTTGCCCGAGCCGGACGGGCCGAGCAGGCCCACCACCTGACCCGCGGGCACCGCCACGTCCAGGCCGTCGATGATCGGCCGGCCGCCGCGCTCCACGCGCAGCCCCCGGACCCGCACCGCGGCGTCGCTATTCCCCATGTGGGGAATTGTGCTCCTCGCTCCCACGGGACGCAATGCCCTCGGGCAGGTCTCCCGTGAGGTAGCGCTGCACGGTCGGGCCGACGAGGGCCGCGACCCGGGCAGGCGGGAGGGTCGCCAGCGGGTCGATCGGCACGAGGAACCGCGTCAGGAGGACACCGACCATCTGCGACGCGACCAGCGCGGTGCGCAGGCGCGCGTCGTCGACGTCGAGTCGGCGCACGAGGGGCCCGAGCAGCTCGGCGCCCAGGAACTGCGGCAGCAGCGCGCGCAGCCCCGGGTCGGACATGACCGCGGGGACGACCAGCCGCACCGTCTCGCCGTAGTCCGTGTCCCACACCTCGACGACCGACCGCACCAGCCGCTCCCCCAGGCTCTCGACGGGGCCCTCGGCCGCCGCCCGCACGATCGCCGCCGGGTCGATGTCGACCAGGCCGAGGGAGGCGGTGAACAGGTGCGTCTTGTCGCCGAACCAGTGCCGCACCGTGCCCGGGTCGACGCCCGCGCGCCGCGCGACCGAGCGGACGGACGCCGCCTCGTAGCCGCGCTCGAGGAACTCCTGGCGCGCACCGGCCAGCACGACCTCGCGGGTCTCCTGGCCCGCGGGACGCCTCCCCCGGCGCGCGGGGCCCCCGCCGTCGTCCCGACCGCCCGTCACGACCGCTCCCCCGCCGGACCGGCTCAGGCGTGCTCGGCCGCGAGCTCGCGGGACCGGTCGCGCGCGGCCTCGAGCGCGTCGAGGAACGCGGCGCGCACGCCGCCGTCGTCGAGCTTGCGCAGGGCGGCGACGGTGGTGCCGCCGGGCGAGGAGACCTTCTCGCGCAGCAGCACAGGGTGCTCGCCCGTCTCGTCGAGCAGCTTCGCCGAGCCGAGCACCGTCTCGACGGCGAGCCGGCGCGCGACGTCGCGCGTGAGGCCGAGCAGCACGCCCGCCTCCGCCATCGCGTCGACCACGTAGAACACGTACGCCGGGCCCGAGCCGGCCAGCGCGCCGAACGCGTCGATGTCCTTCTCCGTCACGCGGAAGACGTGGCCCGAGCCGGCGAGCACCTGCTCGACGAGCGCGACGTCGTCCTCGCGGGCCGCCGTCCCGCCGACGACGGCGGTGACGCCCGCGCCCACCAGCGCGGGGGTGTTGGGCATGGCGCGCACGACGGGCGTGCCGGAGGGCAGCCGCTGCTCGAAGAAGGACAGCGGCAGGCCCGCCGCCACGCTCACGACGACGGCACCCGGCTCGAGCGCGTCGGCGACGCGGTCGAGCATCGCGCCCACGTCCTTGGGCTTGACCCCGATGACGACGACGTGCGCGCCCTCGACCGCGGCGACGTTGTCCGTCGTCGCGCGGACGCCGAACCGGTCCGTGAGGTGCGCGCCGCGCTCGGGCCGGCGGGAGGTGGCCACCACGTCCTGCGGCGCGACCCCCGCGGACAGCGCTCCGGCCAGCACCGCCTCGCCCATGTTCCCCGTCCCGAGGAACGCCATCTTCACGCCGCCCACCTGGGTGTTCTCGGGGGTACCGGCCTGCTCGTCAGTCTGCTCGCTCACGGGCACCACGGTACGTGCCCGCGGACGGCGGTGGACTACAACGGATAGGCGGAGTAGAAGTCCTCGACGACGTCCGCCGGGCCGGTGGCCTGCAGCACCGCGGTGCCGTTGCGCCAGGTCACGACGGCGGTGCCCTCGGTGGAGCCGGGCGTCACGACGTACGCGCCGGTGGCCTTGCCGTCGACGGACACCTCGCCCTCGCCGGTCGCGTCGCCCGCCGCCTTGACCAGCGCCTCGTACGCGGCGGTCGCCGCCTCGTCGTCCTCCCACTGACCGGCGTGCACCTGGACCGTCGTCGCGCCCGCGCCGTCGCCGTCCGCGTAGACGAGCTGCCAGGACTCGACCGCGTCCGCGTCGTCCTCCCAGGACTTGTCCTCCGTGGCCTCGCGCAGCGCCAGCGCCAGCACCGAGTCCGGCTGCGCCTTGACGAACGCCGTCTGGTCCTTCGGGCGCCCGCTGGGCGAGATCGTCGGCGTCGGCACCGGCGCGGTCACCGTGGCCTGCGGCTCCGGCTCGCTCATCGCGAACCCGGGCCACACGAACGCCGTCAGCAGCACGATCGCCAGCACCAGCGCGCCCGCGGCCGACGCCACCACGATGCGCCGGCGCCGGAACACCTCCGGCGACGGGCGACCGTTCCCGCCCGTGCGTGCCTGGCTCACGATGTCCTCCTGCGGGGTCGGCGGCGGTGCACCCGGCAGCCTAGGGCGTGTGGGTCGGTGCGGGCGGGACCCTCGCACGCGATTGCCGTTCTGTTCGGCAAGCCACTGATCTGTTCGGCACGGACGACGGCCGAACAGATCAACGGGGTGCCGAGGTGAAATTCGGCCGCCGGTCCTCATCAGCGCAGGAGGAGCTCGACGTCGGGATGGTCGGCGAAGACCTCGAGGACCAGCTCCGCATAGGTATTGCCACGCCCCGCCTCGAGATCGTCGAGCCGCCCTTGGAACAGCGCGGTGTCGCACCGCGGGTCGGCGACCTTTTCCCGGTAGTACCCACGCGTCGCGGCGAAGCCCAGGGCCTCGCGCGAGCGGGCGAAGCCGTGCCAGACGACCGTCAGCCGGTCCGCGCCGTGCGCCGCGCCGAAGCCGCCGTGCAGCAGGTCGTCCAGGGCGTCGAGGCTCGGGCCGAGCCGCCAGCCCTCGCCCGCCATGAACACGCGGTTCAGCTCGTCGTAGAACGTGGCGATCGAGTGGACCCGGTCGCCGTCGAGGTGCAGCGTCACGTGCCCGGCGTCGTCGGCCGACCCGACGTCGTCGAACTCGGTGACCTCCGTGCGCCAGTACTCCGCGCCGTCGCGGGTGCGGTGCACGACGCCGAGGTCCACCAGCGCCCGGCGCACCCCGACGGGGTCGTCGGCGAGCCGCGCCAGCCGGTCGGTGAGCTCCCGCTCGCCGACCGTGTCGAGCAGCGCCGGCAACGCGGCGTGCGCGAGCCAGCGGGCCACCGTGCGGCGGTGCTCCCGGCGCCGGGGCATCGTCTCCAGGCGGCCGTCGTGCAGGAAGCGGCTCACGTCCGGGGGCGCTGAGGACATGTCGCCATCATCGCGCGCGGCGCGCACGCGCCGCCGAGGGGCCGCTGTCGGTGCCGGGACCTAGCGTCTGACGACGTGAGCACCACGACGTCGTCCCGCACCCGCGCCAAGCAGTCGCGCCCCGGCTACCGCTGCACCGAGTGCGGGTGGACCACGCCCAAGTGGGTGGGCCGGTGCGGCGAGTGCCAGGAGTGGGGCACGGTCACCGACGAGGGACCCGCGTCGGCCGGGCCGCGCACGGTCGCGACGAGCCCGGGGCGCGCGCCCGCGCGGCCGATCGCGGAGATCGACGTCGCGGCCGCGCAGGCGGCGCCCACCCAGGTGCCGGAGCTGGACCGCGTGCTCGGCGGGGGTCTCGTGCCGGGCGCCGTCGTGCTGCTCGCGGGCGAGCCCGGCGTCGGCAAGTCGACCCTGCTGCTCGACGTCGCGGCCTCGTACGCGCGCGGCGCCGACGGCCGCGACGCCCGGACCGTGCTGTACGTGACGGGCGAGGAGTCCGCCGGGCAGGTGCGGCTGCGCGCCGAGCGGGTCGGCGCGCTCGCGCCCACGCTGCTGCTCGCCGCCGAGACCGACCTCGGCACCGTGCTGGGGCACGTCGAGGCCAACGAGCCCGACCTGCTGGTCGTCGACTCCGTGCAGACCATCGCGTCCGCCGAGGTGGACGGCGCCCCCGGCGGCGTGAGCCAGGTGCGCGAGGTGGCGGCGTCGCTCATCGCCGTCGCCAAGTCCCGCCAGGTGCCCGTGCTGCTGGTCGGGCACGTCACCAAGGACGGCACGGTCGCCGGGCCGCGCACCCTGGAGCACCTCGTCGACGTCGTGTGCCAGTTCGAGGGCGACCGGCACTCGCGGCTGCGCATGGTCCGGGCCGTGAAGAACCGGTACGGCCCCACCGACGAGGTCGGCTGCTTCGAGCTGTCCGAGCGGGGCATCATCGGGCTCAGCGACCCGAGCGGGCTGTTCCTCTCCCATCTCGGCGCGGGCGTGCCCGGCACGTGCGTCACCGTGACGCTCGAGGGCCGCCGCCCGCTCGCCCTCGAGCTGCAGTCGCTCGTCGCCCCGTCGCCGCTCGCCAACCCGCGGCGCACGACGAGCGGCGTCGAGTCGTCGCGGCTGGCGATGATCCTCGCCGTCCTGCACCGGCACGCTGGCCTCCGCCTCGCCGACCAGGACGTCTACGTCTCCACCATCGGCGGCGCCCGCGTCACTGAGCCGGCCGCCGACCTCGCGACGGCCCTCGCGATCGTCTCCGCCCGCACCGGCGAGCCGCTGCCCACCGGCACCGTCGCGGTCGGCGAGGTCGGCCTCGCGGGCGACATCCGGCCCGTCACCGGGCTGGACCGTCGCGTCGGGGAGGCCGCCCGCCTGGGTTTCGTGCGCGCCGTCGTCCCCGCTGGGACGTCGGTCAAGGCGCCCGCCGGGATGCAGCTGCTCGAGGCCCGGCACCTCGCCGAGGCGGTCGAGCTCGCCGGGGTCGGCGTCCGATCGGCGGATCGCCGGGGCGATTCACCCCTGACGTCGTAGGATTCCCCCGTGGCTCCCTCCTCCGTGCACTCCGATGCCCTGCTCAGGGAGACCCTCGCCGCGGTCGCCCCCGGCACCGAGCTGCGCGACGGGTTGGAACGCATCCTGCGCGGGCGGACCGGCGCGCTCATCGTGCTCGGTCTCGACAAGACGGTCGAGCAGATGTGCTCCGGCGGCTTCGAGCTCGACGTCCAGTTCTCCGCCACCCGGCTGCGCGAGCTGTCGAAGATGGACGGCGCGTGCGTCCTCGACCACGACGCCACCCGCATCCGTCGTGCCGCCGTGCAGCTCCTGCCCGACCCGTCGATCGAGACCAGCGAGTCCGGCACCCGCCACCGCACCGCGGAGCGCGTGGCCAAGCAGTCCGGGCTGCCCGTGATCTCGGTCAGCCAGTCGATGCGGATCATCGCGATCTACGTCGGGTCGCACCGGCACGTGCTGGAGGACCCGGACACCATCCTGGGCCGCGCCAACCAGGCCCTCGCCACCCTCGAGCGGTACCGCTCCCGCCTCGACGAGGTGTCCGGCACGCTCTCCGCGCTGGAGATCGAGGACCTCGTCACCGTCCGCGACGTGTGCTCCGTCGTCCAGCGCCTCGAGATGGTGCGCCGGATCTCCGAGGAGATCGACGGGTACGTCGTCGAGCTCGGCGCCGACGGCCGCCTCCTCGCCCTGCAGCTCGACGAGCTCATCGGCGGCATCGGCGCCGACCGCGACTTCGTCGTGCGGGACTACGTGGAGCTCGAGCGCAGCGGTCGCTCCCTCGCCAGCGTGCACGCCGACCTCGCCGCCCTCGACTCCGCGCAGCTGCTCGACCTCGGCCACATCGGCCGCGTCCTGGAGCTGCCCGGCGGCGGGGTGGCGCTCGACGCCGCCGTCGCGCCCCACGGCTACCGCCTGCTGTCCAAGGTGCCGCGCCTGCCCGCCGCCATCATCGAGCGGCTGGTCGGGCACTTCGGCGGGCTGCAGAAGCTCCTCGCGGCGAGCGTCGACGACCTCATGGCCGTCGACGGCGTCGGCGAGCAGCGTGCCCGCGCCGTGCGCGAGGGCCTGTCCCGCCTCGCCGAGTCCAGCATCCTGGAGCGCTACGTCTGACGAGTCCGGGGCATCGGACCCGCACGGTCGACCTCACCCGCGCAGCGCCAGGCTCCACGCGACCTCCCGGTCGAGCTGACCCGTGCGGCGGAACAGCCTCACCTGCTGCGCCTCGGGCAGGGCCGCGGCGAGCGCGTCCGTCGTCGTGCGGGTGAACCCGAGCCGCTGCCAGAACGGCCCCGACCGCCGCGAGAACAGCCACGCCGTGGCGGCCCCGGACTCCCTCGCCCGGTCGACGGCGAACGTCGCCGCCGCGATCCCCGCACCCCGCCCGCGCAGGTCGGGCCGCACGGCGGTGCTGCGGATCAGCGCGTGCCGGCCGTCCGCGCTGAGCTCGTAGCCCGCGCTCGCCGCGATCCCCGCGTCGTCGCGCCGGGCCCACAGGCGCACGGCCGGCGCGTCCAGTCCCGCCACCGTGAGGTCGGCGCCGCGCAGGAAGTCGGTCAGGTCCGGGACGTCGACGGGGAGGACGGGTTCGAGCACGCCGGCACGCTACGCCACGGCGCCGGTGCCCGGTCGGCCGGTCCGCGGGCTGCCCCGGGCCCCGACGGTCAGTCGGTCGTGGCCTTCTCGTCCGCGGTGGCCTTGCGGTCGGCGGCGCGGTCCTCGGCACCCTTCGCGTCGTCGGCCTTGGCGTCGTCGGACTTCTCGTCATCGTCCTTCGCGTCCCCCGTGGACGTCTCCTGCTGCGTCGCGTCGTCGGTCGCGCCGCCGTCCGTCGTGCCCTTCGCGGCGTCGTCCGACGTCGCGCCCTCGTCACCCGCGTCCGGGGTCGGGGTGGTCTTCGCCTCGGCCTTGGCCGCGACGGTGAACGTCAGGGGCTCGCTGGTGGCGCCCGGGACGTCCTCCAGCGACGCGGTCGCCTCGTAGGTGCCCGCCCCGACGACCGGCGCCTTCTTCGCACAGCCCTGGACGGACTTCCAGTGCACCTCGCCGGCGTCGACGCCCTCGGGCCCGAGCAGCAGCGGTCGTGACCCGTCGGAGCAGTCCGCGGACGACCAGACCTTCTCCTTGCCCGTGTCGTCGGTGATCGTCACCGCGCGGCTGGCGGCGTCGCCGTCGAACAGGCACGGCACCCGGCCCACGTTCGTGACCCGCACCATGAAGGACATCGGGGACCCCGCCGTCACCGTCGGCGCGCTCGACGAGAGCCTCAGCTCGACGTCGTCCGCACGGCACGTGGTGGCCGGACCACCCAGCTTCAGCGGCTCGGGGGCCGCGACCTTGTCGGCCGGGAGGTTCTCCGGCCCGGCGAGCAGGCTCCGCGCACCGTCGACCGCCTGCCCCAGGCCGTAGCCGCCGACGACGCCCACCGCGCACAGCAGCACCACGACCAGCATCGAGACGATCAGCGACCGACGACCGCGACGCGCCGCCGGCTTCCGCGGCCGGGGACTCGTCGTCCGGCGGGACGACGCCGAGCGCGAGCCCGCGCGCGACCCGCCCGGGGCGACCAGCTGCGACGTGGTGGCGACGCGGCGGTCGCCCCGGCGAGCTCCCCCCGAGCGGGACGACGTCGCCCGCGTCCCGGTCTGGCGCGACGACGCCGCCCGCGCACCCGAGGAGCGCGACGTCGAGGAACGCGACGTCGCGGTACGCGACGTCGAGGAACGCGCGGCCGACGAGCGGGCAGCCGAGCCGCCGGCGCCGGAGGACCGACCGGACGACGTCGCGCCGCCCCGTGCGGAGCCGCCGCGCGAGCCACCCTGGGCCGCGCCCTTCGCGCTGCCCCGGCCGGTGGCGCCCTTCGGGGGGCTCTGCGACGCCTTCTTCGGTGCGCCCTGGGCGCCGCCCGACGTCGTCCTGCGCGTCCCGCCGCCGGAGCGCCCCGTGCCCGCGGAGCCGGACCGACCCGCACCGGAGCGCGCGCCGGAACCACGCGAGGTGCTGCCACCTCGACGCCCGTCCTCCGCACGTGCCACGGGCCACCCCTCCGTCTCGATCCCTGCCGCGGCGCCACCGTACGACGCACGTCCCCACCTGCGGCGGAGCCGCGCCGCGTCGCCCAGCACCCGCCGAGCCGTGGCCCTGACAACTCGTGGGTGAGAATGGGCGCCGTGCCCGTCGTCCCCGCCCCGCTCCGCTCGACGCCGTCCGTCCCGGACACCGCGGACCCGCTCGTCGCGCGCACGGTCGCCTGGTTCGACGACGCCGCCCGGGACCTGCCGTGGCGGCGCCCGGACCGGACCCCGTGGGGCGTGCTCGTCAGCGAGGTGATGCTGCAGCAGACGCCGGTGGTCCGGGTCGAGCCGGTGTGGCGCGCGTGGCTGGAGCGGTGGCCGACGCCCGCCGCCCTCGCCTCGGCGCCCACGGCGGACGTGCTGCGCGCGTGGGACCGCCTCGGCTACCCGCGCCGCGCGCTGCGCCTGCAGCAGTGCGCGGCCGCGATCGTCGAGCGGCACGACGGCGAGGTCCCCGACGACGAGGACGCGCTGCGCGCCCTGCCCGGCATCGGCGAGTACACCGCGGCGGCCGTGCGCGCGTTCGCTTTCGGACGCCGCTCCGTCGTCGTCGACACCAACGTGCGTCGCGTCCTGGCCCGCACGCTGGGCGGCACCGCGCTCGGCGCGCCCTCCCCCACGGCCGCGGAGCGCGGGCTCGCCGCGGGCGTCGTGCCCGACGACGACGCGACCGCCGCGCGCTGGGCGGCCGCGTCGATGGAGCTCGGCGCCGTCGTGTGCACCGCCCGGGCGCCGCGCTGCGGCGCCTGTCCCGTCGCCGACCTGTGCGCCTGGCGCGCCGCCGGCCACCCGCCCGACGCAGACGCCCACCGTCGTCGCACACAGGCCTGGCACGGCACCGACCGCCAGGTGCGCGGCCGGGTCATGGCGGCGCTGCGGGCCGCCGTCGAGCCGGTGCCGCGCGCGCTGCTCGCCGACTCCGGCCTCGACCAGGGCCAGGTCGACCGTTGTCTCGGCGGCCTGGTCGAGGACGGCCTCGTCGAGCAGGACGACGCCGGGCGCTACCACCTGCCCGTCTAGCGCCACGTCGTGGGCGCTGGACGGGTGCGGGTCAGAGCTCGAGCAGCATCCGCGTGTTGCCGAGCGTGTTGGGCTTCACGCGCGCCAGGTCCAGGAACTCGGCGACGCCGTCGTCGTGGGAGCGCAGCAGCTCGGCGTACACCTCGGCGTCGACGGGCGTGCCGTCGATCTCGCGGAACCCGTGCGTGCGGAAGAAGCCCACCTCGAACGTCAGGCAGAACACCCGGCGCAGCCCGAGGCGCCGCGCCCGGTCGACGAGGCCCTCGACGAGGGCGTGCCCGACGCCGCGGCCGCGCCACGCCGGGTCGGCGGCGAGGGTGCGCACCTCCGCGAGGTCGTCCCACATGACGTGCAGCGCGCCGCACCCCACGACGCCCCCGTCGACGTCGGCGGCCACGAGGAACTCCTGCACGGCCTCGTAGTAGCCGACCATCTCCTTGGCCAGGAGGATGCGCCGCTCGGCGTACGGCTCCACGAGACGGCGCACGGCGCGCATGTCGGCCGGCATCGCGGAGCGGACGGCGAACGACGCGCCGTGGTCCTGGGGCCGGCGGTCCGCGGGCGGTTCCGGAAGCACGCCGTCACTCTACGAGCGTGATCCCCGCGCGGCGCGCGCGTCCCGGTGCACGGACGTTCACGGTTCCTCCACGAGCGCGGCGGCCGTGACCTCGTCGATCACGAGGTCGGTCACCACGCCCGCCGCGAGCGCCGCCCGCAGGGGCGCCACCTTGTTGTCGCCCGCGACGGCGCACAGCCGCCGCGGGATGCGGCGCAGCTCGGCGGGCGCGGGCCCGGTGGCGCGGGAGTTGAGGGAGATGTCGCGGTAGGTGCCGTCGGCGCGCACGAAGACGGTGCAGACGTCGCCCACGACCCTTTCGGCGTCCAGCACGGCCACGTCGTCGGGCTCCAGGTACCCGGCGGAGTACACGTGCGAGGGCACGCCCCCGGTGAGGGCCCCCACGGAGAACAGGGCGATGTCGGCGCGGCCCTGGACGTCGAGCACGCGGCGCACGGACCGCTCCCGCCACATCGCGGCCTTGGTCTCGGCGAAGTCGAAGAACGCCGGCACGGGGAAGTAGTGGACGGACGCGTCGAAGGCCGTGCCGAACCCCGAGATCAGGTCGCCCGCGTAGCTCATCCCCGAGGTGCGGGTGTTGGCGGCGCCGTTGAGCTGCACGACGGCGGACCCGCGGGTCGGCTTGTGGGGCAGGTGCTCCGTGATCGCGGCGAGGGTGGTGCCCCAGGCCACGCCGAGCACCATGTCGGAGTCGAACCAGCGCGCCAGGAGCCGCGCGGTGGTGATGGACACCTGCTGCAGGCGGTCGTCGTCGGTGGCGGAGTCCGAGACGGGCACCACGTACGCGTCGATGCCGTGCCGCTCGGCGATCTCCTGGCCGAGGCCGGGCGCCCGGGACGGGCCGGGTCGCAGCGTGATCTCGACGACGCCGGTGTCCCGCGCGCGCTTGATCAGCCGGGAGACGGTGGAGCGGGACGTGCGCAGGTGCCGCGCGATCGTCTCCATCTTCATGTCCTGCAGGTAGTACATCGTCGCGGCCATGACCACGTCGCGTTCCCGGTAGCTCGCCATGCCACCAGGATGCACCCGTGCACGTTCGTGCACCCAGGTTGCGCGGACGTGCTGGCGGTGCTGCTCTGGGAGCGTCGTCCCGATCGGAAGGAACCACGATGGCCTCCACCCGGCTCACCGCCGAGTCACGCACCCAGGCCCTCGCCGCGCTCAAGGGCTCGCAGACCCCCAGCGGCGAGCTCGACGTGCTCGTCGTCGGCGGCGGGGTCACCGGCGCCGGCATCGCGCTCGACGCCGCCACCCGCGGCCTGTCGACCGCGATCGTCGAGGCGCAGGACTGGGCGTCGGGCACGTCCAGCCGGAGCAGCAAGCTCGTGCACGGCGGGCTGCGCTACCTGCAGATGCTCGACTTCCACCTCGTCAAGGAGGCGCTCACCGAGCGCGACCTCCTGCTCAAGGACATCGCCCCGCACCTCGTCAAGCCCGTGCCCTTCCTGTACCCGCTGGAGCACCGGCTGTGGGAGCGCGCGTACGTGGGCGCCGGCATCGCGCTCTACGACACGCTCGCGTCCCTCGCCCCGGGGCGTCGCGCCATGCCGCTGCACCGGCACCTGTCGCGCCGCCGGATGTCGACGAAGTTCCCCGACCTCGCGCACGACGCCGCCATCGGCGCGGTGCAGTACTGGGACGCGTCGGTCGACGACGCCCGGCTGGTGTCCACGCTCGTGCGCACCGCCGTCAGCTACGGCGCGCACGCGGCGTCCCGCACCCAGGTCGTGGCGCTCACCAAGGGCGCCACCGGCGCGGTGAACGGCGCCGTCCTCACGGACCTCGAGAGCGGCGAGGAGATCACGGTCCGCGCCCGGCACGTCATCAACGCCACCGGCGTGTGGACGGAGGACACCGAGGCGCTCGCCGGCGACACCGGCGGCCTGCGGGTGCTGGCCTCCAAGGGCGTGCACATCGTCGTCCCGCGCGAGCGCATCAAGGGCACCGTCGGCCTGATCCTGCAGACCGAGAAGTCGGTGCTGTTCGTCATCCCGTGGTCCCGATACTGGGTGGTCGGCACGACGGACACCCCGTGGACCCAGGACCCGACCCACCCGGTCGCCACCGCGCAGGACATCGACTACATCCTCGACCACGCGAACGCCGTGCTGGCCCACCCGCTGTCCCGCGACGACATCATCGGCACCTACGCCGGCCTGCGCCCGCTGCTGCAGCCCGGCACCAAGGAGGGCACCAGCTCCGCCAAGGTGTCGCGCGAGCACACCGTCGCCAGCCCGGTGCCCGGCCTCACCGTCATCGCCGGCGGCAAGCTCACGACCTACCGCGTGATGGCGAAGGACGCCGTGGACTTCGCCATCGGCCAGCGCGCCACCGCGCTGCCGTCGATCACGCACCAGATCCCGCTGCTGGGCGCCGTCGGCCTGCAGGCCACCCGTCGCCTCGCCCGCACCTGGGCGGCGAAGTACGGGTGGAAGCCGCAGATGGTGGACCACCTGCTGCACCGCTACGGCTCGTCGCTGCGCCAGCTCGTCGACCTGTGCGAGCAGGACCCGTCGCTGGCCCGTCCGCTCGAGCACGCCCCCGCGTACCTGCGCGCCGAGATCCACTTCGGCGTCAGCCACGAGGGCGCGCTGCACCTCGAGGACCTGCTGCTGCACCGCACCCGCCTCGTGTACGAGGTCCTCGACCGCGGACTGGCAGCGCTGCCCGAGATCGCCGACATCGCGGCACCTCTGCTCGGCTGGGACGACGCGGCCAAGCAGGCCGAGATCGACGCCTACACCGCCCGCGCCCAGGCCGAGGACGCGGCGGAGCACGAGCCCGACGACGCCACCGCGGAGGCCGTACGCCTCCGCGCCACCGACGTCGCCGCCATGCAGCCCCTGCGGGGCTGACCCGACCCCGGCCGGACGTCCGGCCGGCCTCCCGCAGGGCGCTCCGCCCGACGCGGGCTCTCTCCGACCCGGAGAGGACAACGTGGTCCCTCAAGAGAAAGAGATCCGACGATGGACTCATTGATCATGCAGGCGTTCTGGTCCGAGATCCTCGGGACCGCGACGCTGATCCTGCTGGGCGCCGGCGTCGTCGCCAACGTGGTGCTCCCGAGATCCAAGGGCTTCGACGGCGGCTGGCTGCTCATCAACTTCGGGTGGGGCCTCGCGGTCTTCGCGGGTGTCTTCACCGCGTACAAGTCGGGCGCGCACCTCAACCCGGCCGTCACGATCGGGCTCTACGCCGCGCAGTCGCCGTTCGCGACGCTCACCGGGCCGGAGGGGCGGGTCACCGCCACGATCGAGCCGACCGTCGGCAACATGTTCATCTACTTCGCCGCGGAGATGATCGGCGCCATCATCGGCGCGGTGCTGGCCTACATCGTGTACAAGAAGCACTTCGACCAGGAGGCGCCCGGCGCCACCAAGCTCGCGGTGTTCTCGACCGGGCCGGAGCTGCGCTCCTACGGCTGGAACTTCATCACCGAGGTCATTGCGACCTTCGTGCTCGTGTTCTTCGTCGTCATCTCGGGCAAGACGCCGTCCGGGCTCGGGCCGCTCGCCGTCGCACTCATCGTGGTCGGCATCGGCGCCAGCCTCGGTGGCCCGACCGGGTACGCGATCAACCCCGCCCGAGACCTCGGGCCCCGCATCGCGCACGCGCTCCTGCCCATCAAGGGCAAGGGGTCCAGCGACTGGGCGTACTCCTGGGTGCCCGTCGCCGGCCCGCTCGTGGGCGGCGTGCTCGCCGGCCTCCTGGGTTCCGTCTACTCCTGATCCACCCCGCCGGCCGGGCCGCCCGGCCCGGCCGGCACCCCGCACCACCCACACCGACGTGAAGGGCAACCCCCATGGCTGACTACGTCCTCGCCATCGACCAGGGCACGACGAGCTCGCGTGCCATCGTCTTCGACCACTCCGGCCGGATCGTCTCCACCGGCCAGCTCGAGCACGACCAGATCTTCCCCAGGGCGGGCTGGGTCGAGCACAACGCCGAGCAGATCTGGAGCAACGTGCGCGAGGTCGTCGGGCTGGCGCTCACGCGCGGCAACCTGGCGCACACCGACCTCGCCGCCATCGGCATCACCAACCAGCGCGAGACCGCCGTCGTGTGGGACAAGAACACCGGCAAGCCGGTGTACAACGCGATCGTGTGGCAGGACACCCGCACGCAGGCGATCGTCGACGAGCTCGGCGGCTCCGAGGGCGCCGACAAGTACAAGTCGATCGTCGGCCTGCCGCTGGCGACCTACTTCTCCGGCCCCAAGGTGAAGTGGATCCTCGACAACGTCGAGGGCGCGCGCGAGGCCGCCGAGAAGGGCGACCTGCTGTTCGGCAACACCGACACCTGGGTGCTGTGGAACATGACCGGCGGGCCCGACGGCGGCGTGCACGTCACCGACGTCACCAACGCGTCGCGCACCATGCTGATGGACCTCGACACCCTGAGCTGGCGCGAGGACATCGCCGCCGACATGGGCATCCCGCTGTCGATGCTGCCCGAGATCCGCTCCTCCTCCGAGGTGTACGGGCAGGGCCGCCCCCGCGGCCTCGTGCCCGGCGTGCCGATCGCCGGCATCCTCGGCGACCAGCAGGCCGCCACGTTCGGCCAGGCGTGCTTCGAGACCGGCACCGCGAAGAACACCTACGGCACCGGCAACTTCATGCTCCTCAACACGGGCACGGAGAAGGTGCCGAGCAAGAACGGCCTGCTCACCACCGTCTGCTACAAGATCGGCGACGCCCCCCAGGTGTACGCCCTCGAGGGCTCCATCGCCGTCACCGGCTCCCTCATCCAGTGGCTGCGGGACAACCTGGGCATGTTCGAGGACGCCCCCGACGTGGAGTGGCTGGCCCGCAAGGTCGAGGACAACGGCGGCGCGTACTTCGTGCCAGCGTTCTCCGGCCTGTTCGCCCCGTACTGGCGCCCCGACGCCCGCGGCGCGCTCGTCGGCCTCACCCGGTACGTCAACCGCAACCACATCGCCCGCGCGGCGCTCGAGGCCGTGGCGTTCCAGACCCGCGAGGTCGTCGACGCCATGAAGAAGGACTCCGGCGTCGACCTCACCGAGCTCAAGGTCGACGGCGGCATGGTCCAGAACGAGCTGCTCATGCAGTTCCAGGCCGACCAGCTCGGCGTCGACGTCGTGCGGCCCAAGGTCGCCGAGACGACGGCGCTCGGCGCCGCCTACGCCGCCGGCATCGCGGTCGGGTTCTGGAAGGGCGAGGAGGACGTCACCGCGAACTGGGCGGAGGACAAGCGCTGGTCGCCGGCCATGGCCGAGGACGAGCGCGAGCGGCTCTACCGGTCGTGGAAGAAGGCGGTCACGAAGACCTTCGACTGGGTTGATGCGGACGTGCAGTAGCCCTTCGGCTCGCCGCCGCTGAGGGGACGGCATCGCTTCGCCCGGACGCGTTCACGGGCGCCAGGGCGCCCTCCACTTCGGGAGGGATACGTCCGGGCGAAGCGATGCCGTCCCCTCGGCTCTGCCCTCGTCCTCCGCGTGTGGGGGGCTGAGGGGCCTGGTGCTGTGCTCCGTCCGCGCCAGGCCGTGCCGGGGGAGGCTGCGTCAGGGGACGACGACGAGGGCCGAGGCGGCGAGCGTCAGGGCGAGGCCGAGGGCCTGGCGACGGGCGAGCCGTTCGTGCAGGAGCTTGAGGCCCACCAGGACCGGGACCACCGGGTAGAGCGCCGACAGGGTGACCGCCACCGCGACGAGCTCGGTCCGGGCGGCGAGCAGGTAGCAGACCAGGGCCGCGGCGGCCAGGACGCCGCTGGAGGCCGCCGCGAGGCGCAACGCCGGGGTGGGGGCGGGTCGCGGCTCTGCGGGCGGGCGCCGGAGCGCCAGGAGCGCGAGCGCCGCGACGCACCCGACCGCCGTCACCCGGCCCGCGGCCACCGGCCAGATGCCCGACCCGCCACCGGACTGGGCGAGCGCGAGGTACTGCACTCCGATGCCGACGCTCGCGGTCAGACCGTCGCGCACGGCCCGCGCGTCCCCCGCCGGCGCCCCTGGCCCGCCCCGTGCCACGAGCCAGAGCGCGGGCAGGGCCAGCAGCACGCCCGTCCACGTCCACGGCGCGGGTCGCTCCCCGAGGGCCAGCGCTGCCACGACGACCGGCAGGGCGAGGCCGCCCACGGCGCTCACGGGTACCACCAGGGACATGGCGCCCCGGCTCATCCCCCGGAACAGCGCGACCATCGCGACCCCGGTGCCGACCCCGGAGAGGCCGCCCCAGAGCAGGTCGGCCGACGTCGGCCCGGCTCCCCCCGCGAAGGGCGCCACGACGCCCGTCACGACGAGGCCGCCGACCTGGCCCCAGAGCGCGACCCGGACGAACGGCATCCGCCGCGAGACGATGCCGCCCACGACGTCCGACACCCCGTACAGGAGCGCCGACGCGAGCGCGAGCAGGGCGCCCACGGTCAGGGGGTCGCACGGGAGAGGTGGGGGCACACGGCCATCCCTCCTGCCTAGCGGCGACCCCCGGTGGTCGCACCCGCGCCGGGGCCGTGGCCCGTCAGGAACTCCCGCGCCGTGGCGAGCAGAAGGTCCCGCTCGCCGTCGACGCTGAAGTCGGGGTCGGTCGCGACCCGTTCGAGGAAGCCGCCGGAGAGCAGGGCGAGCCACGAGGCGATGCGCGCGGGCGGGAGGTCGGCGCGGACCTCCCCCGCCGCCTGACCGCGCTCGACCCACGGCAGCAGCAGGTCGCGCTGGGCCCGGTCGTCCGCGGCGAGCGCGTCGGCGACGGCGGGCAGGTGCATGACGCCGGCGACGGCGCGCACGAAGCCGGGGATGCGGGCGTCGGCGGCGTCGTCGGCCCACGAGCCCACGAGCTCGAGCAGGACGGCGAGCGGGTCGGTGCGACCCTCGAGGGCCGCCGCCTTCTCGACCGTCTCGGCGGTGCCGAGCTCGAGGATCGCCAGGACGAGCTCCGTCTTCGTGGCGAAGTAGTGGAAGAACGTCCCCGACCCGATCCCCGCCTCGCGGCAGATCGCCGCGGTCGTCGCGCCCTCGTAGCCGCGCTCGGCCAGCACCGTCAGCCCGGCCGCGACGATCTGCAGGCGGCGCGCCTCGTGGCGCTCCGGGTCAACCCTGCGCGCCACGGGCGTCCTTCATGGGCACGACGCCGAGCCGCCGCACCTGCAGCCGGTCCTCGCGGACGCGCGCGGCGAGCCCGTGGGCGGCGAGCGCCCCGTCGACCTCGGCGACGGCCGCGGCGTCCTTGCGCTCGGCGAGCCGCCGGCGCAGCAGGGCGTGCTCCTCGGCCGAGAACCCGGGCCGGCCGTCCATCCACCGCTCGTACGCGTGCTCGTGCGGGTCGGCGTCACGCCACGGCCAGCCGTGCGCCTCGAACGCGGCCTGGAGCTCGTCGCGCCGCAGCGTGTCCGCGTCCAGCCGTTCCCGCGGGGCGCCGGCCGCCCCGAGGAGGACGACGTACCGGGCGTCGCGGAAGACGTCGGCGACGTCGGTCCGCTCCACCCAGCCCTCCCGGTCGTCGGTGCGGTGCTCCAGGTGGTCGTCGGCGACCGTCAGCCGCAGCGCCTCCCCGACCGTGCTGAGCGCCAGGACGACGCCGGCGACGACGCCCAGCCCGCCGAGGATCGGCACCGACCACGCGAGGGGCAGTCCCGCGAGGAGCTCGACGGGGCCGAGGCTCGGCAGCGGGGTGCCCTCCAGGAACCCGTGCAGCCAGCGGGCGAGCGGCGGGAGCGCGAACCCCAGCACGACGCCGAGGGCGACGGTCGCGAGCAGCACGAGCGGCGGCACCCAGCGGGGCTGGCGCACCTCGGACGGGGTCAGGGTCGGCACGCCGACAATTGTTGGAGCATGTACTCCAATAATGCAACCCGGCCTACGCTGGGCCGGTGAGCAACGGCACCGTCACCTCGACGCGCGAGTACACGATCCCCGGCGTCCACGTCACCGACCGCACCCTCACGGTGCCGCTGGACTGGTCGCGCCCCGACGACGGGCGCACGATCTCCCTCTTCGTCCGCGAGCTCGTGGACCCCACGAGGCGCGCCGACGACCTGCCGCTGCTCGTCTTCCTCCAGGGCGGCCCGGGCGGCAAGGGTCCTCGCCCCACCGGCCCCGACGGCTGGGTGGGCGCGGCGCTCGAGCGGTTCCGCGTGGTGCTGCTCGACCAGCGCGGCACCGGCCGCTCGACGGCGGTCCGCGCTGGCGCGCTCACCGCGCTGGGGTCCGCCGAGGCCCAGGCCGAGCACCTGACCCGGTTTCGCGCCGACTCGATCGTCGCCGACGCCGAGCACGTGCGGAAGACCGTGTACGGCGCCCGGCGCTGGTCGACGCTCGGTCAGTCGTACGGCGGGTTCCTCACGCTCACGTACCTGTCGCGCGCCCCCGAGGGCGTGTCCGCGTCGTACGTCACGGGCGGGCTGGCGGGCCTCACCGCGAGCGCCGAGGACGTCTACCGGCGCACCCAGCCGCGCGTGGTCGCCAAGAACGCGCTCTGCCGCGAGCGGTACCCCGACGACGTCGACCGCGTGGCGCGCATCGCCGACCGGCTCGCCACGGGCGACGTCCGCCTGCCCGGCGGCGACGTGCTCACCGTCGAGCGGTTCCAGACCCTCGGCATGGCCTTCGGCATGGGCCCCGGCTTCGAGCGCGTGCACTGGATCGTGGACGAGGCCTTCGACGACGACGCGCCGGACGACCTGACCGACACCTTCCTCGCCGAGGTGGAGGCCGCCACGGGCTTCGCCACCAACCCGATGTACGCCGTCCTGCACGAGTCGATCTACGCGCAGTCCGGCACCGGCGCCACGGCATGGGCGGCGCAGCGGGTGCGCGACGACGACGCGTCGTTCGACGCCGACGCCCGGCCGCTGCTGTTCACGGGCGAGATGATCTACCCCTGGATGTTCGAGCAGGTCTCGGCGCTGCGCCCGTTCCGCGCCGCCGCCGAGGCGCTGGCCGCGCGCACCGGCTGGGACGACCTGTACGACCTCGACGTCCTCGCCCGCAACGAGGTGCCGCTCGAGGCCGCCGTCTACCACGACGACATGTTCGTCGACGCCGGGCTCTCGCTGGAGACGGCGGCCCACGTCGGGAACGCTCGCACCTGGGTGACCAACGAGTTCGAGCACGACGGCCTGCGCCTGGGCGACGTCTTCCCCCGGCTCCTCGCCCGCATGGACGCCCGCGGGGGCGCGCGCCCGTGACCGCGCCGGCCGGGCGGCGGCGCGCCTCTCAGGTCGCCGCCGTCCAGGCCTTCCCGGGCCAGTACGCCCACTCCTCGAAGTCCGCGACGCGACCGTCGGGGGCGAAGCGCAGCACCCACAGGTCGCGGTACTCCTGCTCCCGGGGCGCGGTGTAGCCCACCTCGACCCGGACGACGGCGACGTCGCCCTCGACGGCGAGCGGCTCGGCCGCCATCGTGAACGCCGAGTCCTGGTCGACGGTCCAGAACCCGCGGATCGCGTCGTGGCCCACGAGCTCCTCGGGGTCGTAGGGCGAACGCGCGTACCGCGCGTCCGGCGTGAACAGGCGCGCGACGGCGTCGGCGTCGCTCTCGCGCCATGCCTGCTCGTACCCCGCGACCCAGCTCCGTACCGACTCCCGGTCCACCATCCGTGCAGTATGACGGCGGACGGCGCGCCACACCCGTTCGGGACGTCGCTGCAGGTGAGGGCCGGTTCTCGCTACCGTGCTGGGCGTCGAAACCCTCACGACCAGGAGCTGATCGCGATGACCCACGACTCCCCCGCCCCCGACCTCCCCGTGCTCGAGACCGACGTCCTCGTCGTCGGCACCGGGCCCGCGGGCGCCTCGGCGGCCCTCTTCCTCGCAACCTACGGCACGCGCGTCGTGGTGGTGACCAAGTACGGCCGCCTCGCCGACAGCCCCCGCGCGCACATCACCAACCAGCGCACGATGGAGGCGCTGCGCGACATGGGGCTCGAGGACGCGCTGCTGCGCGAGGCGACGCCGTGGGACTCGATGGGCAACACGACGTTCTGCACGAGCCTGACGGGCGAGGAGCTCGGGCGCATCCCCTCCTGGGGCACCGACACGGCGCGCCGCGCCCGGTACGAGCTGCAGAGCCCGAGCCCGATGGTCGACGCGCCGCAGACCATCACCGAGCCGATCCTCGTGCAGGCGGCGCAGGAGCGCGGGGCGACCGTGCGCTTCGACACCGAGTACGTCGACCACGTGCAGGACGCCGACGGCGTCACCACCACCGTCCGCGACCGGCTCACCGGGGCGACCTACAGGGTGCGCTCGCGCTACCTCGTCGGTGCCGACGGGGCGCGGAGCAGGGTGGCGGAGCACCTGGACCTGCCCTACGAGGGCCCGGGGGCCGTGGGCGGGTCGCTGAGCATCGTGTTCGAGGCCGACCTCTCCCGCTTCGTCGCCCATCGGCCGTCGGTCCTCTACTGGATGCTGCAGCCGGGCGCGGAGCGCGAGGGCGTGGGGCTCGGCGTGCTGCGCATGATCAAGCCCTGGACCGAGTGGATGGTCATGTGGGGCTACGAGGTCGCCGCCGGCCCGCCGGAGCTCACCGACGAGTTCGTGCGCGAGCTCGCCGTGAACCTCGTGGGCACCGACGACTTCGAGATGCGCGTGAGGTCCGCGTCCCCGTGGACCGTGAACCACCACTACGCCACGACCCTGGCGAGGGGTCGCGTCTTCTGCGTGGGCGACGCCGTCCACCGGCACCCTCCGACGAACGGCCTGGGCTCGAACACGTCGATCCAGGACTCCTACAACCTCGCCTGGAAGCTCGCCCACGTCCTCGCCGGGACGGCGGACCCGGCGCTGCTGGACTCCTACGACGCCGAGCGGGCCCCGGTCGCGCGGCAGATCGTCGAGCGCGCCAACCAGAGCATCGCCGACACGGGCCGCATCCTCGCCGCGCTGGAGCTCGAGGACACGAGCGACCCCGCGCGGCTCGAGGCCCAGCTCGAGCTCCGCAAGGCGCCGGGCGCGGACGGCGAGCGGGTGCGCGCCGCCCTGCGCGAGGCCATCGCCTTCAAGCAGTACGAGTTCGACGCGCACGGGGTGGAGCACAACCACCGGTACGCCTCGGGCGCGGTCCTGCCGGACGGCACGCCGGAGCCGGAGTTCGCACTCGACCCCGAGCTGTACGCCCAGCCCACCACGTGGCCGGGCGCCCGGATCCCGCACACCTGGGTGACCGTCGACGGCGTCAAGGCGTCGACCCTCGACCTCGTCGGGCAGGGGCGGTTCACCGTCGTCACCGGGATCGGCGGGGAGGCGTGGGTCGACGCGGCCGGGGAGCTCGGCGAGGAGCTCGGGCTGGACCTCACGACCGTCGCGATCGGCCCCGGCCGGGACGTCGAGGACCCCTACGGGACGTGGGCGGACCTGCGGGAGATCGAGGACTCCGGGGTGCTGCTCGTCCGCCCGGACCTGCACGTCGCGGCCCGCCGGGCGAGTGCTCCCGCCACGGCGGCCGAGGCGCGGGAGTGGCTCGCGGACGCCCTGTCCGCCGTGCTCGGCCGCGGCCCCTCCGCGACGCCCGACGAGCCCGCCGCCGAGGCGGTGCTGGCCGGCGTGTGACCTGACCGTGAGCCGTCCCGCCGCCCTCGGCCGTCGAGGGCGGCGGGAACCGCGGGGTACCGTCGTTCGTCGGACTGTCGGGCCGGCCCCGTCGTCCGGCGCACGCACACACGAAGGTGACACCAGCATGAGCTCGACCTCCCCCACCCCGATCCTGCGCGCGTCCGGCCTCGTGGTCGGCTACGGCGGCCCTGCGATCCTCGAGGGGATCGACCTGGAGCTGCTGCCCGGGGCGGAGCCCGTGGGCGTGGTGGGCGAGTCGGGCGCCGGGAAGTCGACCCTGGTGCAGGCACTGCTGGGGCAGCTGCGCATCCGCGAGGGGCACGTGACGTTCCAGGGGCGGACGGTCGCCAAGCTCGGCCGGCGCGACAAGAAGAGGTTCCGCGCGGCGGTGCGCACGGTCGCGCAGAACGGGCTCGACGTCGACCTCCGCTGGACCGTGGAGCGCGCCGTCTCCGGTGCGCTGTCGGACGCCCGCAAGGCCGGCCGCGCGAGCGGTCGCACCGTGGCGGACCTGCTGGACGACGTCGCGCTCGAGCCGCACTTCGCGAAGCGCGCGATCTACTCCCTCTCCGGCGGGGAGAAGCAGCGCCTCGCGCTCGCCCTCGCCCTGGCCACCCGCCCCGAGGCGCTGCTGCTCGACGAGCCGCTCACCGCCGTCGACCCGGCGATGCGCGGCGAGATCGTGCGCCGCCTCACCGACGCCACCCGCGCCGAGGGCACCGCGGTGCTGCTGGTCTCGCACGACGTCGAGCTGGTCGGCCGGCTGTGCCCGACCGTGCACGTGCTCGCGGACGGCACGTTCGTCGCCTCGGGCCCGATGGGCGACGTCATGGCCGCCGGCTCCGACGACGACGCGCACCCCGCCGTCCGTGGCCTCGCCGAGGCGGCGCCCCTCGCGGCGCAGCGCTTCCGCTGACCTGATCTCTCGCGGCGCCACCACCCGGTTCCTGACGACACGCTCCCGACGAGACGTTCCCGACGGAACCGGGCCGCGCCGCGACGCGTTCACCGGGTGACGACACCGGGGCGACCGACGGCGCCTCGGCCGCCGAACGACCGAGAGGACCCCGGTGGACGCGGACACCTGGTGGAACATCGCGCTCGTCCTGCTCTTCGTGCTCCTGGGCGGCGTGTTCGCCGGGACGGAGTTCGCCCTCGTCTCGCTGCGGGGCACGCAGATCGACCAGCTCGAGCGCAGCGGCCCTCGCGGCCGCCGGGTGGCCGGGATCGCCCGCGACCCGAACCGTTTCCTGGCCGCCGTGCAGATCGGCGTCACCGTGGCGGGCTTCTTCTCCGCGGCGTACGGCGCGTCCACCCTGGCGCCCGACGTCGCCCCCGCGCTCGAGTCCCTCGGCCTCCCGGAGGGCGCCGCCGCGACGGTCGCGCTCGTCGGCCTGACCCTCGTCATCGCCTACCTGTCGCTGGTGCTCGGCGAGCTCGTGCCCAAGCGGATCGCGCTGCAGCGCACCGCGCAGGTCGCCCTGGCCGTCGGGCCGCCGCTGGACCGCTTCGCCGTGCTGATGCGGCCCGTCATCTGGCTGCTGTCGCGCTCGACGGACGCCGTCGTGCGCCTGCTGGGCGGCGACCCCAGCCTGCGCTCGGAGGAGATCACCGAGCAGGAGCTGCGCGACCTCGTCGCAGCCCACCCGGGCCTGCACGAGGACGAGCGGCGCATCCTCTCGGACGTCTTCGCCGCCTCGGAGCGCAGCCTCGGGGAGGTGATGCGCCCCCGGGGCGACGTCGTCTTCCTGCGGGCGGACCTGCCGCTCGCCGAGGCCGAGGAGCGCACGCGCGACCTGCCCTACTCGCGGTACCCCGTCACGGGCGAGGACGTCGACGACGTGCTCGGCTTCGTGCACGTGCGCGACCTCGCCCGCGGCGCGGGGGCGCCGTCGGCCGGCCGGCGCACGGTGCGCGACGTCGCCCGGCCGGTGCTCGACCTGCCGGCGACCGGACGCCTGCTGCCGACCCTCGCCGAGATGCAGCGCACCCGCACGCACCTCGCGCTCGTCGTCGACGAGTACGGCGGGACCGACGGCATCGTCACGCTGGAGGACCTCGTCGAGGAGCTCGTCGGCGACATCCGCGACGAGCACGACCCGCTCGCCGCCGTGCACGTGGCGGGCACGTACGACGCCGGTCTCACGATCGAGGACTTCGCCCGGCTCACCGGCGTCGAGCTGCCCGACGGTCCGTACGAGACCGTCGCGGGTTACGTCCTGGCACGGCTGGGGCGCCTGGCCGAGACCGGCGATGCCGTCGTGGTCGACGACGCCGGCCCCGCCACGGACCACCCGGATGCGGACGGCGAGCACGTCCTGCGCGTGACGGCGGTGGAGGACCGCCGCATCCGCGAGGTCCGCCTCGACTGACCTGCGTGCTGCCCCGCCCTGCCGCCCGCACCATCAGGAGGGGTCGGCGGCGGGGGCGTGCCGCTGCAGGAAGGCGAAGACGTCGGTGTCGTCGACGCCGGGGAACGCACCGCGCGGCAGCGCCGCGAGCACCTGCTGGTGCATGCGGGCGCTGGGCCAGGCGACGCCGTCCCAGCGCTCGGCGAGCTCGGCGGGCGGGCGCTGGCAGCACGACGGGTCGGGGCACGTGGAGGCGTGCCTTACCTGGGTGTCGCGCCCGCGGAACCACTTGGCGTGCGCGTACGGCACGCCCACGGTGATGGAGAACTGCCGCCCGTCCGCGCCGGTGCCGGTCTGGACCGAGTCCCAGAAGGTGCCCGCCGGGGTGTCGGTGTACTGGTACGACTCGGTGGCGCGGTCGCGGCGCGTGAACGCCTCGCGCCCCGCCCACCAGCGGCACACGAGCTGACCCTCGATGGCGCCGGTCACGTCCTGCGGCAGGGGCAGCCCGTCGTTGGCGTACCCGCGGAACAGCGCGCCGTCGTCGCCCACGCGCAGGAAGTGCAGCGGGATGCCGAGGTGCACGGTGGCGAGGTTGGTCAGGCGCATGGCCGCGGCCTCGTGGGTGACACCGAACGCGTCGCGGAAGTCCTCGACCGCCAGGTCCTTCTCCCGCTTGCGCCGCTGCAGGAACTCCACCGCGACCGACTGCGGGATGAGGCAGCTCGCCGCGAAGTAGGTGATCTCCACGCGCTGCTGCAGGAACTCGGCGTAGCTGCGCGGCCGTTCGTGGTCCAGCACGCGGTGCGCGATGGCCTGCAGCGCGAGCGAGCGCAGCCCGTGCCCACCCGGGATGGACGCCGGCGGCAGGTAGATCCGGCCGTTCTTCAGGTCCGTGACCGACCGCGCCGACCGCGGCAGGTCGTCCACGTGCAGGATGGTCAGTCCCAGCTGCTCGGCCATGCGCGCCACCGTGCGGTGCGTGAGGGCGCCCGCCCCCGCGTACCCGGCGCGGTGGGTCAGCTCCTCGCCGAGCGCCTCGATCTGGGGCAGGTAGTTGTCGCGTGCCTGGCGCTCGTGGCGCAGCTCGGTGTTCGCGCGACGCGCCTCCTCGGGGGTGGCGATCGCCTCCTCCTCGCGTCGCGACAGCTCCGTGTGCAGGCCGACGAGCTGCTCCAGCACGGGCATCGGGAGCTTCTGGCTGGGCTTGACCGACGGCAGGCCGAGCGCCCCGAAGAGCGGTCCGCGCTGCGCGCGCTCCAGGGCGATCTCCAGCTCCGCCCGGCGCGACGGCGGCTCGTCGGCGAGCAGGTCGGGCACGGCCATACCCACGGCGTCGGCGATCGAGCGCAGCAGCGACAGCCTCGGCTCGCGCCGTCCGTTCTCGATCAGGGACAGCAGGCTCGGCGCCGAGCCCACCCGCTCCCCCAGCGCCTCGAGCGTGAGGCCACGCGACGTGCGCGCGTGCCGGATGCGCCGGCCGAGGGTGATGAGGTCCGGCGAATCCGTCCCCGGGACGTCCTTGGCAGCCATGGTTTGACGGTACGTGAAGATCGGCAGTTCTTCACAGCCGATCCGCTGGAAAGTCAGTGCGACGGGGAGGGAGGCTGGAGACAGCCCACCCGGCCGCGCACGCCGGGGCCTCGACGGACGGAGCACCCGATGACCTTCACCGCGAACCCGCGCCGCACGCGACTCGCGATCGCCGAGCTCGCCCCGGACGTCCTGGCCCCCAGCGCCCTGGCGCCCGCGGAGCACGCCGGCGCGGCGTCGTCGCGCGCCACCGCGCCGTCGCCGCGGGACCCCCGCGCCTGGGTCCGGGAGGTCGCCGAGCTCACGCAGCCCGACGAGATCGTGTGGTGCGACGGCTCGCCCGCGGAGAAGCAGCGCCTGCTCGACCAGATGGTCGAGGCCGGCACGCTGATCAAGCTGGACGAGGCGAAGCGACCGAACTCCTACCTCGCCCGGTCGAACCCGTCCGACGTCGCCCGCGTCGAGTCGCGCACCTTTATCTGCTCCGAGCGCGAGGAGGACGCCGGCCCGACGAACAACTGGCGCGCACCCGCCGAGATGCGCCAGGTGCTGACCGGGCCGGACGGCGTCTTCGCCGGCTCGATGCGCGGCCGCACCATGTACGTGGTGCCGTTCTCGATGGGACCCGTCGGCGGCCCGATCTCGCAGGTGGGCATCGAGATCACCGACTCGCCGTACGTCGTCGTGTCGATGCACGTCATGACGCGGGTCTCGCCGCAGGTCATGGACCTCATCGACGGCGGGCAGCAGTGGGTGCCGGCCGTGCACTCGGTGGGCGCCCCGCTGGCGGACGGCGAGGCCGACGTGCCGTGGCCCTGCAACGACACGAAGTACATCGTCCACTACCCCGAGTCGCGCGAGATCTGGTCGTACGGCTCCGGCTACGGCGGCAACGCCCTGCTGGGCAAGAAGTGCTTCGCGCTGCGCATCGCGTCGGCGATGGCCCGCGACGAGGGCTGGCTCGCCGAGCACATGCTGCTCGTCCGCGTGACCTCGCCGGAGCAGCGGCAGTACCACCTCGCCGCCGCGTTCCCGAGCGCGTGCGGCAAGACGAACCTCGCCATGCTGCGCCCGACCATCCCGGGCTGGACCGTCGAGACGCTCGGGGACGACATCGTGTGGATGCGCCCCGGCCCGGACGGCCGCCTGCGCGCCATCAACCCCGAGGCCGGCTTCTTCGGCGTCGCGCCGGGCACCGGTGTCGAGACCAACCCCACCGCCGTCGAGACCTTCACGCACGACGCGATCTTCACGAACGTGGCGCTGACCGACGACGGCGACGTGTGGTGGGAGGGCCTCACGCCCGAGCCGCCGGCGCACCTGATCGACTGGCAGGGCAACGACTGGACGCCGGACTCCGACACCCCGGCCGCGCACCCGAACTCCCGGTTCACGGTGGCCGCGGCCCAGTGCCCGACGATCGCCGACACCTGGGAGGACCCGGCGGGCGTGCCGGTCGACGCGATCGTCTTCGGCGGCCGCCGCGCCACCAACGTGCCGCTCGTGACCCAGGCGACGAGCTGGGACCACGGCGTCTTCATGGGCGCCACGATCAGCTCCGAGCGCACGGCCGCGGCCGAGGGCACGGTCGGCGAGCTCCGCCGCGACCCGTTCGCGATGATGCCGTTCTGCGGCTACAACATGGCCGACCACTGGGCGCACTGGCTCGCGGTGGGCAAGGGCCTCGACGCCGACAAGCGGCCCAAGGTGTTCCAGGTGAACTGGTTCCGCAAGGGCGAGGACGGCAGCTTCCTGTGGCCCGGGTTCGGCGAGAACTCGCGTGTCGTCGAGTGGATCGTCACCCAGCTCGACCGGGCGCGCGGCCTGCGCACCGACGCCGGCGCCGTGCACTCCCCCGTCGGACTGCTGCCCGCGGCGGGCGCGCTGCGCACCGACGGCCTCGACCTGTCCGACGACGACCTCGCCGCCCTCTTCGACGTCCCGGTCGAGGCGTGGCTCGCCGAGACGGCGCTGACCGGCGAGTTCTTCGAGACCTTCGGCGACCGCGTGCCCGACCAGCTCTGGGCGCAGCTCTCCCTGCTGCGCGAGCGGCTCGGCGCGCGCGGCTGACCCACGGACCCGGGCCCGCCGGAGAGGCACCGGCGGGCCCGTACCCCTCGCTCGGCGCGGCAGTCCGGGTTCGCGGCGGCAGTTCGTCCTGCCGCGCCGAGCCGAGACTGCCGCGCCGAACCGCGTCGGGCGTCAGGCGTAGACCGTGCCCATGAGCTCGCGGACGTCGGCGAGCGTGCGGTCGGCGACCTCGTTCGCCCGGGCGTTCCCCCGGGCGAGGACGTCGCGCACGACGGCGGGACCGTCGGCCGCCAGGGCGGCCCGCCGCTCGCGCAGCGGGCGCAGGCCCTCCACGACCGCCTCCGTCACGACCGCCTTGAGCCGCCCCGCCCCGGCGTCGCCGACCGACGCGGCCAGCGCGTCCGGCGTCGTACCCGCGAAGTGCGCGCCGATGCGCAGCAGGTTCGCCACCTCCGGCCGGGCCTCCGGGTCGTAGGCGATGTGCCGCTCGGAGTCGGTGCGGGCGCGGCGGAAGAAGCGCACCGTCTCGTCCTCGGTGGCCCGCAGCTCGAGCGCGTTGCCGCGCGACTTGCTCATCTTGGCGCCGTCGTTCCCCAGCACGGTGAGCGACGGCGTGAGCAGGGCATCCGGCTCCGGGAAGTACGGGCGGGCGCCCGCGTACCGCTGGTTGAACCGCCGGGCCACCGTCCGCGTGGTCTCCAGGTGCGGCAGCTGGTCGAGCCCGACGGGCACGAGGTTGCCGTGGCAGAACAGGATGTCCGCCGCCTGGTGCACCGGGTAGGTGAAGAGCAGGCCGGACATGCCCCGCCCCTGCCGCTTCTCGGCGTCCGCGGCCTCCGCCTTCACGGTGGGGTTGCGCTCCAGCTCGGCCACGCTCACCAGCGACAGGAACGGCAGCAGCAGCTGGTTCAGGGCCGGCACCGCCGAGTGGGTGAACACGGTGGAGCGCGCCGGGTCGATGCCCGCGGCGAGGTAGTCGAGCACCACCTCGCGCACGACGGCGGGCAGGTCGCCGGTGTCGTCGCGGTCGGTGATGACCTGGTAGTCCGCGACGACGAGCACCACCTCGACGCCGGCGTCCTGCAGACGCACCCGGTTGTCGAGCGTGGCGAGCAGGTGGCCCAGGTGCAGCGTGCCGGTCGGCCGGTCGCCGGTGAGGACGCGGAAGCGGCCCGGGTCGCGCGAGATCTCCCTCTCGATCTCGGCGGAGCGGGCCTGCGCGACGCCGGCGCTCGTCGTCGCGGGGGTGGGGGCGGTCAGGACGGTCGGTGCGGTCATCGGTGCGGCTCCTCAGGGGATCGCCGCCCGTCGGACCGGTCCGGACACGAGAACGTCCCGGCTGCGACGGGCAGCTCGGGACGGGGACGTGGGTGCGTCGGGTCAGGGCTGCGGAGGCAGCCACCACCAGCACGCGCGCGTCGTCATGACGTCAGCCTACGCCTGGGCGGCCAGGCAGAATACGGGTCGTGATCCGCTGCCTGTTCGCTCTGTCCCTCGGCGTGCTCGCGGCGTCGATCCTCGGCGACGCCCTCACCGGCGACCCGCTCTACGGCACCCTGCTCGTCGTCGCGATCGTGGTGGCGAGCATCGGCCTGCCGCTCACGATCATTGGCGGCGTCGTGGGGGGCCTGGGCGGCGCGGACCCGAAGAAGGTCGCCGCGGCGAAGGCCGCGGGGCGCACGACGCTCGCCCGGGTGACGGGCATCCGGGCCACCGGGTCGGCCGTCAACGACCAGCCGGTGTGCGAGATCGAGCTGCTGGTCGTCCCCCGCCAGGGGCACGGGCCCTACCGCACCACGACCCGGCAGGTGGTGAACCTGGCGCGGCTGGCGGCGTTGCAGCCGGGTGCCGTCGTGGTCGTGACCCAGCTCGACCCCGAGCGCCCGGAGGTGGTGCTCGACGACTCCCCCGATCACGACTGGCTGCGCCGCGCCGAGACCGACCGGCAGGTGCGCGACCTGCGCGACGCCGACGTCTGGGAGGCGCCGCGCCGCGGGCGGGCGCCGGGCGCGATCCGGCGCATCCCGTTCGTCGTCTTCCCCGTGCTGGCCGTCGTCGGCTTCGCCGCGGCGCTCTACCCCGCCTGGGGCGAGGCGGGCCGCCTGGTCGAGACGCGCTCGATCGACACCGTCCGCGCCGAGCACGACGCCGCGGCGGCCGCCGAGACCTCGATGTTCACCCCGGGGAACCTGCGGCCCGCGATCGACGCCGTGCTCGCGCTGTCGGGGGACGAGGTCACGGAGGTCTACGTCTTCGACCAGTGGGTGCGGGTCACGGCCCCCACCTCGCCGGGGGCCACCACGACCGACGAGTGGCAGTACCGCGACGGCGAGGCGACCCGCGAGGGCGCGTCGCTCATCCAGCCGGAGCCCGAGGACGTTCCCCGACAGCTGTTCGACGCCTCGGAGATCGGCTGGGAGACCCTGCCGCCGCTGTTCGACGAGACGGAGCGCCTCACCGGGATCGACGACGCCGACGACCCGATGCTGTGGGTCTCGCGCGAGGTCTGGGCCGACGAGAAGCCCAGCGACCCGCAGGTCCACGTGCCGGTCTCCGACGACTACCACGACGGGTCGGTGGACTTCTCCGCCGACGGCGAGGTGGTCGGCACCTCCGGCGGCGCGCCGGGCTCCGAGGCCGCCGCGGCGGAGGGCGGGGCCTGACCCGCCCGACCGACGGACGCACCGCGGCGCCGTGTCCGCGGCCGGCGTGGTCAGATTCTCCCGTGGAGAGCGCAGCGCGACAGAGGGCCGAGAGCGCCCGCGGACCCGTCCCGATCCTGGGCCGCGACGCCGAGCTCGCCCGCGTCGAACGCCTCGCCGCCCCGGGTTCAGGCGGCGTGCTGCTCCTCGTCGGGGAGCCGGGACTGGGCAAGACGACGCTGCTGGAGCACGGTCGCGAGCTCGCCCGCCGGGCGGGACGGCACGTCCTCACGGCGCGGTGCGCGCGCGGCGAGCGCGAGCTGCCGTTCGCCGCGCTGCACCAGCTCCTGCTGCCGCGTCTCGACCGCCTCGACCGCCTGCCGGCACCGCAGGCGCGCGCGCTCGGGGCAGCCCTCGGTCTGCACGAGGCCACGGCCGTCCCGGACCGGCTGCACCTGGCGGCGGGGGCGCTCACGCTCCTGGGCGACGTGGGGCCCTCCACGAGCGACGGCTCCGGCGACAGCGGCACCCTCGCCGTCGTCGACGACCTGCACTGGGCGGACGACGCCTCCCGCGACGTCCTGCTCTTCTGCGCCCGGCGGCTGGCCGACGCGTCCGCAGGGACGTCTCTCCTCCTCTCCACTCGGCCGGAGGCACCCGAGCCCCTCCCGACGATCACGCTGTCCAGCCTCGACCCCAGTGACGCCGCCCGGGTCCTCGACCTGCAGCCGGTCCCTCCCGCCGCGGCCGTGCGGCACGACCTCATCCAGCACGCGGCCGGCAACCCCCTGGCGCTCGTCGAGCTGTCCCGCGCGGATGCCGCGGTGCCCTCGCCCGCGCCGCCCGACGGCCCCTGGCCGGTGAACGAGCGGATCGAGCGGGCGTTCGCCTCCCGACTCCCCGCGCTGCCCGCGCCGACGCGCTGGCTGCTGCTCCTCGCCGCGGCGGCCGACGGCGACGACCTCGCGCCCGTCCTCGCCGCCGCCGGTGAGGTGCCGGACGATGATCCGCTGGTCGCGTGGGCACCGGCCGAGACCGCGGGCCTCGTCCACCTGGACGGGCCCCGCTTCCGGTTCCGCCACCCGCTGGCACGCGCCGCGGTCTACCACGCTGCGCCCTTCGCGGAACGGCGCGGCGCACACCTGGCCCTGGCCGAGGCCGTCGACGACCTCGACCGGCGCGCCTGGCACCGCGCGGCAGCCGCCGTCGGCCCCGACACCGCCGTGGCGACCGAGCTCGAGGCCACGGCCGACCGGGCCCGCGACCGAGGGGGCTGGGCCGCGAGCGCCCGCGCGCTCGAGCGCGCGGGCGAGCTCTCGGCAGACCCGGACGAGGCGGCGCGCCGCTTCGTGCTCGCGGCGCCGGCCGCCATGTACACGGGCCGCACGGCCTGGGTGGAGCGCCTGGCCGCCCGTGCCCTCGAGGTCACCGACGACGAGCACACGCGCTGGGAGGCCGACCTCTACGGGGGATGGGCGGCTGCCTCGACACCCCGCCACCGCGCCGCGGTCGAACGCCTGACGAGGGTCGCGCGCCGGGCGGGGGCGGCCGATCCCCCGCTGGCCCTCGCCGCGCTGGCCCCCGCCGCCGTGACGGCCTACTACTCCGGCGACGACGAGCTGATCGACGACGTCGCGCGCTGCCTCGAGGCGCTGCACCCGGCCGACACCGTCCCGGTGACCGCGTGGGTGCGGGCCGCGGCCGCGCCGTTCGCCCCGGCCTCGCGCGCCACGCTGGACGGCGCGGTCCGGGCGGCCACGCACCCCGGCATCAGCGAGCTCAACGTGCTCGGCGGGGCGGCGTGGATGCTCGACGAGACCGGGCTGGCCGCGCGGCTGCTCGGCGAGCTGCTGGAGCTGTTCTCCCACGGTCCCACGCAGGGGGCCAACGCCCTCGTCACGGCGACCCTCGCCGCTGCGCTGCACGAGCTCGGCAGGTGGGACGACGCCCAGGGGCACGTCGAGGACGCGGTGCGCGTCGCGGAGGCGACGGGGATGCCGGTCGTGCGGGCGGCCGCGGTCGAGACGGCCGCCCTGCTCGCCGCCGGCCGGGGCAGGACGGAGGAGGCCCGGGACCTCGCGCAGCACGCGCTCGCCGACGTGGGGCCGGGGGCGACCCGGTCCGTGGAGGTGCGTGCGCGACAGGCGCTCGGTCTTGCCTCCCTGGTCGCCGGCGAGCCCGAGGCCGCCTACGACGCCCTCCGCCGGACCTTCGCCCCCGACGGGCGGCCCACCCACCGGCACGCCTCGGTGCACGGGATCGCGCTGCTCGCCTCCGCCGCCGCTCGCGCGGACCGGCCCGAGCGGCTCGCGGACGCGGCCCAGGTGCTCTCCGCCGTCACGGCACACGTCGGCGGCGCCCCGGGGCCGCGGGTGGCGGCCCTGCTGCACCACGCCCGCGCCCTGCTGGCCTCCCCCGACGACGCGGTGGGCGAGTACCGCGCCGCGCTGGCCGACCCTGCCGGCGCCACCTGGCCGTTCGAGCGTGCCCTCGTCCGGCTCGACCTCGGCGAGCGGCTGCGGCGCCTGCAGCGCGTGAGCGAGGCACGGACCGAGCTCAGCGCCGCACGCGAGACCTTCCTGCGGATCGGCGCCGCCTCGTTCGCGGACCGGGCGAGCGCCGAGCTCCGCGCCGCCGGGGTCGCGGTGGCGGAGCGCACGCCCGACGCCCTCGCGCAGCTCACGCCGCAGCAGCGCCGCATCGTGCGGCTGGCGGCCGAGGGACGCAGCAACCGGGAGATCGCGGAGCGGCTCTTCCTGTCCCCGCGGACGGTCGGGTTCCACCTCTACCGGGTGTTCCCGCTCCTCGGCGTGACGTCGCGCGGCCAGCTGCGCGACCTGGTCGACGCCGGAGTCCCCGGAGCGGGACCAGTCATCTGACAGAAGCGGCCGGCCACCCCCGCGGGTGAGGGTGAGGTCTCCGACCCCTGGGAGACACACCATGACCGAGTTCAGCGCGTCCCGCCGTGCCGTGGTCTTCGTCCACGGCCTGTGGCTCCACGCCGACTCGTGGACGCCGTGGATGGACCGCTTCGCGGAGGCCGGGTACGACCCGCACAACCCGGGGTGGCCCGGCGCCCCCGCCACCGTGGCGGAGGCGAGGGAGCACCCCGAGCTCGCGGGCGGCGTGGGCATCGACGACGTCGTGGCGCACTACGCCGACGTCCTCGACGGCCTGTACGTCGACGGTCTCGACCCTCGGCCCGTCGTCGTCGGGCACTCGTTCGGCGGACTCGTCGCCCAGCGCCTGCTCACCGAGGACCGGGTGGCCGCGGCGGTCGCGATCGACCCGGCACCCCTGCGCGGGAACATCCTCCTTCCGCCGAGCTCGCTGCGGGTGGCCGCCGTCGCGCTGACGACCCCCGCCAGCTTCCGGGGCACCGTCGCGCTGACCCCGGAGGAGTTCCGGTACGGCTTCGCCAACGAGCTCTCGGACGACGAGGCCGCTGCGCTCTACGACCAGTGGACGATCCCCTCTCCCGGCAGACCTCTGTTCGAGGACGCGGCGGCGAACCTGCTGCCGGGATCTCCCGCGCGGGTCGACACCCGCGACGCGGACCGCGGTCCGCTCCTGTTCATCGGTGGCGGCATGGATCACACGGCGCCCGCGTCCCTGACGCGCACCTCCGCGAGGATCCACCGGAAGCACTCCGGCGCCGTCACCGACCTCGTCGAGTTCCCCGACCGGGGACACTCGCTCACCATCGACCACGGCTGGGCCGAGGTCGCGGACGCCGCGCTCGCGTGGCTCAAGGAAAAGGGGCTGTGATGCCTTTCATCACCACTTCCGACAGCTCGTCCGGTCCCGTCGAGATCTTCTACAAGGACTGGGGCACCGGCACCCCGGTCGTGTTCTCGCACGGGTGGCCGCTCAACGCTGACGCCTGGGACCGCCAGATGATGGCGGTCGCCGACGCCGGCTTCCGCGCCGTCGCGCACGACCGACGCGGTCACGGTCGCTCCACGCAGACGGGCGACGGCAACGACATGGACCACTACGCGGACGACCTCGCCGCGCTGCTGGACCAGCTCGACCTGACGGACGTCGTGCTCGTGGGTCACTCGACCGGCGGCGGGGAGGTGGCCCACTACCTGGCGCGCCACGGCTCGGCCCGCGTGCGCAAGGCGGTCCTCGTCGGCGCCGTGCCCCCGCTGATGGTGCAGACGCCGGAGAACCCGGACGGCACCCCGATCGCGGTGTTCGACGGCATCCGGGAGGGCGTGCGGACCGACCGCTCGCAGTACTACCGCGAGCTCGCCGTCCCGTTCTTCGGCGCGAACCGCGAGGGGGCGAACGTCTCCCAGGGCGCGATCGAGCAGTTCTGGCGGCTCTCGATGCAGGCCGGCCTGAAGCCCGCGTACGACTGCATCGCGCAGTTCTCGGAGGTCGACTACACCGACGACCTGCGCGCGATCGACGTCCCGGTCTTCGTGGCGCACGGCGACGACGACCAGATCGTGCCGATCAAGGCGGCGGCCGTGCGGTCGGCCGAGATCCTCGCCGACGCGACGCTCAAGGTCTACCCGGGCGCACCGCACGGCATCGTCGGGGCGTACGAGGACGAGTTCACCAAGGACCTCGTGGCGTTCGTCCAGGCGTGACGCGACGGTGACCCTCCGGCGCCCCTCGTGGCCGGAGGGTCACCCGGCGTCACCGGGCCGGTCGGCGGGCGGCGTGAGCAGCGGCTCGAGGTCCGAGGCGTCCACGAGCGGGTCGTCGAGGTCGACCGTGATCTGCGAGCGCGCCATCACGCGGGCCGCGCCGGTGACGGCGGAGCGCAGCGCCGGGTAGTCGCCCACGCGGGTGCGCTCCAGCACGGTGCCCACGAACCGGCTGCCGCGCGGCGAGACCGTCTCCAGCGACTCGCCGTCGCGGATCTCCCCGCGCTGCGCCATGAGCGCGAGCCGCGCCGACGTACCGGTGCCGGTGGGGCTCCGGCAGAGCACGCCAGGGTGCACGTACGTGGCGGACGGGGACTCCCAGCGGCCGTCGCCGACCTGGCGCAGCGGCCCCATGAAGTGCGCGAACGGCAGCGGCCCGACGTCGCCCAGGTCGGGGTGCTCCTGGCGCAGGCCGGGTCGGGCCGCGCGGACGAAGGCGTCCCCGAACGCGGTGAGCGCCACCTGCTCCGTCGGGCCGATGTCGAACCCGTAGCGGGACGCGTCGACCAGGGCGTAGTACGCGCCGCTCCACACGAGGTCGAACAGCACGTCGCCGTGGTACGGCACCTCGACGCTCAACGCCTCGTCGGCCACGTACGCCGGCTCGCCCTCGGTGGTGATGGACACGACCCGCCCGTCGATCACCCGGGCGCTCACCCGTGCCAGGCCCGCCGGGGACTCCAGCGTCACGTCCTGCAGCCCGTCGCCGTCGCGCAGCGGGATGGCCCCGCTCTGCAGCAGGGCGGTGGCCGTGCAGATCGTGTTGGAGCCCGAGTACAACGGGTACCCCATCGCCTCCATGATCACGTAGCCGGCTTGCGCCCGCGGGTCGCTGGGCTCGACGATCAGGTCGACCGACATGGCCGGGTCGCCGTACGGCTCCGACAGCAGCAGGCGGCGCAGCCCGTCGCCCTGCTGCTCCAGGTAGCGCGCCTTCTCCAGCACGGTCCGCCCGGGCAGCGGCTCGACGCCGGACATGACGACCCGGCTGACGTCGCCGCCGGACTGCGCGTCGATCAGCTCGATGGTGCGCTCACGGCTGCGCATACCGTGCCCCCACGCCGTCCCAGTGCCGGTCCGGCACGACGACGAGCTTGCCGACGTAGGACTTCGCCAGGAACGCGCGCTGCGCGTCGTGCAGGTCGGAGAGCCGGAACGTGCGGTCCAGGAGCGGACGGATCTCGCCGTCGGAGATGTAGCGCACCAGCCGCCGGAAGGCGGTGCGCGTGCCCTGCGACGACCCGTGCAGCTCGAGCTGCTTGAGGTACATGGTGCGCAGGTCGAGCTGCACGACCGGGCCGCCGATCGCGCCCGCCGTCGTGTACCTCCCCTCGGGCCGCAGGATGCGCAGCAGGTCGTTGAACATGGGCCCGGCCACCAGGTCGGCGACGACGTCGACCGGACCGTCCACCACCCGCCCCACCTCGGCGACGAGGTCGCCGGCGTCGCGCAGCACGACGTCCTGTGCCCCGATCTGCCGCAGCGCCTCCTCCTTGCCGGCGCTCGTCACGGCGTACGGGACGGCACCGCGCACGCGGGCCAGCTGCACGATCGCCGACCCCACGCCGCCGGACGCCCCCGTCACGAGCACCCGCTCCCCCGCGGCCAGCCGCGCCCGGTCGAGCATCTGCTCCGCGGTGAGGTAGGCGCAGCAGAACGTCGCGAGCTCGGCGTCGGCGATGTCGGTCGTGATCTCGTAGGCGTTCTCGGCGGGGGCGGTCATGTACTCGGCGTACCCGCCGTCGCGGCCGTGACCGATGTAGTCGATGTCCGCCAGGCTGTCGTCGCCCTCGGGCCGGTGGTAGATGCTGAAGTCCACGACGACGCGCTCCCCGACCCGGCCGGCGGGCACGCCGTCGCCGACGGCGGCGATCACGCCGACGGTGTCCGCGCCCTGGATCCGGGGGAAGGTGAGCGTGGATCTGCCGCGTCTCCACGTCGAGACGGAGCCCGGGTCCGTCTCCGTGCCGTACGCGCCCTCGCGGACCCACACGTCCGTGTTGTTCATGCCGCACGCGTGCACGTCGATCAGGACCTCGCCCGCGGCGGGCGCGGGCGTGGGCACGTCCTCGCGGTACACCAGCCGGCCGAGGCCCCCGTGGCCGACGAGCTGGACCGCCTTCATCACCGCCGGAATCTCCGCCATCAAGGGAGCCTAGGGGCGGGAGGGGCCTCCCGTCATCGGGTGCCGCGGCACGACGTCCGGCCCCGCGCACGGCCGGTGGGAGAATCGGGCCCGTGCCCGACCAGCTCCCGCCCGTGCCCGCGTCCCCGTTCGCCCACGTCGTGTACTACGAGCCCCGGATTCCGGGGAACACGGGCTCCGCCATCCGCCTCGCCGCCGTCACCGGAGCGCGGCTGCACCTCGTGGAGCCGCTGGGCTTCGACCTGTCCGAGGCGAAGCTCAAGCGCGCCGGGCTGGACTACCACGACCTCGCCGTCATGGACGTGCACCCGACGTTCGACGCCGCGCTCGACGCCCTGCCCGAAGCGCGCGTCTTCGCCTTCACCGCGCACGCCGACACCACCTACACGGACGTCGACTACCGCCCCGGCGACGTCCTGCTCTTCGGCCCCGAGCCGACCGGCCTGCCCGCCGAGGCGATGGACCACCCGCGCGTCACCGACCGCGTGAAGATCCCCATGCTGCCCGGCCGGCGCTCGCTCAACCTCACCAACGCCGCGTCCATCGTCGTCTACGAGGCGTGGCGGCAGGCCGGGTTCCCGGGCGCCGTCTGAGCACGAGGCGGCGGGGCGTGGCGCGCCGTCACCCGGCCAGGACGTCCAGGAATCCCCGGGCCGCCCTGCTCACGTGGCCGCGCACGGTCGTGCACGTTCTTGCCCGGCTCGGTCATGCGTCCGCCCCGACGACGCGCACGAGCTCGCCCAAGCGGGCCATGACGTCGGAGCCCGGGTCGGCGTCCGTGACGACACCCGCGACGGCGTCGAAACCGATCACCTCGAACGGGGACGCGGCGCCGATCTTCTCCGACGAGCCCAGCACGAACGTCTCCGCGGCGCGGCCGGCCAGCGCCCGCTTCATGGCGGCCTCGTCCGGGTCGCCGGTGGTGAGCCCGGCGTCGGGGTGGATGCCGGTGACCCCGAGGAGGAAGACGTCGGCGGAGACCCGCTGCGCAGCCTCGACCGCGGCCGCTCCGCTCGCCACCGCGGAGTGCTTGAAGAGCCGGCCGCCGAGGACGAAGACCTCGGCCACAGGGTGCGCGACCAGCGCCGTCGCCACGGTCGGGCTGTGCGTGACCACGGTGCACTCCAGGTCCGGCGGGAGCGCCCGTGCCACCGCGAGCGCCGTCGTCCCGCCGTCGAGGATCACCGTGCTCCCCGGGTCGATCAGCCGCACCGCCGCCGCGGCGACGAGCTCCTTGCCCGCCACCGAGACCTGCTGCCGGCCGGCGTAGTCGACGACCGCCGGGGAGACCGGCAGCGCGCCTCCGTAGACGCGCTGGCACAGTCCCTCGGCCGCCAGTTCGCGCAGGTCGCGCCGGATGCTGTCCTCCGACAGGCCGAGCTCCGCCGCGACCGTCTTGGCCACGACCTTGCCGTCGCGACGGAGGGTCTCGAGGAGGTGGTCACGCCTCTCGGCAGCCAACATGGCGTTTCTCGTTTCTTCGTAGTGCTGCATGTTTGTGTCTAGTCTACGGGTATGACCCGACCACTGCTCATCCTCGTCGCCGGCCCCTACCGCTCCGGCACCGACGGCGACCCCGCCGCGATGGAGGCCAACCTGCGCCGGCTCGAGGAGGCCGCCTGGCCCCTCTTCGCCGCCGGGCACGTCCCCATGATCGGCGAGTGGGTGGCGCTGCCGGTGCTGCGCTCGGCCGGCGCCACGCTGGACGACGACCTCGCGGACGACGTGCTCTACCCGACGGCGCAGCGGCTGCTGCAGCACTGCGACGCCGTGCTCCGGCTCCCCGGCGAGTCGACCGGGGCCGACCAGGACGTCGCGATCGCCGAGAGCCGGGGCCTCCCCGTCTACTACGACGTCGCCGACGTGCCGCGCCTCGCGGACGCCGACCGGTGAGCGGCCTCCCCGGCGTCGACGTCCCCGACCACCGCGGCCGGACGGGCCTCGACCGGGCCGGACGGGACCTGCGCCGCAACCCGGACGTCGTCGTGCGCGACGTCGAGCTCACCTCCCGGGGCTGGCACGTGCTGCGCCGCACGACGTTCGACCATCGCCGGCGCGACGGGAACTGGCACACCCTCGAGCGGGAAACCTACGACCGCGGGGACGGCGCCACGATCCTCCTGCACGACGACGCGCGGTCCACCGTGCTGCTCACCCGCCAGTTCCGGTTCCCGGCGTACGTCAACGACCACCCGGACGGCATGCTGATCGAGACGGCCGCGGGCCTGCTCGACGACGACGACCCCGAGACCGCGATCCGCCGCGAGGTCGCCGAGGAGCTCGGCGTCGCCGTCGGCCCGGTCGCGCACGTCTTCACCGCGTACATGAGCCCCGGGTCGGTCACCGAGAAGGTCCACTTCTACGCCGCCTCCTACACCCCGGGCGACCGTGTCGGGCCCGGCGGCGGCGTCGCCCACGAGGGCGAGGACATCGAGGCCGTCGAGCTCCACCGCGACGACGCCCTGGCCATGGTCCGCGACGGCCGCATCGTCGACGGCAAGACCATCATGCTGCTCCAGTGGTGGGCACTGCGGGGGTGACGACAGGATGTCCACCATGCGCAGCAGCCTCTTCCACCACACCGAGCCGCAGGGCGAGCCCGGCAGCTTCCAGCTCGTCAACCCCCGGATGCTCAAGGTCGACCTCGCCGGCTCCGGCGGGTTCTTCTACGCCAAGCAGGGGTCGATGGTCGCCTACCAGGGCGACGTCGACTTCGCCTACGAGGGCGCGGGCGGCATGACCAAGCTCTTCAAGAAGGCGTTCACCGGCGAGGGCATGTCGCTGATGAAGGTCGCCGGGAGCGGCGACGTGTTCCTCGCCCAGGACGCCGACGAGGTGTTCGTGCTGTACCTGGAGAACGAGAGCGTCACCGTCTCGGGCAGCAACATCCTCGCGTTCGAGAGCTCGCTGACCTGGGACATCAACCGCGTGCAGGGCGCGTCGGTGCTCAGCGGCGGGCTGTTCAACACCACGTTCACCGGCTCCGGCGCGCTCGCCGTCACCGCCTACGGCACGCCCGTGGTGCTCGAGGTCGACGAGCCCACCTACGTCGACATGCAGAGCGTGGTGCTCTGGTCCACGACCCTCACCAGCACCGTGCGCAAGACGGCGAAGCTCGGCGCCGCCATCGGCCGCGGGTCGGGCGAGGCGTACCAGCTCGGCCTCACCGGGCAGGGGATCGTCGTCGTGCAGGCGTCGGAGGGCCACCCGCTGCCGAACCAGAGCTGACGCCGGTCCGGGCGCGGCCGCCCGCGGCCGCTCAGCCCCTCAGGCAGGGGCGAGCACCTCGACGCGGTTGCCCGCGCCGTCCCGCGTGTGGAACCTCAGGTACCCCGCGAACGTCCCGCGCTCGGAGCGGTCGACGGCGAAGCCCGCGGCCTCCAGCCGGTCCGCGGTCGCGTCGAGGACGGCGACGTCGTCGACCACGAGGGCCGGGTGCGCCTTGCGTGCCGGGGCGAACGGGTCCTCCACGCCGACGTGGATCTCGGCGGCGACGGTACCGTCGCCGTCGAACCCCCGGAACCAGCAGCCGCCGCGTCCCGCCAGCTCCGGGGGCTTCGCCACCTCGGTCAGGCCGAGCCCGGTGCCGTAGAAGGCGCGGGCGGCGTCCTCGCCGCCCGGCGGGCAGGCCACCTGCACGTGATGCAGCCGCATGTCGTCTCCTCGTCGCAGGAAGTATCTCGACGTCAAGATATCCGGTCGCGTGCGCGCTCTCGACGACGGCGCTCCGCGGCAGCCCGGACGGCCCACCCGCCGCCCATGAAGATCGGCACGTTGACCAGGAACCGGCCGAACGGAGAGAGGTCGGGCGCGAGCGCCTCGATCACGTAGACCGACGCGCCCGCGAGGGTCACGAACAGCGCGGCGATGAGGAAGACTCGCACCCCGTCAGCCCTCCAGCAGCCAGGAGGCCGCGCGGCGCAGGAGCTCGGCGTGGGACGGCGAGTCGTAGGCGCGGACGTCGTGCCCCAGCCCGGAGTACACGGTGCGGCCGCCGTGCGCGTCGGCGACCCAGACGGCGGGGTGCCGCTCCCCGTCGTCGCCGACCACCCAGCCCAGCACCTGCGACGACGGCGCCACGCGCAGGTGGCAGTACCGCTCGTCGACCACGTCCACGGCCCCGAGCCCCTCCGTGATCGGGTGCGCCCCCACCGCCAGCGGCACCGTGGTGGGGCCCAGCGGCGGGTGCATCGACTCCCCCGGTACCCACCGGCCGCCGAGCACCTCCTCCCACTCCGCGTGGTCGCCGAACGCGTTCGCCGCCTGGTGCACCGCGAGGATCCGTCCGCCGGCACGCGCCCACGCGTCGAGGCGTGCGTGGAACGGCGCCCAGGCCGCGTCGTCAGGGCCGATGCCCGCCTCCCGCAGCCCCGGCCACGGCGTGCCCGCGTTGACGACGAGCAGGTCGACGTCGTCCAGGTCGTCGAGGCCGTCGGGGAACGTCGAGCGCACGACGACCTCCGGGGCGCCGGTCGTCAGGTCCAGGCCCGAGAGCACCAGCGCCAGCCGGTGCGACGTCGCCGCGTGGTCGTGCCAGGGGTCCTCGTGGCGGCCGCGGCCGGCGAGGATCAGGATGCGGGGAGGTCGGGAGTCGCGCGTCGTCGTCACGACGCACCATCCTGCCCGGCCGCCCCGGGTCCGGGCCACCGAGCGACCAGGAACGATCGCGCCGCACCGCGATGCCCTGACGTTCGCGGCGGCAGTTCGGACTCAGCGCGGCAGTTCGAACTGCCGACGTGAGCGCGAACTGCCGCCGCGACGCGGAGACGGCGCCGTCACGCCTCCAGCAGCACCGCCGACCCCTGGCCCCCGCCCCCGCACAGCGCGGCGGCGCCCACGGACCCCGGCCCGAGCAGCTCCAGCCGCCGGGCGAGGTGCCCCACGACGCGCGCGCCGGACGCCCCGATGGGGTGGCCCAGCGCGATGGCGCCCCCGTGCGCGTTCACCAGCTCGGGGTCGAGGCCGAGCATGTCGACCGACGCGAGCACGACCGCCGCGAACGCCTCGTTGATCTCCAGGGCGCCGAGGTCGCGCGGGGACAGGCCCGCCCGCTCGCAGGCGGCGGCGATCGCGTTCGCCGGCTGCGCGTGCAGACCGACGTCGGGCCCCGCGACGAGCGCGTGGGAGCGCACGCGGACGCCGGACAGCCCGCGTGCCGCCGCCACGTCGTCCGCCGCGAGCACCAGGGCCGCCGCGCCGTCGGAGATCTGCGACGCGTTGCCGGCCGTGATGGTGCCGCCCTCGCGGAACGCCGGCCGCAGCCGGCCCAGTCCGTCGAGCGTGGAGTCCGGGCGCACGCCGTCGTCGGCCTCCACCCGCACGGTGCCGCGGCGGCCGGGGACGTCGTAGGGCGCGATCTCCTCGGCCAGCAGGTCCGCCGCCTTGGCGGCCCGCGTGTGCGACGCGACCGCCAGCGCGTCCTGCGCCTCGCGCGTGTTCCAGGCCGCGGCGGCCATCGCCTCGCCGTGCCGCTCGGTGCTCAGCCCCATCGAGTCGTGCTCGAACGCATCGGTGAGCCCGTCGTGCGCCATCGTGTCGATCAGCTCGACCGGACCGAACTTCTTCCCGGCGCGCGAGCCGACCCACGCGTGCGGCGCCAAGGTCATCGACTCCATCCCGACCACCGCGACGACCTTCGCCTCGCCGCCCGAGATCAGCCGGTGCGCCTGCACCACCGCCTCCGCCCCGGACAGGCAGACGGCGTTGAGCGTCACGGCCGGCACGGTCATCGGCACTCCCGCGCCGACGCCCGCCTGCCGGGCCGGGTTCTGACCGGCGCCGCCCTGCAGCACCTGCCCGCCGACGACGACGTCCACCTCCCCCGGCTCCACGCCCGCCGCCGCGAGCGCCGCAGCCAGCGCGTGCGCGCCGAGCGTCGTCGCCGGCACGGACGCGAACGCCCCGTTCGAACGCACGAACGGCGTCCGCCGGTACCCCACGATCACGGTCATCGTCGTCCCTCCTCCACCGCCGCGGCCGAGCCGTCGCCCGTCCCGGCGTCGTCTTCCGGATCCTCCTCCAAATCCACGACCAGCTCCGCCTCGGTCGCCTCGCGCACCTCGTCGACGGTCACGCCCGGCGCCAGCCGCCGCAGCACGAACGCGGCCTCGAGGCCGTGGTCGGTGACGTCCAGGACGGCGCGGTCGGTGACGATCCGGTCGACGACGCCCTCCCCCGTGAGCGGCAGCGTGCAGCGCCGGCGCAGCTTGGGCGACCCGTCGCGGGCCACGTGGTCCATGAGCGCGACGATGCGCCGCGCCCCCACGACGAGGTCCATCGCGCCGCCCATGCCCTTGACGAGCTTGCCGGGCACGGTCCAGCTCGCCAGGTCGCCGGTCGCGGACACCTGCAGCGCGCCGAGGATCGCGATGTCGATGTGGCCGCCGCGGATCATGGCGAACGAGTCGGCGGCGTCGAAGAAGCTCGCGCCGGCGACCGCGGTGACCGTCTGCTTGCCCGCGTTGATGAGGTCCGCGTCCTCGGTGCCCTCGACCGGGAACGGCCCGATGCCGAGCAGCCCGTTCTCGCTCTGCAGCGTGATCCCCACGCCGGGCGGCAGGTGGTTCGCCACCAGCGTCGGGATGCCGATGCCGAGGTTGACGTAGTCGCCGTCCTGCAGCTCGGCGGCAGCCACGGCGGCCATCTCGTCGCGCGTCCAGGTCATGCCGCACCTCCCGCCGTCGTCGTGTCGCCCACGCTGCTCACCGGTGCGGGGCGCACCGTGCGCTGCTCGATGTCCTTGACCCGCTCGCGAGCGAGCACCAGGCGGTGCGTGTAGATGCCCGGCGTCACGACGACGTCCGGGTCGATCGGCTCGTCGGTGATCTCCTCCGCCTCGACCACGGTGACCCGCCCGGCCGTGGCGATGACCGGGTTGAAGTTCCGCGCCGTGTACCGGTAGACGAGGTTGCCGAACCGGTCCGCGCGGCGCGCGTGCACCAGGGACAGGTCCGCCACGATGGCGCGCTCCAGCACGTACCGCCGTCCGTCGATCTCGTCGACCGGCTTGCCCTCGGCGACGGGCGTGCCGACCCCGGTGGGCGTGTAGAACGCAGGGATGCCCGCGCCTCCCGCGCGCAGCCGCTCGGCGAGCGTGCCCTGCGGCACGAACTCCACCTCGAGCGCGCCGTCCAGGTACTGCTGCGCGAACAGCTTGTTCTCCCCCACGTACGACGACAGCACCCGCCGCACCTGGTCGTTCTCCAGCAGGATGCCGAGCCCCTTGCCGTCCACGCCCATGTTGTTCGACACGACCGTCAGGTCCTTCACCCCGGAGTCGCGCACCGCCTCGATGAGGTCGTTCGGGTTGCCGCTCAGGCCGAACCCGCCGACGGCGATGGTCATGCCGTCGTGCAGCAGGCCGTCCAGCGCGGCCACGGCGCTGGGCTGCAGCCGGTCCACCGTCCTCGACACCGTCATCGTCGTCCCCCGTTCTCCTCGACCGTACGTCCGACGGCGGGGCCGTCGGGAGTGACTTCCGCGCTCTGCTCCGCCTGCTCGGACCGGCGCAGCACGGCCTCGGCGTGCCGCAGCAGCGGCGCGTCGACCATCTGGCCACCGACGGTGAGCACGCCGGAGTCGACGGCCCTGCCGGCGGGCAGGTCCGCGAGCGCCTCCGCCCGGCCGGACGCCGCGGCGAGCACCTCGCGCGCCCGCTCCACCTCGGCGTCGGACGGCGCGAACGCGGCGCGCACGACGGCGACGTGGCTCGGATGCACGCACAGCGACGCGACGAACCCGCTGGCCGCGGCGTCCTGTGCCTCGGCCCGCAGGCCCGCGAGGTCGTCGAGCTCGAGGTGCACGGCGTCGATCGCGGCCTTACCCGCCGCGCCGGCCGCGAGCAGCACCGCCGACCGCGCGTGCCGCGCGACGTCGCGGTAGCCGCCGTCGACGAACCGGCTGGAGGTGCCGTGCAGCGACGCCACCAGGTCCTCGGCGCCCCACGCGAGCGCGACGACGTCGGGCCGTGCGGCCAGGGCGGGCGCGGCGAGCACGCCCGCCGCCGTCTCGCACAGCGCGACGACGGCGTACGGGCCGCCGTCCGGCGCGAGCAGCGGGCCGACGAACCGGCCATCCGCCTTCGGCAGCATCACCGTGCGGTACGGCGTGCGGGCCAGGGCGGCGAGGTCGGCGTCGTGCTCCGGGGTGCCGACCGCGTTGACGCGCACGATCACCCGTTCCGGGTCCAGCACCGTGTCCACCAGCGCGGCGCGGGCCGCCTCCTTGCGCCCGGGCGCGACGGCGTCCTCGAGATCGAGGATCGCCGCGTCGGCGCGGTCCAGGGCCTTGGCGAACCGGTCGGGCCGGTCGGCCGGGCAGAACAGGAGCGCCGGGCCGAGCGTGAACGGGGCGGGGTTCACAGCACGCCCCCGCCGTGCTCGCTGGCGTTCCTGTGCTCGTGCTCCTCGTGGCCCTCGCGCGTCCACATCAGCATCGTCCGCCCCGCCTTCGCCACGACCTCGCCGTCCTGGTTGCGGCCCACGTGCTCGACGGTCACGACGCCCGTGCCGGGGCGCGAGCGCGACAGCCGCCGGTCGACGACCGTCGTCTCCCCGTACAGCGTGTCGCCGTGGAACATCGGGTGCGGGAACGCCACCTCCGTGAAGCCGAGGTTCGCCACGAGGGTGCCGCGCGTCAGGTGCGCGACCGACAGCCCCACCAGCGTGGCCAGCGTGAGCATCGAGTTCACCAGGGGGCGGCCGAACGGCTGCGTCGCCGCCCACGCCGCGTCCAGGTGCAGCCCCTGCGGGTTCATCGTGACGGACGTGAACAGCACGTCGTCCGCCTCCGTCATCGTCCGGCCCGGCCGGTGCACGTACCGCACGTCCGGCTCCAGCTCGTCGTAGTACAGCCCGCGCTGCACCTCGTCACGCATGACGTGCTCCCTCCTCGCTCGTGCTCACGACGCCAGCCCCAGGTCCCGGGCGATGACCATGAGCTGCACCTCCGTGGTGCCCTCGCCCACCTCGAGGATCTTGGCGTCCCGGTAGTGCCGCGCCACCGCGTTCTCGTTGAGGAAGCCGTAGCCCCCGAAGATCTGCGACGCGTCGCGGGCGTTCGCCATCGCGGCCTCCCCGCCCACCAGCTTCGCGACGGACGCCTCCGCCTTGAACGGCTTGCCGTGCACCTGCTTGAGGGCGGCGTCCAGCCAGCACAGCCGCGCGGAGTGCACGCGCGCCTGCATCCGGGCCAGCGTGAACGCGATGTGCTGGTTGCTGCCGATCGCGTGGCCGAAGACCTCCCGCTCCTTCGCGTAGCGCAGCGCCTCCTCGAGGCAGCCCTGCGCGGCCCCCGTGGCCAGGGCGGCGAAGGCGATGCGGCCCTCGTCGAGCGCGCGCAGGAAGTTCGCGTACCCGCGCCCCTGCTCGCCCAGCAGGTTGCCGGTCGGGACGCGGACGCCGTCGAGCGTCAGGGGGTGCGTGTCGGAGGTGTGCCAGCCGACCTTGTCGTAGCTGGGGCCCACCGTGAGGCCCGCCGTGCCCGCCGGCACGAGGAACGACGAGAGCTCGGGATGGGTCGCACCGTCCGCACCCGTGCGCGTCCCGGTCACCGCGGTGACCGTGAGGACGCTGGTGATCGGCGTGCCGGAGTTGGTGATGAACTGCTTGGAGCCGTCGATCACCCACTCGCCCGTACCCTCGTCGAGCCGCGCGGTGGTGCGCGTGGCACCGGCGTCCGACCCCGCCCCCGCCTCCGTGAGGCCGAAGGCGGCGAGCGCACGGCCGTTGACCAGGTCGGGCAGCCAGCGCTGCTTCTGCTCGTCCGTGCCGTGCCGGAAGATCGGCATGATGCCCAGCCCGACGCCCGCCTCGAGCGTCACCGCGATCGACTGGTCCACCCGCGCGAGCGCCTCGACCGCGAGGCACAGGGACACGTAGTCCTTGCCCTGCCCGCCGACGTCCACCGGGAACGGCAGGCCGAACAGCCCCAGCTCGCCCATCTGCTCGATGATCTCGACCGGCAGGCGCCGCTCGGTGTCGTACCGGTAGGCAGCCGGCGCCACCACCTGGTCCGCGAACTCGCGCACCACGGCGCTGAGCTTCCGCTGCTCGTCGCTGAGCACGGTGGACTGGGTCTCGCTGATCATGACGCTCCTCGGGTGTCGGAGTGTGCTGCCGCCACGGCGGGGTCTGCCGGCGCGGGAGCGTGGTCTTCGGGGGTGTCGACGGGTGGGTCGACAGGCTGTTCGGCGGTCGGATCGACGACGGCGACCACCTGGTCGAGGCGCACCTGGTCGCCGGCGCGCACGTCGAGGCGCACGACGCCGCCGACGGGCGCGAGCAGCGGGTGCTCCATCTTCATCGCCTCGACGACGACGACGGGCTGGCCGGCGGCGACGACGTCGCCGTCCGCGACGGGCACGGCGGACACCGTGCCGGGCATCGCGACGCGCACCGGTGCGCGGGTCGCTCCGCCCGCCGCGCCGTCGTCGCCGAGCGCGCGCTCCGCCCGCCGTCGTGCGGCCAGCGCCGCCCGGTCGAGCACCGTGCACGACGACGTCCGCCCGTCGAGGTGCGTCCACACCACCGCCGGCGCTGCCGTGAGCGGGCGGTCGGCCCCGTCGCCCGGCGTGTCGTGGGCGTGTCTCCCGCTCCCCGCGGCGACCAGGGTGCGGGTGACGCCGTCGACGGTGAGCAGGTGGCGTCCGCCGGCCGTGCCGCCGAGGGTGCGCAAGGAGGCGCGGACCGGCTCGTCGTCGACGGTGACGACGGCGTCGTGGGGTGTCCCGGTGACGGTGACGGCGTGCTCCGCGCCCGCCGCGTCGACGAGCACCGCGCGGCGCGGCGCGGGCGCGCCGTTGAGCCGCCAGCCGTCGGCGGCGGCCCACGGGCCGGTCGCCGCAGGGGAACCGGCGCCGACGGCGAGCAGCGCCGCCGCGACCAGCGACCTGCCGGGCGTCCGCGCCTCCGCGGCACCCGGTGCAGCGGACCGCTCCGTCACGAAGCGGTCGATGAGCCCGGTGTCGAGGCGGCCGGCGCGTACGTCGTCGTCGGCGAGCAGGTCGCGCAGGAAGCCGGCATTGGTCTCGACGCCCAGCACGACGACGCCGGCCAGCAGCCCGTCGAGCCGTGCGATCGCCTCGGCGCGGGTGGGCGCCCAGGCCACGGCCTTCGCGAGCATCGGGTCGTAGTCGCCGGTCACCTCGGCGCCCGCCAGCAGGCCGCTGTCCAGCCGCAGGGGCGTGGCCCCCGGGCCGGCGGGGGCGCCGGCGTCGTCGTAGCGCAGCACCCGGCCGGCGGCAGGCAGGAACCCCCGCGCGGGCTGCTCGGCGTACAGGCGGGCTTCGACGGCGTGACCGTCCAGCCGGACGTCGCCCTGCGCGAGGCCGAGCGGCTCCCCCGCCGCGACACGCAGCTGCTGCTCCACGAGGTCGAGACCGGTGACCAGCTCGGTCACGGGGTGCTCCACCTGCAGGCGGGTGTTCATCTCGATGAACCAGAACGCGCCGGGGTCGTCGCCGGGCACGAGGAACTCGACGGTCCCCGCGCCGACGTAGCCCACCGACCGCGCCACCGCGCAGGCCGCCTCCCCGAGCCGGGCCCGGGTCGCGTCGTCGACGGCGGGGGACGGCGCCTCCTCCACCACCTTCTGGTGGCGGCGCTGCAGCGTGCACTCGCGCTCGCCCAGGTGCACGACGGCGCCGTGCGCGTCGGCGAGCACCTGCACCTCGATGTGCCGCGGCCGCTCGACGAGCCGCTCGAGCAGGAGCCCGTCGTCGCCGAACGACGCCGCGGCGACCCGGCGGGCCGACGCCAGCGCGCCCGGCAGCTCGTCCGCGGCGCGCACGACCTCCATGCCCTTGCCGCCGCCGCCCGCGACGGGCTTGACGAGCAGGGGGAACCCGACGTCCGCCGCCGCCGCGACGAGCGCCGCGTCGTCGAGCCCGTCGTCGAGCGTGCCGGGCAGCACGGGCACGTCGTGGGACGCGACGAGGCGCTTGGCCGCGGCCTTGTCCGCCATCGTCTCGAGCGCCTCGACCGACGGCCCGACGAAGACGACGCCGGCGCGCTCGCACGCCCGCGCCAGGGCGGGGTTCTCGGACAGGAAGCCGTAGCCCGGGTGGATCGCGTCGGCGCCGGTCGCGACGGCCGCCGCCACGACCGCCTCGACGTCGAGGTAGCTCTGCGCGGCCGGTGCCGGGCCGAGGCGGACGGCGACGTCGGCCTCCCGCACGTGCCGGGCGTCCGCGTCGGCGTCGGAGTACACGGCCACGGAACGGATCCCCCGCCGCCGCAGGGTGCCGATCACGCGGCACGCGATCTCGCCGCGGTTGGCGACGAGGACGGTCGAGAGCTCTCGGGTACCCATCGCCCTCACATCCGGAAGAGCCCGAAGCGGGGCTCGTCGTCGGGGGCGGTCGGGGAGCCGCCGGGCAGCGGGGTGCGGGCGCAGACGCCCAGCGCGAGGCCGAGCACGCGTCGGGTGTCGGGCGGGTCGACGATCCCGTCGTCCCACAGGCGCGACGTCGCGTGGTACGGGCCGCCGGCCACCTCGTAGCCGTCGCGGATCTCGGCGCGGAACGCCTCCTCCTCGCCCGCGTCCCATTCCTCGCCCCGGCGGGCGAGCTGGTCGCGCTTCACGGTCGCGAGCACCGACGACGCCTGCGCGCCGCCCATCACCGAGATGCGGGAGCCGGGCCACGACCACAGGAAGCGCGGCGAGTACGCCCGCCCGCACATGGCGTAGTTCCCGGCGCCGAACGAGCCGCCCACGATGACGGTCAGCTTCGGCACGCGGGTGGTCGCGACGGCGGTGACCATCTTGGCGCCGTCCTTGGCGATGCCGCCCGCCTCGGCGTCGCGGCCCACCATGAAGCCGGAGATGTTCTGCAGGAACAGCAGCGGGATGCCGCGCTGGTCGCAGAGCTCGACGAAGTGCGCGCCCTTGAGCGCCGACTCGCGGAACAGCACGCCCGCGTTCGCCAGCACCCCCACCGGGTGGCCGTGGATCCGCGCGAACCCCGTGACGAGCGTGGTGCCGTACTCGGGCTTGAACTCGTGCAGCTCGCTCCCGTCGACGAGTCGGGCGATCACCTCGCGCGGGTCGTAGGGCTGCTGCACGTCCACCGGCACGGCGGCGTACAGACCCTGCGGGTCGACGACGGGCTCCCGGGAGGGCGTGACGTCCCACGCCGGCTCGGGGTCCGACGGAAGCGTGCTCACGATGTCGCGGACCAGGTCGAGCGCGTGCTCGTCGTCCTCGGCGAGGTGGTCGACGACGCCGGACCGCCGCGCGTGCAGCTCGCCCCCGCCCAGCTCCTCCGCCGTGACGTCCTCGCCGATCGCGGCCTTCACCAGCGGCGGGCCGCCCAGGAAGATCGTGCCCTGGTCGCGCACGATGACGGTCTCGTCGCTCATCGCCGGCACGTACGCGCCGCCCGCCGTGCACGAGCCCAGCACGGCCGAGATCTGCGGGACGCGCGCCGCCGACAGCCTCGCCTGGTGGTAGAAGATCCGGCCGAAGTGGTCGCGGTCGGGGAACACCTCGTCCTGCCGGGGGAGGAACGCGCCGCCCGAGTCCACGAGGTAGACGCACGGCAGCCGGTTCTCCAGCGCGATCTCCTGCGCCCGCAGGTGCTTCTTCACGGTGAGCGGGTGGTAGGTGCCGCCCTTGACGGTCGCGTCGTTGCAGACCACCATCACCTGCCGCCCGCTCACCAGCCCGATGCCGGCGATGACGCCCGCGCCCGGCCAGGCCCCGTCGTCCACGCCGAACGCCGCGAGCGGCGCCACCTCGAGGAACGGGCTGCCCTCGTCGAGGAGCCGTGCCACGCGGTCGCGCGGCAGCAGCTTGCCGCGGGAGACGTGCTGGTCGCGGGCGCGCCGGGTGCCGCCCTCCGCGGCGACGGCGGTGCGCTCGCGGAGCCGGTTCGCGAGCGCTCGCTGTGCCTCGTCGTTGGCGCGGGCGGCGTCGGCGCGGGGGTCGACGGCGGAGTCGAGGACGGTCACGCGGGCTCCTCTCCCTCGGGGACCGGGCCGGGGGCGTCCCCGCCCAGCAGCAGGGCGAGCGCCGGGTCGGCGAGCACCGCCCCCAGCTCGGCGAGGAAGCGGGCGCCCTGCTCGCCGTCCACCACACGGTGGTCGAACGTGAGGCTCAGCGTCGTCACCTGCCGCAGCGCGACCTCGCCGTCGTGCTCCCACGGCCTGCGCGCCACCTGGCCGAGGCCGAGGATCGCGGGCTCGCCCGGGTTGAGGATCGGCGTGCCCGAGTCGACCCCGAAGACGCCGATGTTCGTGATGGTCAGCGTCCCGTTCATCAGCCGCTCGGGCGTGGTCCGGCCGGCCCGCGCCGTCGCCGTGAGGTCCGTCAGCGCGGCGGCGAGCCCGGTGAGCGACAGCGTGTCCGCGGCGGGGACGTGCGGCACGACCAGCCCGCGGTCCGTCGCGACGGCGATGCCGAGGTTCACGTGCGCGGGCCGCACGATCTCCGCCTCGCCGTCCGGCAGGTCGACCCAGCGGCTCGTGAGCGAGGGGTGCTGCGGCAGCAGCGCGAGGACGGCGCGCGCCACCAGCGCGAGCACCGTGATCCGCTGACCGCCCGCCATCGGGTGCGTCTTGAGCCGGGCCAGCAGGTCCATGCTCGCCGTGACGTCCACGGTGAGGAACACCGACGCCTGCGGCGCCGCCGCGCTCGCGACCATTGCCGCCGCCGTGCGCCTGCGCACCCCGCGCACGGGGGTGCGCTCCTCCTTCGTGCCCGTCGCGGCGACCGTCGTCGTGCCCGCGGGCGCCGCCGTCCCGCCCGACGACGCCGCCTCGACGTCCTCGCGCGTGATGCGCCCGTGCGGGCCGGTCCCCGTGACCGTGGCGAGGTCGATCCCGTGCTGCCGCGCCAGCGCCCGCACGACCGGCGTCGAGCGCGGCCGTTCCCCGTGCCCGTCCGACGGCGTGGCGGGCGCGACCCCGTTCGCGGAGGCGGCCGGGGCCGCCGTCGTCGCGGCGGGAGCCGAGCCGGCGACCGGGGCGTCGTCCCGCCGCCGTCGCCGCGCCGGGCGTCCCGTGCGCGCAGGCCGCGCGCCGTACCCGACGAGGTTCGGCTCCGGGCTGTCCTCCCCCGCGGAGACCGTCGAGCTGTCAGGACCAGGGGCAGGTTCCGGTGCGCCCGGTCCTGACAGGTCGAAGGTGACCAGCGGCTCGCCGACCTCGACGGTCTGCCCCTCCTCGGCGTGCAGCACCCGCACGACGCCGGCGCACGGCGACGGCAGCTCGACCAGCGCCTTGGCGGTCTCCACCTCCGCGATCACCTGGTTGAGCTCGACGGCGTCGCCCACGGCCACGCGCCACTCGACGACCTCGGACTCGGTCAGCCCCTCGCCCAGGTCGGGCAGCTTGAACTCGCGCGTCGCCATCACGCTCCCACCTCCACGCCGGCACTCGACGCCGGCACCCGGCCGAGCACGCGGTCGACGGCGACGAGCACGCGGTCGAGGTCGGGCACCTGGTTGCCCTCGAGCTTCGCGGGCGGGTACGGGATGTCGTAGCCGGTGACGCGCGCGGGAGGCGCCTCGAGGAAGTCGAAGCAGCGCTCGGTGACCGACGTCGCGATCTCGGCGCCGACGCCGGCCTGCCGCGGCCCCTCGTGCAGCACGACGAGCCGCCCGGTGCGCCGCACGGACGCCGCGATCGTGTCGTGGTCGATCGGGGACAGCGAGCGCAGGTCGATCACCTCGACCGAGACGCCCTCGTCGGACGCCGCGGTGGCGGCGTCGAGCGCCGTCGCGACGTGCGAGCCGAACGTCACGAGCGTGACGTCGTCGCCCGGCCGGACCACCCGCGCGGTGCCCATCGGCGGCGCGTCGTCGAGCGGCAGGTCGGCGTCCACCTCGCCCTTGACGTGGTAGAGCCGCTTGGGCTCGAAGAACACGACCGGGTCGTCGCAGGCGACCGCCTGGCGCAGCACGGTCGACGCGTCCTGCGGGTTCGACACCGACACCACGCGCAGCCCTGCAGTGTGCACGAAGTACGCCTCCGGAGACTCGGAGTGGTGCTCGGCGGCGCCGATGCCGCCCGCGACGGGGATGCGGATCGTCACGGGCAGCTTCACCTTGCCGTTCGTGCGGGCGTGCATCTTGGCGAGCTGGCTGACGATCTGGTCGAACGCCACGTAGACGAAGCCGTCGAACTGGATCTCCACCACGGGCCGGTAGCCGCGGTACGCGAGGCCGACGGCGGTGCCGAGGATGCCGGACTCCGCGAGCGGCGTGTCCACCACGCGGCGCGGGCCGAACTCCGCCTGCAGCCCGTCGGTCACGCGGTACACGCCGCCGAGGCGGCCGATGTCCTCGCCGAGCACCATGACGGCCGGGTCGTCGGTCATCGCGCGGCGCAGCCCGGCGCCGAGCGACTTGGCGAGGGTCAGGGTCTGGGTGGTCATCGGTCGGCCCTCTGTCCGGCGTCGCCGCCCGTGGTGTCGGTGTCCGTGTCGGCGAAGCCCGCCAGGTAGGCCGCATGCTCCGCCCGCTCGGCCGCCACGGTCGGGTGCGGCTCGGCGTACACGTGGTCGAAGACGCTCAGCGGCGGCGGGTCCTCCAGGGCGACGACGCCGGCCCGCAGCTCGGCGGCGACGGCGTCGGCCGCGGCGCGCACCCGCGCCTCGTCGTCGTCGGCGAGCAGGCCGCCCGCCCGCAGGTACGCGGCGAGCCGCGCGACCGGGTCGCGCTCGGCCCAGGCGTCCAGCTCGGACGCGTCGCGGTAGCGGGTGGGGTCGTCGGCGGTGGTGTGCGGGCCCATCCGGTAGGTCACGGCCTCGACGAACGTCGGGCCCCCGCCGGTGCGCGCCCGGTGCAGCGCCTCGCGCGTCACGGCGAGGACGGCGAGGACGTCGTTGCCGTCCACGCGCACGCCGGGGACGCCGAAGCCGTCCGCCCGGCGCACCAGCGGCACGCCCGACTGCAGCGTCACCGGCTCGGAGATCGCCCACTGGTTGTTCTGGCAGAACAGCACCAGCGGCACCTGCCACGTCGCCGCGAAGACGAACGCCTCGTTGACGTCGCCCTGGCTCATCGCGCCGTCGCCGACGTACGCCACGACGGCGGCCGTGCCGTCGTCGTCCACGGCGACGACGCCGCGCTCGACGTCGGCCTGGATCCCCAGCGCGTAGCCCACGCCGTGCAGGGCCTGCGCGCCGATGATGACCTGCGGCGTCGCCATGTTCACGGCGTACGGGTCCCAGCCCGACGCGGTGATGCCGCGCCACACGCGCAGCAGGTCCACGGGGGCGACGCCGCGCTTGCGGGCGACGGCGTGCTCCCGGTAGCTGGAGAACACGAAGTCGTCGGACCGCAGGGCGGCGGCCGAGCCCACCTGGGCGGCCTCCTGCCCCTGCAGCGGCGGCCACAGCGCGAGCTCGCCCTGCCGCTGCAGCGCCGTCGCCTCGGCGTCGATGCGCCGGGCCACGACCATCTCCTCGTACAGCGCCAGCAGCGCCGCCCGGGCGTCGTCCGTGCCCGCGTCGACATCCGTCAGCCAGCGGTCGAGCGCCGGGTCGGGGTGGCGCACGCCCTTCTCGTCGAGCAGGCGGACCGTGCCGTCTGCATACGTCTCGTCCGTCGTACCGGACGCCGTCTCCGCCCGCGCTGCACCCGCTCGTGACAGGTCGTCGCGGGACGTCGAACCCATGGTGCTGGGCATCGTCGCCTCACCTCGCGTGTCGCCGGCCGCTCCGCGTCGAGCGCCGGATACCGCGAACGTAACGCCGCTCACAGAGTGCGACCAGCACCCCGCGACACGTTGAGCAGAGTGCTCAGGCCGGCCCCGTTAGGCTGGTCGATGTGCGCAGCTACGACGCCGTGGACCTGAGCCTCCTGACGGCCCTCGCCGACGACCCGCGGGCCACCGTCGCCGCCCTCGCGGAGCGCCTGCGCCTGTCCCGGAACACGGTGCACGCGCGGCTGACCCGGCTCGAGGAGTCGGGCGCCTTCCTCGACTTCGACCGCCGCATCAACCCCGCGGCCCTGGGTCACCCGCTGACGGCGTTCCTCGAGGTCACCGTGCGCCAGCGCGAGCTGCCCGCGATCGTCGACCGGCTGGCCGAGATCCCGGAGGTCGTCCAGGCGTACGGGCACAGCGGCGCCGCCGACCTCCGCGTGCACGTCGTGTGCCGGGACACCGACCACCTGTTCCGCATCGACGCCGCGATCCTCGCCATCGACGGCGTGGAGCGCACCGAGACGTCGCTGTCGATGGGCGAGCTGATCCCCTACCGCATCCGGCCCCTCATCGAGGCGGCGCGGCGCTCGCTCTGACGGGGTCCGCCCGCTGCCCTGCCCTTCGAGCAAGCGATCTGTCGCGGCAAGGCCAGGTCTGCCGCGACAGATCGCTTGCTCGAAGGTCAGTCGGTCCAGCGGACGACGAGGTCGGCGCCGTCCCGCGTCGCCCGGATGAGCTCGGCGTTGACCTGGTCCGAGCCGCGCGCCCAGCGGCGGGCGTCGTCGCGGCTCTTGCCGAAGGCGTGGTGGCGCTCCTCCAGCCGGGCGAGGCGGACGTCGTCGGGCGCGTCGAGGTACCAGACCTCGGCCATGCGGGCCCGGGCGGCGGGCCACGCGCCGGTCGGCGCGAGCAGGTAGTTCCCCTCCGTCACGACCAGCGGCACGTCCGACGGCACGGCCACCCCGGCCGCGACGGGCTCCTCGATCTCGCGGCGGAAGACCGGCGCGTAGACCGGCGGGTCGCCGGGCCGCGCGTCGGCGAGGCGGGCGACCAGCGCCGCGTACCCGGCGTCGTCGAACGTGTCGATCGCGCCCTTGCGCTCCCGCCGGCCGAGGTCCGCCAGGACGGCGTTCGACAGGTGGTAGCCGTCCATCCCGACCTCGACGGCGAGCGCCGACCCGAGCCCGTCGACGACCGCGCGAGCGAGCGTCGACTTGCCGGCACCCGGCGCACCGACGATCCCGAGGACCCGCCGCTCGCCGGGCACCGCCAGCCGTCGGGCGCGTGCGACGAGCTCCGCCATCGTCGCCGCGACCGCCGTCACCCCTCGTCCCGCGAGCTGTCGGACCCGGGTCGGTCCCTACCCCCGTGCGGCTCTGACAGCTCGGGGAGGTGGGCGAGCCAGGCCCGCGGTCCGACCTTCCCGACGCGCACGCTCGCGACGCGCACCGCGGCGGCGCAGGCGTCCGCCAGCCCGGCACCGCGGGCGAGCGCCACGGCCAGCGCGCCGTGGAACGCGTCGCCCGCGCCGAGAGTGTCCTGCACGTCGACCGTCGGCACGGGCACGGTGCCGCGCTCGCCGACCTCGACGGCGCCGTCGTCGCGCCGGCGCGGCAGGGCCCAGGTCACCGGGTCGCCGCCGTGCGTGACGACGGCGGCCCCCGCCCCGAGCAGCAGCGCGCCGTGCGTGGCGTCGGTCGCGCCGGGCGCGACGTCCCGCGGCACGGTGAAGTCGGCGCTGAGGGCCGCGACGTCCGCGGCGGGCAGCAGCTCGGCGAACACGGGCCGCCACCGGCCGCCGTCCACCACGATCAGCGGCCGGGGACGCAGGCCGTCGACGTGCGCGAGCACGGCCCGGGCGATCTCCGGGTGATGGCCGTCGAAGAGGACGACGTCCGGCCGCGGCAGGCCCGCGAGCGCGTCGGGCCGCGGCGCGGGCACCTCGACGAGCGAGGCGTCGGGCGAGACCACCGACCGCTCGCCCGTCGCGGCGTCGACCAGGACCGCCGAGACGGCGAGCGGGAACTCCTCGTCCGGGCCCGCGACGTCGTGCACCTCCACCTCCCGGTCGTCGAGGTCGGCCCGCACCGCCTGCGCGATCGGCCCGGCGCCGAGCGCGCTGACGAGGATCGCGTGCGTCTCGAGGGCGGCCGCCGTGACGGCGGCGTTGGCCGCCGGGCCGCCGGCCGCGACGTCCTGCCGCGACGCGGTCACCTTCTCGTTCGCGCCCGGTCGTCCCGACGCCCGGTGCACGACGTCGAGCGTCGTCAGCCCGACGAACCAGCAGACCACCATCGGTCCCCCTCTCTCCGTCGTCGGTGTTCGGTCAGCGGCCGGTGCCGTCCACGGCGTGCGGCTCGATGGCGGCGATCTCGTCGTCGGTGAGCGCCGGCGCGGACAGCGCGGCCACGTTGTCCTCGAGCTGCGCCACGGACGAGGCGCCGATGAGCGCCGACGTCACGCGCGCGTCGCGCAGCACCCACGACAGGGCGAGCTGCGCGAGCGTCTGGCCGCGACCCTCCGCGACGGCGTTCAGCGCCCGCGCCCGGTCGAGGTAGGTGTCGGTGAGGTTCGACGACGACAGGAACGGCGAGTCGCTGCGCGCGGCGCGCGAGCCCTCCGGCGCCGAGCCGCCCAGGTAGCGCCCCGTGAGCAGGCCCTGCGCCAGCGGGGAGAAGACGATCGTGCCGACCCCGAGGTCCTCGACGACGTCGAGCAGCGACTCGCTCTGGTGGCCGTCGTAGGCGTCGTCGCGGTCGGCGATCTCCACGTGCCGGTTGAACATCGAGTAGCTGGGCTGGTGGATGAGCAGCGGCACGCCCAGGTCGGCGAGCACCTGCGCGGCCTCACGCGTGCGCGACGGCGAGTAGTTGGAGACGCCGACGTACGTCGCCTTGCCCTGCTGGACGGCGGACGCGAGCGCGCCCATCGTCTCGGTGAGCGGCGTCGAGGGGTCCGGCCGGTGGTGGTAGAAGACGTCGACGTGGTCCAGACCCATCCGGGTCAGCGACTGGTCGAGCGAGGAGAGCAGGTACTTGCGGGACCCGTGGTCGCCGTACGGGCCGGGCCACATGTCGTAGCCCGCCTTCGTGGAGATGACGAGCTCGTCGCGGTACGGCGCGAGGTCCTTCGCCAGGTGGCGGCCGAAGTTCTCCTCCGCCGAGCCGTACGGCGGGCCGTAGTTGTTGGCCAGGTCGAAGTGGGTGATGCCCAGGTCGAACGCCCGGCGCAGGATGGCGCGCTGCGTGTCGAACGGGTTCACGTCGCCGAAGTTGTGCCACAGGCCCAGCGACAGAGCGGGCAGGTCGAGACCGGAGCGCCCGGTGCGGCGGTAGGTCATCGACTCGTAGCGGGCGTCGTCGGCCAGGTACCGAGGTGCGAGAGGCATGACCCCATCCTCGCGCACCCGGCCGACGCGCCGCGCGCCCCGCTCACTCCGCCGGCGGCACCGGGAAGTTGGCGCGGAACACGTTGTCCGGGTCCCAGTCCCGCTTCACCTCGCGCAGCCGGGTGAGCGTGGGCTCGGGGAAGGCGTCGACGAGCCGGGCGGGCCGGGTGTCCGTGTCGAACGAGAGGTAGAGCCCGTCCGTGTACGGCGCCATGACGTCGTCCCACACGGCGTCGAGCCTGGTCTGCGACGACGACATCGCCGACAGCAGGAAGTTCTGGTGCCGGTGCGCGTACGCCGTCGCGCCCTCGTCGACGTCGTTCGCGGCGCCGCCGGTGGCGCGCACCTGCAGGAAGTACGCCTCCCCGGACAGCGCGAGCTTCTCGAACGCACGGGCGGTCGCGGTGTCCAGGTGCGCCACCAGCCCCGAGCGCACGGCGGGGTCGCCGCCGCCCTGGTGGTGCTTCTCCCCCGCCTGCACGACGCCCGCGTAGGGCAGCAGGTACGCCTGGTGGCCCAGGAGCGGCCCGGCGCCGGCCAGCCGCTCGAGCTGCTCGACGGCGGCGTCCGTGTCGTCGCCCGCCCACACGGTCATGAGCTGGGCGACCGGGCCCTCCCCACGACGTCCCGGCGACAGGATGAGGAAGCTCGTGAGCTCCCGCGGCGCGGACTCGACGACGGCGCCCCACCGCTCGAGGGTCCCCGCGACGTCGGACGCGTCGAGCGTCATCTGGGAGAACACGACGGCGCCCTGATCCCCCAGCGCCATCGCCTCGATCTCCACCCACGTCACGACGCCCAGGTTGCCGCCCGCGCCGCGCAGTCCCCAGAAGAGGTCCGGGTTCTCGTCGGCGGACGCCCGCACCACGCGCCCGTCCGCCGTGACCATCTCCGCCGCGACGACGTGGTCGATCGTCAGCCCGTACAGGCGGCCGAGGAAGCCGACGCCGCCGGCGGTGGCCAGCCCGCCCACGCCGACGCCGCCGGAGTCGCCGGAGCTGATCGCCCAGCCGCGCGGCGCGAGCACCTCGGCGACGCGCCCCCACGTGGCGCCCACCCCGACGCGCACGCGCCGGGTGGCCTCGTCGACCACCTGGACCTGGTCCAGCGCGCCCAGGTCGACGACGATCCCGCCGTCGTTGGTCGACCGGCCGCTGATGCCGTGCCCGCCGGAACGCACGCCGAGCGGCACGTCCTGCGTGCGCGCCCAGGCGATCGCCTCGGCGACCTCCGCCGTCGTGCGCGGCCGCAGGACCAGGCCGGGCGCGCCGGAGCGCAGGTAGTTGTGCCGCACCGCGTCGTACGCGCGGTCGCCGGGCTCGACGGCGGACGCGGCCAGCGCCGCGGGCACCGCGGCGTAGTCGATGCCGGGCCGGCGCAGCGCGAGGGCCCGCCCGCCGCGCTGCGTGGCGGCGGGCGCCGTGCCCGACGTCGCCCGCTCGCGCGCCACCAGCTCGCGGACCGCGGGCGCGACCTCCTGGCCGTAGACCTGGATGAGGGTCGGGTCGTCGGCGGCGAGGATGACGGTGCCGATGCCGTCCTCGAGCGCGAGGGCCGCCAGCTCGTCGACCCACTGCTCCACCGGCCCCTGCAGGAAGCCCTGCGGCTGCCCGGTCACCGCGCCCTGCACGTTGAGCAGGCGGCGGATCTCGGCCGGATGGCGGCCCGCCTCCTCGGCGGCCTCGTCGATGATCGCGTGCCCGCGTTGCAGGTCACCGTCCTTGAGGTACGCGAGCGACGGCAGCCAGCCGTCGGCCTTGCGGGCGATGAGGCGGAGCATCCGGGGCTTGAGCGCGCCGAGCCAGATCGGGACGTCGTGGGCGGGCTCGGGCCCGCGCTTGGCGCCGACGACGCGGTGGTGGTCGCCCTCGACCCGCAGCGCGCGCCGCTCCCGGCCGTCCCAGAGGCCGCGGACGATGTCGAGCGCCTCCTCGAGCGCGTCGACGGACTCCCCCGGGGTCAGGCGGGTGCCGCCCATCGCGACGATCGGGTCCCAGAACCCGCCCGCGCCGAGGCCGAGCGCGGCCCGCCCGCCGGACAGCAGGTCGAGGGACGCGACGGCGCGCGCCAGCACGGCGGGCGGCCGCAGCGGCAGGTTGAGCACGTTGCCCGCGACGGTCACCCGCTCGGTCTGCGCGGCCACCCACGACAGCAGCGTCCAGGTGTCGAGGAACCCGGGCTGGTACGGGTGGTCCTGGAACGTCACCAGGTCGAGCCCGGCCGCCTCGGTGACCTGCGCGAGGCGCACCGGCTGCTGCGGGTCGCGGTTCGTGGGGGTGAGGAACGTGCCGAAGACCAGGTCGTGGCCGTAGTCCGTCATGCGGGACCTTTCGCGGGAGGACCGCTCCCGTCGTCCGGGAGATCGTCTGTCACACAGACGATATCAGCGGCAACTCTTCTGGGGAGCCGCGCATTCCGCTTACGATGGCACCGTGAGCACCACCGCCGACCCCACGCGCAGCACCACGGAGACCGCCGCCGGCCCGGACGCCCCGTCCCCGCTGGGCTGGTCGCTGGCCGCGCTGCTGCGCGAGTGGAGCGCCCGCGTCGCCGCCGCCTGCGCCGACGTCCCGCACGGCGGGCGCGGCTACGAGGTCCTCGCCGCCGTCACCCACGACGCGCCGCCCACCCAGGCGGCGCTCGCCGCCCGGCTCGGCATCGACCGCACCGTGATGACCTACCTGCTCGACGAGCTGGCCGGCTGCGGTCTCGTCGAGCGGCAGCCCGACCCGGCCGACCGGCGCGCCCGCCGGATCGTCGTGACGGACCACGGCCGGGCCGTGCTCGCCGACCTCGACGCCCGCGTGCGCGTCGCGGAGGACGAGCTGCTCGCCGGGCTGGACGACGCCGAGCGCGACGCCCTGCGTCATCTGCTCGTGCGCGCCGCCACCGGCGCCGCGCCGGGCGACGACCGGTGCGCCGTCGTCGCGCGCGTCGTCGACCCGTCCGCCTGACCCTGCGAGAACCCTTCGAGAAAGCGATCTGCCGCGCCCACCCGGCGGGTGGGGCGGCAGCTCGCCGGTGTCTTATAAAAAAAAACCAGCCCCCGA
>NZ_JBHTVZ010000016.1:0-106573 GCF_042792715.1 Isoptericola sp. NPDC056618 | reverse complement strand
TACAACGACGCCACCATCGGGAACGCCGTCAGCACCACAAAACCCACCAACCACGGCGACAAGAACGCGAACCCCGCACCCGCCTCACGGCGACGGGATCGGGCGCTTCGTGGGTTGCTGGCACGGGTGGGTGCGGCGGAGGGGGCCGCCGGAGCCGTCTCACCGGTCACTGTCACGTGGTCCGTCTTTCTGAGTCGTCGTCGACACAGCGTCTGCTGACACGTCATGGTCGAGCATTGGTGCAACGTTGCGATCTAACGTTGGATCACGATGAACTACCGCGGCACCTCTCGTCAAGGGGTGGCGCGCCGTTTGCGTCGGACCCGGTCCGGGACCGACGGCGAGGAGGACGAGTGGACGACGACGGCACGACGAGCACGGGGAGCCCGGCCGTCACGACGACGAAGCCGCCGGGGGTCAAGGACGTCGCGGCGGCCGCCGGGGTGTCGTGGAAGACGGTCTCGAACGTCGTGAACGGCACGGGCCGGGTCGGCGCGGCGACCCGCGGACGGGTCGAACGGGTCATCGCCGACCTCGGCTACAGGCCCAACCTCGCCGGCCGTCAGCTGCGCCAGGGGCGCACCGGGATCCTCGCGCTGGCGGTGCCGCAGATCGACTCGCCCTACTTCTCGACCCTCGCTCACGAGACGATCGAGGTGGCGGCGGCGCGGGGCTACCGGGTGCTGATCGACGAGACCCGCGGGGTCCCGGAGGCCGAGCGCCTCGTGGCGCGCGGCTTCGACGTGCGTCTCATCGACGGCATCGTGTTCAGCCCGCTCGACCTCAGCCTCGACGACGTCGACGAGCTGCGCGGCAGTACGCCGATGGTGCTGCTCGGCGAGCGGCCCTGGCACCCCGGCGGGGCGCTGACCACCGACCACGTGAGCATCGACAACGTCGCCGCCGCGCGGGAGGCCACGCGCCACCTGCTCGGGACCGGGCGTCGCCGGCTCGCCTTCCTGGGCGCGGAACCCGAGGTGCCGGAGCGGTCGGGAGCCCCCCGCCAGCGCGGGTTCGTCGAGGAGCTGCGCGCGGCCGGGCTCGAGGTGCGGCCTCCCTGGCTGCTCCCGGTGGCGGACTACAGCCGACGGTCCGGAGCGCGCGCCGTCGAGGACGTGCTGCCCCGTGCGGGCGAGATCGACGGCCTCGTGTGCGGCAACGACCTGCTCGCGCTCGGGGCGATGCACGCGCTTCGCACGAACGGCGTCCGGGTGCCGGAGGACGTCGGCGTGGTGGGCTGGGACAACACCGAGGACGGCCGCTACGCCAACCCGGGTCTCACGACGATCGCGCCGGACGTGCGAGGGGTCGCGGAGGCCGCCGTCGGCCGCCTGGTGGCGCAGGTGGAGCGCACCGGAGGGGCGCCCGAGGACGTCGTCGTGCCCCACCGGTTGCTCGTCCGTGAGAGCTCCCGTCGACAGGGCTGACGGCGCCATGTCGCAGACGCCGGTTGGTACAACGTTGCGTTTTTCGGATCACGGAGGTTGAATCAGCCCGGACCATCGACCACGCCGACCGCGACGGAGCAGCCGCCATGGCAGACCACCTCACCCACCTCGACCCGCCCTCCGCCCACCCGGGCACCGCCGTGCCGCGACCGGAGTACCCGCGCCCGCAGGTGGTGCGCGAGCGCTGGCTCAACCTCAACGGCACGTGGCAGTTCGAGCTGGACCGCGGCGACTCGGGACTGGAACGCGGTCTGCGCGACCGCGGGCTCGCCGGCACCATCACCGTGCCGTTCGCGCCCGAGTCGGAGCTGTCCGGGATCGGGGACACCGACTTTCTCGAGGCGGTCTGGTACCGCCGCGAGGTGACCGTCCCGGCCGAGTGGGCCGCCGTCGCCGGCGACGACACGCACGTGCTGCTGCACTTCGGCGCCGTCGACCACGACACCACCGTGTGGGTGGACGGCACCGAGGTGGTGCGTCACCGCGGCGGGTTCTCGCCCTTCACGGCCGACCTGCACGGCGTGGCGGCGCCCGGCGACACCGTGACCGTCGTCGTGCGGGCCCGCGACCCGCGCGAGGCCCGGCAGGCCCGCGGCAAGCAGGCCACCTGGTACGCGAACACGCACTGCCAGTACACGCGCACCACCGGCATCTGGCAGACGGTGTGGCTGGAGCCCGTGCCGGGCGCCCACCTGCGCCGTCCGCGCGTCACGCCGCACGTGGCGAGCAGCGCGTTCGACGTCGTGCTGCCGCTCACCGCGAACCGCCCCGGCCACACCGTCACCGCGACGCTCACCGACGCCGACGGTGTCGTGGCGTCCGAGACCGCGCGCGCCGACGTCGACCTCGCGCCCGCGCTGCGCGTCGTCGTCCCCGAGGGCCGCGTGCGCCTGTGGGGCCCGGGGGATCCGCACCTGTACGGCCTGCGCGTGGAGCTGCGCGACGGCGACGGCGCGCTCGTCGACGCCGTGGACTCCTACGCGGGCCTGCGGTCCGTCGCGATCGACGGCCAGGCCGTGAAGATCAACGGCCGCGCCGTCTTCCAGCGGCTGGTGCTCGACCAGGGGTACTGGCCCGAGTCGCTGATGACGGCGCCGTCGGACGCCGCGCTCGTGCGCGACATCGAGCTCGGGATGCAGGCCGGCTTCAACGGCGCGCGCCTGCACCAGAAGGTCTTCGAGGAGCGGTTCCTGTTCCACGCGGACCGGCTCGGCTACCTCGTGTGGGGCGAGTTCGGCGACTGGGGCGTGAGCGGGCAGGGCACCGTCGGTCACAACCAGCAGCCCACCGCGTCGTTCACCACCCAGTGGCTCGAGGTGCTGGAGCGGGACCACTCGCACCCGTCGATCATCGGCTGGTGCCCGCTCAACGAGACGCACCAGGACCTGCACGACCGGATGACCGTGCTCGACGACGTCACCCGCGGCATGTTCCTCGCCACCAAGCTCGCCGACCCGTCGCGCCCGGTGATCGACGCCAGCGGGTACGCGCACCGCGTGCTCGAGACCGACGTGTGGGACTCGCACAGCTACGAGCAGGACCCGGCGGCGTTCGCCCGTCAGATGGCGGGGTTGGCCGACGGCGCGCCGTACGAGAACCGGCGCGACGACGTGGCGATGTCGCTCCCGTACCGGGGCCAGCCGTACTTCGTCTCCGAGTACGGCGGCATCTGGTGGAACCCGGAGGCGGCGGCCGCCGCGGCGGGGAACGACACCGCCGAGTCGTGGGGCTACGGCCAGCGCGTCCCCGACGAGGAGGGGTTCCACGCCCGGTTCCGCGGCCTGACCGACGTGCTGCTCGGCGACCCGCTGATGTTCGGCTACTGCTACACCCAGCTCACCGACGTGTTCCAGGAGCAGAACGGCGTGTACCGCTTCGACCGCTCCGAGAAGCTCGACGTCGCCCGTGTCCGGGAGGTGCAGCAGCAGGTCGCCGCCGTCGAGGAGGCGGACCGGGCCGCGGTCTGACGCACGGGCGGACCTCCGGCGGCGGCCGGGCCTACTTGTCCCAGGCCGTCGTCGGCGGCAGCCCGCGGGCCGCGCGCTCGGCGTTGAGCAGCTCCTCGACGAGCGCGCGCTGGCCGGCGGTGTACTCCCGGCCGTCGGTGAGCTCCGCCGCCACCTAGCCCAGCGCCGACAGGCCGAAGGCGGTGGCGAAGCCGAGCACCGTGACGAGCCCGGTGACCGGGCCGCCGAACTCGGTGGCCTCGGGGATCATCGTGTCCACCAGCATGGTCAGCAGGGCGCCGGCGGCGAAGGCCTGCACGACGGCGATGGTCACCGGGTCCGCGCTGCCCAGCGCGGCGTACCCCACCCCGGCCGCGACGGCGGACACCAGGGTGGTGCCGCCCCAGAGCAGCGCCAGCCGCGCGGTGGAGGCGCCCGCCTGCCGCAGCCCGACGGTGGCGGACATCGCCTCGGGCAGGTTGGAGATGAACACGGCGGCGAGCACCGCGACGCTCACCCCGCCACCCCCGACCAGGGTCGAGCCCAGCACCACGGACTCGGGGATGCCGTCCAGCACCGTGCCCAGTGCGATCGCGCCGCCCGACCCCGCCGACTGCGCGCCCGTGGACCGCTTGCGGTCCTGGCCGCCGCGCCGGTCGATGAGCAGGTCGCCGACGAAGAACGTCAGCGCCCCGGCGGCCAGGCCCGCGAGCAGCACCCAGCCGCTCGCCGCGCGCGAGGCGTCCTCGACCAGGTCGTACGCCACCGCGCTGATGAGCACCCCCGCGCCGAACGCCATCATGAGGCCCGTGAGCCGACGGCTCGGCGTCCGCCACAGGACGAGGGCCGCACCGATCAGCAGCGACGAGCTGCCCAGCAGACCCCACCAGAACCCGGTCATGCGGACAGTGGACCAGGTGGCGCGGCCGGCCGCCCGTCGACGGCGGCCCGGCCGGGCGCGCGGGTGCGTCGTTCCCGCGCTGCTGCGAGCATCGCCGGATGGACCTGCAGGAGCTCGTGCGACCGGAGCCGACGTCGATACCTCGCCGGATCGGGAGGGTCACGCTCGGTGTGGCGCTCGCCGGTGCCGGGATCACCCACCTCACGGTCGCCCGCGAGGAGTTCCGTGCCCAGGTCCCCGCCTGGTTCCCGGTCGACGAGGACGTCACCGTCCTCGCGTCCGGGGTCGTGGAGATCGTGCTGGGCGGGTCGCTCGTCGCGCTCTCCCGGTGGAAGGTCGCGGTCGGGCTGGTCGTCGCGGCGTTCTTCGTCGTGATCTTTCCCGGGAACGTCGGCCAGTGGCTCGAACGGAAGGACGGGTTCGGCCTCGACACCGACGCCAAGCGGTTCGTCCGGCTGTTCTTCCAGCCGGCTCTCGTCGCGCTCGCGCTGTGGTCGACGGGGGCCTTCGCCGCCCTACGCCGCGCCGCCCGCCGCTGACCGGCGGCCGGTGACCACCGGGCACGTCGCGAGGTGGTCGTCCACGAGCCCGCAGGCCTGCATGGCCGCGTACGCCGTCGTCGGGCCGAAGAAGCGGAAGCCTTCCTTCTTCAGCGCCTTGGCGAGGGCCACCGACTCGGGAGTGCTGGCCGGCACGGTGTCCCAGGCGCCGAGCCGGCGCTCGCGGGGCGGGGGAGCGAACGACCAGAACAGCTCGTCGAGCGTGCGGCCGGCGTCGTGCAGGGCGAGCACGGCGCGCGCGTTGCCGATCGTGGCCTCGATCTTCTGCCGGTTGCGGATGATCCGGGCGTCGCCGAGGAGCCGCTCGACGTCGTCCTCGCCGAGGGTGGCGACGCGCTCGGGCTCGAAGTCGAGGAACACCTCCCGGAACGCGGGGCGCTTGCGCAGCACGGTGATCCACGACAGGCCGGACTGGAACCCCTCCAGCGCGATGCGCTCCAGCAGCGCGGCCTCGCCGTGCACGGGCACCGCCCACTCCGTGTCGTGGTACGCCTCGTACAGCGGGTCGCCGTCGCCGAAGCAGCGGGCGGCGACGGGCGGGGCGTCGGGCTCCTGGCCGGTGGTCGTCGTCATGCCCCCAGCCTGCCCGGTGCTCCCGACACCCGACCGCGTTTGTCCACAGGCCCCCGCGGTCCGCTCAGCCCTTGACCGACCCGGACATCAGGCCGCCCATGAAGTACCGGCCCAGCAGCACGTACACGAGCAGCGTGGGCAGCGACGCGAACAGCGCGCCCGCCATCGAGACGCCGTAGTCCTGCAGCAGCGCGCCGTTCGCCAGGTTGTTCAGCGCGAGGGTGACCGGCCCGTTCTGGCTGGAGGAGAAGAACACGGCGAACAGGAAGTCGTTCCACGCCGAGGTGAACTGCCAGATGAGCACGACGACGAAGCTCGGCACGGAGATCGGCAGCACGATCCAGGCGTACGTGCGCAGCATCCCCGCGCCGTCGACGCGCGCCGCCTCGACCAGCTCTTGCGGCACGGTCATGTAGTAGTTGCGGAAGATCAGCGTCGTGATGGGGATGCCGTAGACGACGTGCAGCAGGATCAGCGAGGGGACGCCGCTCGGCACGCCCAGCCCGAGCACCAGCTGGTTCAGCGGGATCATCACCGCCTGGTACGGGATGAACATGCCGAACAGGATCAGCGTGAACACGAGGTCCGCCCCGGGGAACCGCCACCGCGACAGCACGAACCCGTTGAGCGACCCGAGGAACGCCGAGATCAGCGCGGCCGGCACCACCATCTGCACGGTGCGCGCGATGGCGGGCGAGAGGGTGGACCACGCCGTCTCCCAGTTGGCGGTCGTCCACACCTGCGGCAGGTTCCACGCGCGGGTGGGGGCGGCGTCGCCCGGCCCCTTGAAGCTGGTCACGAGCAGCACGTACACCGGCACCAGCACCACGAGCACGAAGAGGAGCAGCACCAGGTAGCGCAGCGTGCGCCCCACGGTGAACCGGCCGCGCGGCGCGGCGCGGCGCCCGAGGTCGATGGGGCGCCCGGCCTCCTCGACGACGGCGGTCATCGCTTGTCCTGCCGATGCGTGTGGACCAGGTACGGCACGATGACGATCGCCACGATGACCAGCAGGATCGTGCCGACGGCGGCCGCGTTCGCGTAGTCGAAGGCCGACTTGAACACGTACATGTCCACGGCGGGCACCTTGGTCTGGTAGTTCGCCGGCTTGGAGATCGACATGATGAGGTCGAACGCCTTGAGCGACATGTGGCCGATGATGATGAGCGCGGACAGCGCGATCGGCGACAGCTGCGGGAACAGCACGTGCCGGTACAGCTTCCACTCGCTCGCGCCGTCCACCCGGGCGGCCTCGCGCAGCTCCACGGGGATGCCGCGGAAGCCGGCGAGGAACAGCGCCATCACGTAGCCGGAGAGCTGCCAGATCGCGGGGATCGCGATGGCGACGATCCCCACGGACACGTTGTTCCACCAGTTGTTCTGCAGCGCGTCCAGGCCGATCATCTGGAACAGCCGGTTGAGGCCGGACGCCTGCTCGTCCTGGTTGGAGTTGAGCAGCCACCGCCACACCACGCCCGACGCGATGAACGAGACCGCCATCGGGAACAGGTAGATCGACCGGAAGAACCCCTCGCCCCGCAGCGGCTTGTCGAGCAGCCAGGCCCACAGGAAGCCGATGACCATCGTGCCCACGAGGAACACCACGGTGTACAGCACGAGGTTGGTGAGCGAGTGCTGGAACTCCTCGCTGCCCAGCAGGTCGAGGTAGTTGCGCAGCCCCACGCCCGTCGTCGGTGCCTGGCCCGTCGCCTGCGCGGCCGTGTGGTTGTCGGTGGTCGACTGCCGGGCGTTCGCCACGATGAGGCCGTAGACGAACACCCCGACCAGGATCAGCGAGGGCAGCAGCAGGAGCAGGGGAGCGCCGGCGCGGCGGACCGCCCGGCGCACCCCCGCCCGCCTGCGCGTGGCGGTGGCCATCGGCGCCTCAGCCGGCGTTCGCGGCGGCCAGCTCCGACTGGAACGCCGCCAGGTCGGACGCCCCCGAGGTGAACTTGCTCGTGGCGTCCGTGATGGCCGTGAGCGTCGCCACCGGGACCGCGGCCCCGTGCGCCAGCGAGGACACGATCGTGTCGCTCTTGAAGGCCTCGGCCGCGGACTGCTGGTACTCGCCGAAGGTCGACATGTCGACGTCCGTGCGGGCCGGGATGGAGCCCTTGGCCTTGTTGAACGCCTCCTGGCCCTCGGCCGACCCGACCGTCTCGAGCCACGCCTTGGCCCCGTCGGGGTGCGGGGCGCCCACGGGCAGCGTGAACGAGTCGGCGAGGAAGTCGAAGACGCCGTCCGTGCCCGGGACGGCGAAGGCCGAGTAGTCGGTGCCGAGCTCCTGGTCCTGCTCCTCGTACGACGCCTCCGCCCAGTCGCCCATCACGGTGAACGCGGCCTTGCCGTCGATGACGAGCTGCTGCGACTCCGGCCAGTCCAGGCCGTCACGGTCGGTGTTCGTGTAGCCCATGAGGGTCTCGAAGTCCTCCAGCGCCGCCGTGACCTCCGGGCCCTTCCAGTCGGTCGACCCGTCCCACAGCCCGGAGTAGCCTTCCGCACCCAGGTCGGCCAGCAGCACCGTCTCGAGCAGCTGCACCTGCGTCCACGCCTGCGCGACGGCGAGCGGCGTGACGCCCGCCTTCTTCAGCGTGGCCAGGTCGTCCATCCACGACGAGAGGTCGGAGTACGTGGCGTCCGGGTCGAGACCGGCGTCGGTGAGCACCTGCCGGTTGGACCACACCACGTTGGCGCGGTGGATGTTCGACGGGATCGAGTAGATCTCGCCGTCGTCCGCGGTGAGCCGGTCCATGAGGTCGGGCGGGAAGACGTCGGTGAGCCCGAACTCGTCGTAGAGGTCGGAGACGGGCTCGATCTGCGCGGCGTCGATGTAGTCCTGCAGCTCCGCGCCCGCATGGGCCTGGAACGTGTCCGGCGGGTCCTGCGCCTGCAGGCGGGTCTGCAGCAGGTCCTTCGCCTGCGACCCTGCTCCGCCGGCCACGGCCCCGTTGACGAACGTCACGTCCGGGTGCTGCTCGTCGAAGACCTTGACCAGCGCGTCCAGACCGGCCTTCTCCGACCCGGCCGCCCACCAGGTGAAGACCTCCACCTCGTCCGCGCCGCCGCTGCCGCTGCTCTCCGGTTCACCGCCGTTGCCGCCGCACGCGGCCAGCGCCAACGCCGCCACCGCCGCGACCGCGGCGACAGCCGACGTCCTGGGAGCTCCTCGCATCTGCCTCACCCCTACGCCCTCGGGCCGGTGGGGGGTCGGTGCGCGCGGCGCGCGTCACCGGCCTGGCGCGTCCTTGCGCCCCGGTCTCGCTCTCATCGCACGACCGGCGCGGTCACGGTGTCAAGGCGCCCGGGGAACCTTCGCCCGAATCGTGACCGGATGTCACCCTCGTGCGACGCCGGCAACGCCGTCACGCAGGAGGTCGTGAAGGCGTTCGGTCTGCGCTGACCTGACCTGCCGACGTAGTACCCGATGATGCTTCCTGGGAAGGAAGCATCATCGGGTACTACGTCGGTGGCGTGGTCTTCATTCGCACCCGGTCCCGTCGCCGTCCCGGTCCAGGTGACCGCCGTAGCCGGGGTCGCCGGCGTGGACCGGTGCCGCGCCGGCCGCTCGCGCGGCGTCGCAGTTCTCGTAGTAGGCGGACTGCGGCTCCGGCTCGGAGGGCTGCTGCTCCTGCTCGGAACCCGGTGCAGTGTCGGACGCCTCACCCGGGGGGCCCTGCTCGCCTTCGGGTCCGGCCTTGCCGCGCGGCCCGGCCGGTCCTCGAGGGCCCGTGTCGCCCTGCGGGCCGGGCTCGCCCTGCGGCCCAGGGGGACCGGCGGGACCTGCCGGTCCCTGCTGCGTCCCGCCAGCTTCCAGCGCGGCGATCCGCGCGTCCTGTGACGCGAGGGCGGAGCCCTCGACAAGGACCAGCAGCGACAGCAGCGCGATGAGCACGATCGCGGGCCAGCTGGTCTTCCGGCGGGGCGGGGGAGGCGTCACGGGTGCCTCGATCGATGGTGCGGCCATGTCACCCTCCGCATATGAACGTGGGCGCCGCCCGGTCGTCCGGGCAGTGCCGCCGACATCGTCGTCGACGTACCGAAGAAGAGGAAGGAGATTGCAGGTCCGGAACGCCGGGGTCGGGTGCACTCCGTGACGCTAGGCTCCCGGTCCGTGACCTCAGCGCTGACGATCCACACCGCGGGCGACGCGGTCTCTCCCACGGTCGTGCTGCTGCACGGCCTGTCCGACGCGGGCGACAACTTCCCCGACCTGGTGGACCGCTGGCAGCCGGAGTGGCGCATCGTCGCGCCGAGCATGCGCGGCCACGGCACCTCGCCCCGGTTCCGCGACGACGAGCTGGGCGGCACGGCCGAGCTGATGCTCGCCGACATGCTCGCCGTCCTCGACGACCAGCCGGACCCCGTCGTGCTGCTGGGGCACTCGATGGGCGGGGCGCTCGCGCTGCGCGCGGCCGTCGCCCGCCCGTCGGCCGTGCGGGCGCTCGTCCTCGAGGACCCGCCGCGTGCCGACGGCGGTCCCAGCCCGGCGGAGCACGCCGCCGGGTTCCTCGCGTTCGTCGAGGGCACGAGCGCCCGCGTCGCACGCGGCGAGCTCGAGGCGCTCGTCACCGAGAGCGGGTGGAGCCGGTCCGAGGTCGAGGCCTGGGCCCGGTGCAAGCCGCAGGTGCAGCGGGACTACCTGCGCCACGGGCTGCACCTGGGCCCCGACAGCTGGGCCGACCTCGTGCCCCGGCTGACGGTACCGACCCTGCTGGTCCTGCCCGACCGGGACAGCGTCGGCCCGGCACCCACCGAGCCCGGACCGGAGAACCCCCTGCTGCGGACCGTCGTCGTCGCCGACGCCGGCCACTGCGTGCGTCGCGACCAGCCCGAGGCGTACGTCGAGGCCGTCGAGGACTTCCTGGCCTCCGTGCTGGTCTGACCCCCGCGCGGGCTCCGGCGCTCATCCCCGTGACAGCACCAGCGCGGCGCTGTGGCCGCCGAAGCCGAACGCGTTCACGAGCGCGTGCCGCGCCGTCGTCGTCCGGGGGGTGGTGACGACGTCGAGGTCGACCTCCGGGTCCGGGTCGTCGAGGTTGATGGTGGGCGGCACGACGCCGTCGCGCAGGGCCAGCAGCCCGACCAGCGCGCCCAGGGCGCCGGACGCGCCGAGCAGGTGCCCCGTGGACGCCTTCGTGGCGGTCACGGGGGGCGGGCTGCCGAGCGCGGCGCGCAGGGCCGCGGCCTCGTTGACGTCGCCCATCGGCGTGGACGTCGCGTGCGCGTGCACCAGCCCGACGTCGCCCGGTGCCAGGCCGGCGTCGTGCAGCGCGAGCGTGATGGTCCGGGCCTGGTTGGCCGGGTCGCCGCCGACGATGTCGAACGCGTCGGAGGTGAGGGACGTCCCGTCGACGGCGCCCAGGACCGTCGCGCCGCGGGCGCGGGCGTGCTCCTCGGCCTCGAGCACCACGAGCACGGCGCCCTCGCCCATGACGAAGCCGTCGCGGTGGACGTCGAACGGGCGCGAGGCGCGCAGCGGCTCGTCGTTGCGGGTCGACAGCGCGCGGACCCGGCCGAACCCGGTGAGGGACAGCGGCACGATGCTGGCCTCCGCCCCGCCGCACACCACGACGTCCGCGGCCCCCGAGCGGATCAGGTCGCGGCCCTGACCGATCGCCTCCACCCCCGCGGCGCAGGCGCTGACCGGGGCGCGGGCACCGGCCTTGGCACCCAGGTCGAGGGACAGGTACGCCGCCGGTCCGTTCGCCATCGCCATCGTGATGGTGTGCGGGGACACGCGACGGTAGCCGGCCGTCCCCAGGGTGTCCTGCATGGCGACCGTCGTCCCGATGCCGCCGTGCGCCGTGCCCACCGCCACCGCGAGCCGGGTGGGGTCCACGTCCGGCGATCCCGCCGACGCCCAGGCCTCCCGGCCCGCGACCAGGGTCAGCTGCTCCACCCGGTCGCGTGCGCGGCGCTCGGGCACGCTCAGCCCGTCGGCGAAGGCGTCGTCCGCCCGCGCGGCGATGCGCACCGGCAGGGTGCCGGCCCAGTCGTCCGTGATCGCGCCGGCCCCGTTCGCGCCGGCCCGGAGGGCCGCCCACGTCTCCTCGACCGTGCCCCCGACGGGCGTGACCGCCCCCGCACCCGTGACCACCGTTCGTCGCACCCGCATGCTCCTCGTCAGTCCGGTTGCCCCCTGCACCCGCACCGTGCGAGACCTTGTTGCGCGCAACTCTGCCCTGCCCTCCCGCGCGTCGCCCATGCAGGTCAGGCCTCGGCGCGGTTCCATGAGGGGACGGAGAGAACCGCCGGGCCCGCGCGACGAGGCGAGGGGCACGGACGAACCGTGCGGGAGCACGATCCGCGCGAGAGCACGATCCACGGCAGGATCCAGGAGGTCGCGATGAGCCAGACGATCGACGAGACCGGCGGCGGGACGGGCGGCGCCGCCCCCGAACCGGGCCTCAAGCGGGTGATGGGGCGCAAGCTCCTGCTGCTCTTCATCGTCGGGGACATCCTCGGCACCGGCGTCTACGCCCTCACCGGACAGGTCGCCGGCGAGGTCGGCGGCGCCGCCTGGGCGCCGTTCCTCATCGCGTTCGTGGTGGCGACGCTGACCGCGTTCTCCTACCTGGAGCTGGTCACCAAGTACCCGCAGGCCGCGGGCGCCGCGCTGTACACGCACAAGGCGTTCGGCATCCACTTCGTCACGTTCATCATCGCGTTCATGGTGATGTGCTCCGGCATCACGTCGGCGTCGACGGCGTCGAACGCGTTCGCGGGCTTCCTCAACGACGGCTTCGGCCTGGGCCTCGAGCCGGGTGGGGCGGGGCTGCTGCTGATCGCGCTGGGGTTCATGACCCTGGTGGCGCTGGTGAACTTCCGCGGCGTCGGCGAGAGCGTCAAGGCGAACGTCGTGCTCACGATCGTCGAGCTGTCCGGCCTGCTCATGGTGATCTTCGTCGGCATGTGGGGCATGACCCAGGGCCGGGCGGACTTCTCCCGCGTGGTGGTCTTCGAGAGCGCCGACGACAAGAGCGTCTTCCTGGCCGTGACGGCGGCGACGACGCTCGCCTTCTTCGCCATGGTGGGCTTCGAGGACTCCGTGAACATGGCCGAGGAGTGCCGCGACCCCGTGAAGGACTTCCCGCGCACCATGCTCACGGGCCTGTCGATCACGGGGCTCATCTACGTGCTGGTCGCGATCACGGCCGTCGCGCTGGTCCCGGTAGGCGACCTGGCCGACGACTCGAAGGGGTCCGCGCTCACCCAGGTGGTCGCCGCCGGGGCGCCGGGCCTCCCGTTCGACACGATCTTCCCGTTCATCGGCATGTTCGCCGTCGCGAACTCCGCGCTGATCAACATGCTCATGGCGTCGCGGCTGCTGTACGGCCTGGCCCACCAGGGCGTGCTGCCGCGCAGCTTCGGCAAGGTGCACCGCACCCGCAAGACGCCGTGGGTGTCGATCATCGTCACCACGCTCATCTCGTTCGGGCTCATCATCTACGTGGTCCGGGCCAGCGCCACCGAGGCGGGCTCGGACGCGATCAGCCTGCTGGGCGGGACGACGTCGCTGCTACTGCTCACCGTGTTCGCGGTGGTGAACGTGGCGCTGCTGGTGCTGCGCCGCAAGCCCGTGCACCACGAGCACTTCCGCACCAAGACGTGGATCGCGGCGCTCGGCGCCGTCACCTGCGCCTTCCTCGCGGGTCCGTGGGCGCGCAGCGAGGCGCAGCAGGAGCAGTACGTCATCGCCGGCGGGCTGCTCGCCGTCGGCCTCGTGCTGTCCTTCATCACCTGGCTGTACAACCGCACCGTGAAGCACCAGCAGATCCACTTCGAGCACGTCGAGGAGCTCGAGGAGGACAAGCCGCAGGCGGGCTACCCGAAGCGGTGACGCGACCGTCGACGCCGGACCACCCCGAACCCGCGCACGCACCGACCCCGGTCTGCCTCACCGTCAGGGGTCCCGAACCCCGGCGTCAGGCGGAGCGGTCCCAGGGCGTCCGGGTGCTGGCTCGTCGGGTGCCGGACGTTCGGGTGCCGGATGTTCGGGTGGTGCCGGATGACCGAGCGTGCCCGGGCCGGTGGGGTCTGCCGGAGGGTCGCGGTGGGTCCGCCCGGTCGGTGACGTCCAGGTGACGGCGCCGTCCGGTGCGAGCCGGCTGCGCCAGGCGGTCCCGTGCTTCATCCCGTGATGGTGGCGGCAGAGGTGGGTCAGATTGTCCGCGACGGTGCGCCCGCCGTCGGACCACGCGACCACGTGGTCGACGTCGCACCGGGCCGCCGCCCGCGTGCAGCCCGGGAACCGGCACACGCCGTCGCGCTGCTGGAGGAACGCCCGCAGCGCCGCGGGGACGGTGTAGGTGCCGGGGTCGGTGGTGAGCACCCGACCGTCGACCGGGTCGACCAGCAACCGCCGCAGCGACGGGGCCGCCGCGGTGAGCGTGGATGCCGTCATCGCGTCCATCGGCCCGTGCCCGTCGAGGTCGGCAGCTGCGTCGGAGCCGCCCACCAGCGACAGCACCGGCACCGTCACCCGGACCGTCGGCGTGATCCGTCGCGCGATCCCGGCCAGGCCGGAGACGTTCCCACCGGCAGGGTCTCGGTCGGCGGTGCCGACGTCGCAGGCCGGGTTCGTGCCCGCGAGCAGCAGGTCGGCGGCCGCGTCCGCGCGGAGCTGGGCGAGGGTCCGGTCGTCACCGGCTTCCCGGGCGTGCATCCCGGCACGGGTGAGGCGGTCGTAGGCCGCGTGGGCGACGTGCGCGGGCAGGTGGGCGGTGAGCCAGGCCATGCCGTCGGCACCGGGATCGACGTAGACGGCCCGGGCCTCCGCGGCCCGGCGATGCCGCTCGACGAACGGCTCCGGGTGGGCCACGTCCCGGGCGCGACGCAGGTGCCGGCGCAGCTGCGGCACGGTGCTGGTCGCGGCGCGGGGGAGCACGTCGGACTCGACACGGCTGCGCGACTCGGTGTCCGGGAGTGCCGCCAGCGTGTCCGCGATCGCGGTGGCGTGCGCCAGCGAGACGTCGCCGTGCCGCAGAGCGTCGAGGGTGGCGTGCCCCGCCTCCCCGACGCCGACCGCCAGCGTGCGCGCCGTGTCGAGGAGGTGGGAGGCGGCCTGCTCGGTGAGGCGCAGCGCCGTCGCGAGGTCGGCCGTGAAGGCTCGTCGGGCGAGGTCGCGGCGGCGCGCGGCGCCCGCGCGGCTCAGCGCGACGTCGTCGTGCGCCAGCAGCGCCGCCTCCGCGCGCAGCGCCGTGACCCGGGCGCGTTCCGTGGCGACCAGCTTGCGCGCCTCGAGCGCGTGGACCTGGCGTTGGAGCTCCACGACCTCGTCGATCGCCGCCGACACGTGCGCGAGCGACGGCGTCGCCGGGGGCGGGTCGGCGAGGCGGGACGTCGGCACGGTGTCGAACATGTGTTCGACCCTAGCGGTGGGTCGGAGGTGCCACAAGGGTGTGGACAACCACCTGTGGACAACTGTTCCCGCAGTTCAGGCGGCGGCGAGAGCCTGCTCGAAGGCCGCCAGCACGGGGGCGTTGAAGAGCACGAAGCGGACCTCGTCGACGGCCGCCGGGTTGGCGTCGTCCCACGACCGGACGGCCTCCAGGGCGGCACGTGCGACGTCGTCGGGCGACCAGCCGTAGACGCCCGCGCCCACGGCGGGGAACGCGACGGTCCGGGCGCGGAGGTCGGCCGCGACGTCCAGCGACCGCGAGAAGCAGGAGGCGAGCAGCGCGGGGTCGGTCTGGCCGGCGTGCCGGTTCGGCCCGACCGTGTGGATCACCCACGCGGCGGGCAGGTCGAAGCCGGGGGTCGCGACGGCGTCGCCCACCGGCAGGCCGTCGGGCAGGGTGCTGCGGCGCAGCTCGCGGCAGGCCTCCAGCAGGCGCGGACCCGCGGCGGCGTGGATGGCGCCGTCGACCCCGCCGCCGCCCAGCAGCGACGAGTTCGCGGCGTTGACGATGGCGTCCGTGGCGACGGTCGTGAGGTCGCCGCGTTCGAGGACGAGCTCCACGGTTCCTCCTGGGGGTTCGCGAGCGGGTCGAGGGCAGGGGCCCCGGGACGTCAGGCCGTCCGCAGGGCCTTGTCCTCGTCGGGCATGAGGATCCACAGCACGATGTAGGCGAGCACCTGCGGGCCGGGGATGAGGATCGACGCGACGGAGAGCACGCGGACGAGGCCACGGCTCCAGCCGAGGTAGTCGGCGAGGCCGGCGCAGACGCCGCCGAGCACGCGGCCGTGCTTCGGGCGGAACAGCTTGCGCTTCGGCGCGGGGGAGGGCTGGACGTACGGGGTCGAGGTCGGTGTGGTCATGCTTCGACGGTACGAGCGACGGGTTGCGCTCGGTATCGGGTGGTCCCCCGGTTCGACCCTGACCAGCTCGACCCTGAGGGACCCTGACCGCCCTCAGCCGGCGACGGCGGCCGCGACGCGCCGCTGGGAGGCCCGGGCGAACTCGGGCCAGCGGTCCCAGTAGTACGGCAGGGCGATGATGCCCTGCACCAGCACCCACCCGCGCCCGCGCTCCCAGGCGCCGTCGTCGAGGTCGCCGCCGGGGCCGGCGCCGGCCGCCTCGCGGAACGCGTCGCGGTCGCGGCCGGAGAAGAGCCACCACGCGGGCGGGAGGTCGGCCGCCGGGTCGCCGACGCCGAGCGCGCCCCAGTCGATGACGGCGGTGAGTCGGCCGCCGTCGGCGAGCAGGTTGCCCGGCATGAGGTCGCCGTGCAGCCAGGTGCCGGGCACCGGGTCGGTAGCGGCCTCCAGGGCACGGTCCCACGCCTTGAGGACGGCGGGGCCGTCGACGCGGTCGCCGGACTCGGCGGTGGCGCGGCGGACGTCGTCGTCCAGGCGGGCGAGCGGGACGCCGCGGCCGGTGCCGTCCTTGACCGGGCCGCCCGTCGGGTCGACGGCCCGCAGCGCGGTGACGAACGCGCCGAGGTCGGCGGCCGCGGCGACGGGGTCCAGGTTCGGGGCGGCGGCAGGGTCGAGCGGGTCCGCCGTCGCCGCGCCCGGCACCCACGGCACGACCGACCAGTGGAACGGGTACGCCTCGTCGGGCTCGCCGACGGCGAGGGGCGCGGGCACCGTCAAGGGCACGTGCGGGGCCAGCCGGGGCAGCCACCGCGCGTCCGCGAGCGCGTGCTCGCCGGCCCAGGCGACCTTCGGCATCCGGGCCACGAGCTCGTCGCCGAGCCGGAACAGCAGGTGGTCGGTGCCCGACTCCCGCACCGGCGTCACGGGCAGTGAACCCCACCGCGGGTGCTGCGCCGCGACCAGGCGGCGCACGTCGTCGGCGGTGACCTGGACCTCGTCGTCGTGCAGCGGCATGGGCCGACCGTAGGCGCGCGCCGTCCGCCCCGGCCAGGTGATACTCGGGTCATGCGACGGACGACGGCGGTGCTCACGCCGGTCTGCACAGCCGTGCTCGCGCTCACGGCGCTGGGGGCGTGCGCCCCGGGGCCGGCGTCGTCGGCGGCGTCCTCGGCCACGGCGCCCGGGACGCCGCCGGAGGTCTCGCTGCCGCCCACGAGCGGCACCTTCGACTATCAGCTCGGCCGCGCGTACGACGAGGTGGCGGGCGCGACGTCGATCGACGTCGTCGTCCGCGACGCGACGGCCGACCCGCTGCCCGGGGCGTACTCCGTCTGCTACGTCAACGGCTTCCAGACGCAGCCCGACCAGGCGGACCTGTGGGCGGACCGCGAGGAGCTGCTGCTGCACGACGCGGACGGCGACCTCGTCGTCGACCCGGACTGGCCGGACGAGCATGTGCTGGACCCGTCGACCGCCGACCAGCGCGCGGGGATCCTCGAGGTGCTCGGGCCGGTCGTGACGGGGTGCGCGGAGGACGGCTTCGACGCCGTCGAGCTCGACAACCTCGACACGTGGACGCGGTTCGACCAGATCGACGAGGCGGGCGCGTACGCGCTGGCCCGGGCGTACGTGGACCTGGCGCACGGCGCGGGGCTCGCCGTCGCGCAGAAGAACGCCGCCGAGATCACGCGGGTCGCGCACGACGAGCTCGGCTTCGACCTCGCCGTCACCGAGGAGTGCGCCGCGTGGGACGAGTGCGCCGCGTACACCGACGTCTACGGCGACCGCGTGCTGCAGGTCGAGTACCCCGACGCCCTCGACGACGCGGGCCTGACCTTCGAGGACGTCTGCGCGCGGGACGACCGAGCGCCGCTGACGATCCTGCGCGACCGGGACCTCGTCGCCGCCGACGAGGGCGGCTACGTGTACGACGCCTGCTGACGCCGTCGCGCGGGCTCAGCCCTGCGCGAGGTGCGCGACGAGCTTGCGCGTGACGCGGTCGAGGTCGGCGCGGTCGCGGCTGGTGAGGGGGGCGACGGCGTCGGCCTGGCCGGCGGCGTGCTTCGTGACGGCCTCGTCCACCAGGCGCAGGCCCTCGGGGGTGAGCTCGACGTCGAGGCTGCGCCGGTCGTGGGCGCTAGGCACCCGGACGATCCAGCCGCGCTTCTCCAGCCGGTCGAGCCGGCCCGTCATCGTGCCCGTGGTCATGAGCAGGGCCCGGGCGAGGCTGGTGGGGGACAGGCGGTACGGCTCGCCCGATCGGCGCAGGGCGAACATGACGTCGCCGTCGCCGCGGTTCACGCCGTACTCCGCCGCGACTCCTTCGGTCCGGGCGTCCACGAGCGCGGCCGCGCGGGTCAGCCGCGCGAGCAGCGCCATCGTGTCGCGGTCGATGTCGGGGCGCTGGTCGGCCCACTGCTGGACCAGGGCGTCGATGCGGTCGTTGTCGTCCACCCCGGCACTTTAGCTTGCGCGCGAGTTACTTGCGGTCTACCTTCGGGTCAAGTCACTCGTGCACAAGTAACTTGAGGAGGAGCAATGACGACGCTGACGCTCAACGGGTCCGAGTCCCTGCGGGTGCTCGATTCCACCGCCGACCGCTTCGAGGTGGAGGCCACCTACGCGCCGCGGGGCGAGCGCCCGCCGAAGCACGTGCACCCGCACCACGACGAGGAGTTCACGGTGCTCTCCGGCACCGTCCGGGTGGGGTTCGCCGACGACGAGCGCGACTACGCCGCGGGTGAGTCGTTCGTCGTCCCCCGCGGCACCGCCCACCACATGTGGAACCCGGGGGACGAGCCCGCGGTCCTGCGCTGGCTCAGCACCCCGGCCGGCCGCGTCGAGGCGTTCTTCACGGCCATGGACCGGCTGCAGCGCGAAGGGCGGGCCGGGCTCGTCCCGCTGGCCGGCGTCCTGCACCGCTATCGCGACGTCATGCGGCCGACGTCGCCCGTCACCCGTGCCGCCGTGCGCGCTCTCGGTCCGTTCTCCCGCGGGGGGCGTGCCTGATGCGCAAGCACCTCGCCACCACGCTCACCGTGCTGCTCGTCGTCGGCATCGGCTACGTGGGCGTCAGCTACCTGTTCTTCCCCGCGGCCACGGCGCCGCAGTTCGGCATGGCCGTCTGGCCGGAGGGTGACGCCGCGGCCTTCCTCGCCACCAAGGGCGCCCGGGACCTCGCGTCCGGGCTCGTGCCGCTCGCGCTCCTGCTCACGGGGCAGCGCCGCGCCCTCGGGTGGGTGCTGACGATCTGGACCCTCGTGCCCCTCAGCGACGCCGCGCTCATCCTGTCCACCGGCGGATCGACCGTCACGGCGCTGGCCGTGCACGGGCTGACCGCGCTCGCGCTGGTCGTCACCGGCGTCCTGCTGCTGACCGAGAAGTCGGCACCGGCGACCCGCACCGCTGCGCCGACCGCAGCTCCCCAGGGTGCTTCCAGCAGCCGTTGACCTGGCGCTATGCTCCCGCTCGGCGAGCGTGCGTCCTCGCCCTCGGACGCCGACGTCCGGGTGTTCCGACGAGAACTGGGAGCATGATGCACGATCGACCATGGTTGTGCGGGCACCGCTCGGAGAACCTCGGCCGAGGCCTGCGGTCGCTCGTTGTCGGAGCGGCCGGCGTCGCGCTCGTGGCGGCAGGGGCGGGGCCCGCTGCGGCAGACCCGGCCGCGGAGCTCGCGCCGCCTCGTCTGTGGGTGAACCACCAGGAGTGCGGGGCCGAACCCATCGTCGCGACGCTCTCGAGTGACGACTACCTCGGCCTGCCGGTGGAGTTCGGCTTCGAGGACCCCGAGGTGGCGACCGCCCACGTCAGGCTCGTCGGTCCGACCGGCACCGTGCATCTCGACCTTGCAGACCAGGTGGTCCGAGAAGGCCGCGGCGGTGGCGACTACGACCGGCGCCGGGCGGGCATCGTCGAGGGTGGGCCATACACCCTGAGCGTGCAGGCGGTCACCTCCGACGACGTCCGAGGCCCGGCGGCCTCCTGCACGTTCGACCTCGTGGTGGGTCCTGCACGGCCGGACGTCCTGCCGGTGCTTGGCGAGCCGGGGGTCTACCCGCCGTTCATGCCAGCCGGCGGCGTGGGCGTGGGCGGAGTGTTCGTCGTCATCCCGCGGGTGGGCGGTGACGCGGTCGCGTACGAGTACGGGATCTCCGACGACCCCGACGCCCGCCCGGCCGCGCTGAGCACGGTCGAGGTCGACCCGGACGGGAATGTCGAGATCCCCGTCGTTCCGACGAGCCCTGGCGCGCACTACCTCAGCGTGGTGGGGGTGGACGCCGCTGGCCTCCGCGGCGGATGGGTGTCTCAGCGTTTCGATGTCGCGAAGGGGGCGGCTGTGCGGCCCCGGCCGGCGACGACGGTCACGGAGTCGGTAGACGATGCTCCGGGCGACGGACGCCTCCCGGTCGACATCCACCTGTCATCCGAGCTGGCCAACCTCCACGGTGTGTTCCCGATGGGCGAGGCGATCGTCCGCTCATCGACGGGTGCGGAGCTCGGGCGCACCACCTTCGACACGATGTCGGAGCGCGTGTTGCTCGACCAGGCGGCTCTCGGGACGGGGTTCCGCGACGTGCAGGTGGAGTACCGGCAGTTCGCCGGGGCCACGCCCGTCGTGACGACGGCGCGGGTGTGCGGCGGGTCGTGCTCGTTCAGCGGCGGCAATGTCTCGGTCGGCTCGGACACCGGCAGGGTCAGCGTGACCACCGACCTGACGGCCCGGGTGTCCGGGTTCTCGCCGGCTCCGGCGTCGTACACCTACCAGTGGCTGCGCGACGGGAAGGCGCTCAAGGGAGCGACGACGAAGGACTATCTGGGCGTCCCGACCGACCAGGGCCACCGGATCGCTGTGAGGGTGACCGCGCACGGCCCGCGCATGACGCCGCGCTCCGTGACGTCGTCGTCCGTCCTGGTGGGCGACCGCGACGAGATGCACGCCGACTACGGCGTGAAGTTCACGGCGTTCGACTGGGAGCACTACTTCAGCTACCAGACCTCCCACGACGGCGAGACGGCGGGCTGGCCCGGCAGCGGGTACACCGTGGAGATGCTGTCGGCGACGCCGGGATCCCGGGCCTACACCACGAGCACCGGCCCGGTCGACGGCTCCGCGATGTGGTTCGAGATCAGCGGCTACGTCGAGGGCCAGGGGTGGTCGGGGCAGAAGGTCCAGAAGACCGACAAGGTGCCCTACGTCGGCAGCATCGGCGGGAAGCGCCGGCTCGAGGCGATCCGCATCGACACGGCCGGGCCGGTCTCGCCGTACTACGACGTGTTCTACCGCGTCTACGTGCCCGGGCGCGGCTGGCTGGGCTGGGCGACGAACGGCGGTACGTCGGGCACGATCGGCTACGGCAGCCGCATCGAGGGGGTGCAGATCAAGGTGCTGCGCCACGGGGAGACGCCCACGGCGTCCGGGACGGGCAACGCGCCCTCCTACTCGCGGTCGACGCAGAAGCAGGTGCACGTCGAGGCGTTCATGGACCCGAGCAAGGTGTGGCGCGTGCCGATGGGCGGGGGCTCGACGGCGGGACGCGCCGAGAGCATCAGCGCCCCCAGCGCCTCAACGCCGTGCGGGTGGACCTCGACGGCCGGTACTCCGGCAGCGTGCAGGTCTCCGCCAAGGTCAAGGGCGACGGATGGCGGGCGTACGTCGGCAACGACCGGACAGCCGGGTCGACGGGCCTCGGCCTGCCGACCTCGGCCTACCGCATGCGGCTCACGGGGACGATGGCGGACCACTACCGCCTCTACTACCGCACGTACGTCCAGGGCATCGGCTGGCTGGGCTGGGCGCACGACGGCGCGGCGTCCGGCACGTCGTCGTACACCGCGCGGCCGACGGCGGTGCAGGTGCTCCTGGTGCCGAAGGGCGAGGCCGCGCCGCGCAGCGGCTACGGGCGGGCCGCCTACCGGAGCTGACGCGGGGCCGGGGTCACCAGCCGTTCGGGCTGAGCACCTTGCGGATGCGCTTCTCGCTGACGGCGCCGTCCGTGCCGAGCTGCTGGGCGAACAGCGAGACGCGCAGCTCCTCGATCAGCCAGCGCACGTCGGCCAGCTCCGCCGCCCGGGCCGGGTCGGCGGGGCCGGCGGCGTACGCGGCGCGGGCCTTGTCGTAGGCCTCCGTGACGTCGTGCACGCGCCAGGCGAGCTCCGCGTCGCGCGCGGGGTTCGTCTGCGCCTTCTCCAGCCGGTACGACGCCGCGCGCAGGTAGCGCACCAGGTGCGGGACGCGGCGCGGCGGCGTCTGCGCGACGAACCCGTCGTGGACCAGCCCGGCGACGTGGTCGCGGATGTCCTGCAGCGTGTTGAGCAGCGCGAGCGACGACGACGCGCGGACCTCGCCCTCGACCGTGCGCCAGGCGGACAGCGCGGCGACGACGTGCCCGACGACCCGGTGCACCTCGTCCTCCAGGTGCCGGCGGACGAACTCGCGCGCCGCCGCGTACGCCGCGGCGTCGCGGACCTGCGCGGCGACAGGGCCCCCCGTCGGGGTGCCCGGCGCCTTCTCCGCGTCGGGGCTGGTCAGGGCGATGACGGCGGCGAGCTGCAGGTCGGCGACCAGCGCCTCGGTGTTCCGGTACGGCGCGGCCGCCAGCGTCAGCGACTGCTTCGACGTCCAGCGCGACGTGATGCGGCCCGTCTGCAGCGCCGCCTCCGCCAGCAGCAGGCGGCGCACCCCGCGCGCGTGCGCGGCGTCGCGGCCGCTCGCGTCGGCCAGCACGCGCAGCGCCACGGACGGCTTGCGCTGCGCGTCCTCCTCCTCGACGAGCGCGGGGTACCCGCGCACCACCACCCCGCCGCCGAGGTCGGTCGAGACGCTCGCGGGGAGCGCGCCGTCGGGCAGGCCCTCCGGCCAGGTCGTGAGGCCGGTCTGCTCCGGGACGACGGCGCTCGCCCCGCCGGTCGCGGACGGCGCGGGGGCGGTCCGCACGGGGCGCCCCGGCGTCGGCGCTGCCGGCGCGGACGCGGCGGTGCCCGCCGAGCGTCGCGCCTCCTCCAGAGCCAGCCCGACGGCGCCCTTCACGGCCGCGCGGACGGCGGCCTCGGCCTGCGCGGCGAGCCGCTTCTGGAGCGACAGCAGGTCCTTGGACTCGTCGAGCGGGACGGGCGCGGGACGACGGCCCTTGCCCTTCCGGCCCTTCCCCTTCGGCGCGCCCCTCGCCGTGTCCGTCGCGCCCGCGGGGGCGGCGTCCTCGACCCGGAACGTCATGCGCAGGTGCGCGGGCAGCCGCTCGAGGCGCTCGGCGTCCCAGACGTCGTCGGGGATGACGACGTCGCGCAGCGCGCGGACGGCGCGGGAGAACGCGGCGTGGAACGGCTCGGCCATGTCGCCGGCGCGGGTCATGTCCTCCCACGACGGCGTGTTCGCGCGCAGCCAGCCGGCGACGGCGCGACCGACGTCCGGCGCGGGGACGAGCTGCACGCGCACGGCCTTGGGCAGGGACTTGATGGTCGCCACGCACAGCTCGTCGAGCAGGCCCGGCACCATCCAGTCGAAGCCGTCGGGGGCGACCCGGTTGAGGATCGACAGCGGCACGTGCACGGTGACGCCGTCGGCCGCGGCGCCGGGCTGGAACTGGTACGTCAGCGGCAGCGTGACCTCGCCCTGCGTCCAGGTCTCCGGGAACTCGGACGTGTCCACGGCGTCGGCGTCGACCAGCTGGTCGAGGGTGAACGTCAGCAGGTCCGGCGTCTCGCGCTGCGCCGTGCGCCACCAGCGGTCGAAGTGGGCGGCGCTGACGACGTCGTCGGGCACGCGCTCGTCGTAGAAGGCGAACAGGTCGTCCTCGGACGCGACGAGCCCGCGCTGCCGCGAGCGCGCCTCGAGCTCCTCCGCCTCGGCGAGCAGGCGCCGGTTCTCGGCGAAGAACCTGTGGTGCGTGGTCCACTGCCCCTCGACGAGCGCGTGCCGCACGAACATCTCGCGCGCCGCCTCGGGGTCGACCTTGGCGTAGAGCACGGGCCGGTCGGCGACGATCGGCACCCCGTACAGCAGCACCTTCTCCGTGGCCATGGCCGCGCCCTGCTTGGTGGACCAGTGCGGGTCGGAGTACGTGTGCTTGGCGAGCGGGCCGGCGAGCTCCTCGGCCCACTCGGGCTTGATGCGGGCGACGTCGCGTGCCCACAGCCGGGACGTCTCGACGAGCTCGCCGGCCATGATCCACTCCGGCGGCTTCTTGCTCAGCGGCGAGCCGGGGAAGATCGCGAACCGGGCGCCGCGCGCGCCGACGTACTCGTTGCGGGCGCGCTTGGCGGCCTGGCGCAGCGCGCGGGCGCGCGCCTCTCCGCGCAGGTGCGCCACCGACGACGCCTTGATCTCGCCGGTGTCCTGCATGCCGATCTGGCTGAGCAGCCCCGCCAGCAGCGACCGGTGGATGGTGTCGTCGTCCCAGGTGAGGCGGTAATCCACCTCGGCGGCCTCGTCCTCGACCGAGGACGCCGCGCGGGGCTTGAACGACATGTCGATCCCGAGCGGCTTGGCCATCTCGCGCAGCTGCGCGACGACGTCCTGCCACTCGCGGATGCGCAGGAAGTTGAGGTACTCGGCCTTGCACATCCGGCGGAACGCGGACGAGCCCATCTCGTGCTGCTGGCCGCGCACGTACTCCCACAGGTTCAGCGCGGTGAGGAAGTCGGACGACTGGTCGGTGAACCGGGCATGCAGCTGGTCGGCCTGCGCGCGGGACTCGGACGGGCGCTCGCGCGGGTCCTGGATGGACAGCAGCGCGGCGACGATCGCGACCTCGCGCGCGACGCCGCGCTTCGAGCCCTCGATGATCATGCGGGCCAGGCGCGGGTCCATCGGCAGCTGTGCGAGCGTGCGGCCGACGTCGGTGAGGCGCGTCGCGCCGTCCGTCGTCTCCAGCGCGCCCAGCTCGGACAGCAGCTGCACGCCGTCGCGCACGGCCCGCGTGTCCGGGGGCTCGACGAACGGGAACTTCGCGACGTCGTCGGGGGTCGTCACGACGCCGACGCTGATCATCTGCAGCAGCACGGACGCGAGCGACGTGCGCAGGATCTCCGGCTCGGTGAACTCCGGACGGTTCTCGAAGTCGTCCTGCGAGTACAGCCGGATCGCGACGCCGTCGGCCACACGGCCCGAGCGGCCGGAGCGCTGGTTGGCCGACGCCTGGCTGATCGGCTCGATCGGCAGCCGCTGCACCTTGGTCGCCTTGGAGTAGCGCGAGATGCGTGCCGTGCCCGGGTCGACGACGTAGTGGATGCCCGGCACCGTCAGCGACGTCTCCGCGACGTTCGTCGACAGCACGATCCGCCGGCCGGGGTGCGACTGGAACACGCGGTGCTGCTCCGCCGCGGACAGCCGCGAGTACAGCGGCAGGATCTCGACGTGGTCGGGGCGCTTGGCGTCCCGCACGCGGTCCTTGAGGTGCCCCTCGAGCGCGTCCGCGGCGTCGTGGATCTCCCGCTCGCCGGAGAGGAAGACGAGGATGTCGCCGGAGCCCTCGCGCATCAGCTCGTCGCAGGCCTCGACGATGCCCGTGACCAGGTCCTTCTCCTCGCCCTTGGCCTTCTTGGGCTGGTCGGGGTCCGTGTCGGGGGAGAGCGGCCGCCACCGGATCTCGACCGGGTAGGTGCGGCCGGAGACCTCGACGACGGGCGCGTGGTCGGGCAGGACCTCGACGACGGCGTCGGGCGCGCCGCTGATCTCGGCCAGGTGCGACGGCGAGAAGTGCGCCGCGAACCGCTCGGAGTCGATCGTCGCGGACGTGATGACGAGCTTGAGGTCCGGGCGGCGCGGCAGCAGCCGGGACAGGTAGCCGAGCAGGAAGTCGATGTTGAGCGACCGCTCGTGCGCCTCGTCGATGACGATCGTGTCGTAGGCGAGCAGGTCCGGGTCCCGCTGGATCTGGGCCAGCAGGATGCCGTCGGTCATCACCTTGACGAGCGTCTCGACGCTCGACTCGTCGGTGAACCGCACCTGATAGCCGACGACGCCGCCCAGCGGGGTGGACAGCTCCTCCGCGACGCGCTCGGCGACGCTGCGCGCCGCGATCCGCCGCGGCTGCGTGTGCCCGATCTGGCCCTTCCGGCCGCGCCCGAGCTCCAGCAGGATCTTCGGGAGCTGCGTCGTCTTGCCGGACCCCGTCTCGCCCGCGACGACGACGACCTGGTGGTCGCGGATCGCGGCGGCGATGTCCTCCCGGCGCGCCGAGACCGGCAGCTGCTCGGGGTAGACGATCGGCGGCACCTCGACGGCGGCGCGCAGCGCGGCGGCCTTCTCGAGCTGCTCGCGGCTGACGCGGCGCGGGCCCGCCTGCCGGGGGCCGCGGCCCTGCCCGCGACCGCGCCCTCGGCCCCGCCCGCGACCCCGACCGTGCCCCCGGTCCTGGGGACGACGCGCACCGCCGTCGTCCGACGACGACTGCGGTGCGGGGCTGGGCTCGGTGCTCACGACGTCCCATTCTCTCAAGCGCCGCAAGGTGATTCGTGCCCGGCTACGCGGGGACCGCCACGCCCGTCGTCGCCCCCGCCTCCGCGTCGCCGCCGGACCGTGCGAGGTGGCGTCGCAGCGCGACGAACGCGACCGCGACGACGACCACGAGCACCACGGTGAGGTACACGCTCGCCTCGGTGCCGAACTCGCCGCCCGTGAGGGCCGCGCTCGACCCGTCCGCGGGCGACAGGCGCACGAGCGTGTTGTCCCGGGCCTCCCCGCTCACGGCGATGCCGAGCACGTTGCCCTGCACCATGTTCCAGCCCGCGTGGATCCCCATGGCCGTCCACAGGGTGCCCTGCCGCAGCACGAGCAGGCTCACGAAGATGCCGAACAGCGTGATGTTGAGCTTCGCCAGGAGGTTGCCGCCGGGGTGGATGAACGCGAACAGCGCCGCGAGGAACACGACGGCCAGCCAGGCGGGCCACGAGTACAGGTGCCGCTGCAGCAGGAAGCCGCGGAACACGATCTCCTCGCTGCTGCCCTGGATCAGCCAGATCGGCAGGGTGGCCAGGACGAGACCCACGGCGGCGGATCCCGTGAGCGTCCCCGGCCCGCCCTCGGTCACGACCAGCTGCCCGGACAGGATCGACGGCAGCGCACCGAGCGTGACGAGCGCCCCGCCGAGCAGGAGCCCCACCAGCATGCGGGCCCACCACCGGCGGTCGCGCAGGCCGAGCGACCCCGCGGGCCGCCGCTCGTAGAGCACCACCCACAGCAGGACGATGGCGATGGGCCACAGGTCGGTGACGCCCTCGATCACCTGGGACGCGAAGCTGGACAGGTCGGTGCTGTGGCCGGTCGCGAGCCGGATCCCGGCGCCGATCAGCACCTGCACCACCAGCACGGCGAGCAGGATGCCGACGACGTACGTCAGCCAGATCGGCGTCCGGCGGCGGCCCTCGTCGATCGCACGGACGAACGGCAGCTCACGGACGCGCACGGTCGGCGCCCTCCGCCTCGACGGCCGGGGGCGTGTCGGACGCCGTGCGCTCGTCGGCGCCGCGGATGACCCACGCGACGACGGCGAGCCCGAGCAGCCCGATCAGCGGGGTGGCGAGGCCGGCCACCGGGATCGTCTCGTCGTCGACGAAGTTCACCGTGAACACCGACACGTCCCACATCCCGTGCAGCACCATCGCCCAGACCAGCGAGCCGGTGACGCGGCGCAGGATGTAGAACACCGTGCCGGACCCCGCCGCGATCGCCCCCTGCAGCAGCGCCTTCTCGGGCGCCAGGCCGGAGAGCGAGTTGGCCAGGTGCATCGCGCCGAACAGCAGGGTGCTCAGCAGCCACACCCCGACCTCCCGGTAGCGCGACCGCAGGGCGACCAGCAGGACGCCGCGCGCGGCCAGCTCCTCGCAGAACCCCACGCCGACGCCGAGCAGCAGCAGCGCGATCAGGAACGACGCGTCGAAGGCGGACCACTCGGTCTGCGCGAAGCTCACCAGCGCGAGCAGCGCCATGAGGACGGGCACGACGATCGGCCACCGGCGCGCGCTGGGGCGCCGGTCGTGCAGGGCGGGCCGCCACCAGCCGAGGGCGGTCGTGACGGCGACGAGGTAGACCGCGCCGACCACGAACGACGGCACCGTGGAGCGGTAGATCGACTCCGCGCTGGTCCCGACCTCGTCGAACGGCACCCCGGCGATCGCGGCCACGACCACCACGATCACCAGGTACCCCACGAGCACCGCCACGCCGATCCATGCACGAGGTCGTACGCGCACGACACCACCCGCCTTCCGCTGGACGTTCCCGGACCGTTCACGGCCGCGCCGCCGCGCTCTTATCGTCGGGGTGGTCGGCGCGTCGCGCGACCGGGGCCTCAGGACGTCCGGCTGACGGCGACGTCCCCCGGAGGCGGCCCGGTGAGGCGCACGGGCGAGGCGACGAACAGCCCCGCCGCGAGCAGGGCGAGCACCGTCCCGGCGGCGCACCACCGCGTCACGACCGCGGCCGTCCGGGCCCGGAGGGTGCGGCGCGCGAGGGCGACGACGCCCAGACCGGCGAGGCCGCCCGCGGTGTTGACGACGACGTCGGTGACGTCCGAGCTCCCGACGGCCAGCACGTACTGCGCGACCTCGAGCAGCGCGCTGGCCCCCGCGAGCGTGCCCGCGACCCGCCACCACGGCCACGACGGCACGAGGAGCCCGAGGTAGACGCCGAAGGGCAGGAAGAGCACGAGGTTCAGCACGAGCTCGGCCGGCTCGCTGGCACCCGCGTGGGCGGTGGCCACGAACGGGACGAGCTTGACGACGCCCTGGCCTGCCTCGCCGATCCGGGGGACGTCGAGCTTCCACAGGACCGTCCAGGCGAGCAGGACGAGGTACAGCGAGAACAGCAGGGGTAGGAGCCGCGGGCGGGACGCGCGGGCGGGGAGGGTCATCGCCCCAGCCCACCCGACGCCATGTTGCGGGAGCGTATGCGGAGCTCCGCGGTCATCGCCGGGGGCGCACGCTCGACGCGCGGACGGTGAGCGTCGGGTCGAGCAGCAGGCGGTGCGTCGGGCGGCGGTCGCCCTCGGTGAGCCGGGCGACCATGGTCTCCACGGCGAGCCGCCCGACGTCGTACGTGGGGGGCCGGACGGCGGTGAGCGGCGGGTCGCCCAGCTCGGCGACCTCGTCGTCGTACGCGACGATCGCGAGGTCGTCGGGCACGCGGACGGCGTGGTCCTGGCAGTACTGCGCGAAGGTGAGCGCGAACGGGTCGGAGTGCAGCAGCAGGGCCGTGGTGCCCGTGCGCCGGATCTCCTCCAGGGTCGACGCGAGCCGGTCGGCGCGGCCCGGGCGGTCGAAGCCGTCGCTGTGCCCGACGACCTGCTCGTCGGGGTCGATCCCCAGGGTGCGCAGCGCGTCGTGCCACCCGTGGCCGAGGGCGCGCGACGTCGTCGTCCCCGCGATCGACAGCAGCCCGATGCGGCGGTGCCCCTGGGCGTGCAGGTGCCACACCGCGGTCGCCGCGCCGGACGCGTGGTCGGACACCACCCACTCCAGGCTCTTGAAGGGGCTGATCTCCGGCGGCCGGCGGTCGGCGAGCAGCACCGGCGTGCGCAGCCGGTCGAGCCAGCCCAGGAGCTCGCCGACGCGCGGCCCGTCCAGCGTGGGCGTCACGACGAGCCCGTCCACCCCCGCCTCCGCGAGCCGCCGGCACTGGTGGCGGTCCTCGTCGGGGTCGTAAGCCGTGGTGCGGATGACGAGCCGGGCCCCGGCGCGTGCCGCGGCCGCCCGCGCCCCGGCCACGACCCGGGGGAAGTAGTAGTCGAGCTGCGGCACGACGAGGCCGATCGTGAGCCGCGAGCCCCGGGCGGTGGGCTCGGGTGCGGGCGCCGGTGCGACGCCCGCGGACGGCTCCGGCAGCGCGGCGCCGCCGTGCACGCGGACGAGGAGCCCCTTCGCGGCGAGCGCGTTCACGTCGCGCCGGATCGTCATCGCGGACACGCCGAGCTGGGCGGCGAGCGCGCCGACGGCGACGGTCCCGTGGGTGCGCAGCTCCCGCATGATGTGCTCGCGCCGCGCGGTGCCGAACGGCGGGGATGCCAAGGGTGCCTCCTCGGACGCGGTCGGAACTGGCTGTTCGAGTGTGTTCATTTTTAGCGGACGGCGACGATCGGGGCCCGCCGCCGTCCAACAATCGTGCGGATCCTCGCCGACGAACAGGAGTCGAGATGCCAGTGCGAACGCACACCCAGGAACCGGTGACGGCCGAGCTCGACCGGAGCGCGCTCGACTTCACGCCCTGGCGGTTCTGGGCCGACGCCGACGACGCCCAGCGCGACCGCCAGCTCGCGCTCCAGGCGGAGCTGGGCCGCGACCGGGGGTACGAGCTCGGCGAGCGGTGCTTCGTGTCCGAGCAGGCGTCGGTGACGAACGAGGTCCTCGAGCTGGGCGACCGCACCTACGTCGCCGCGGGCGCGTACGTCAGCGGCACCCTGCGGGCGGGCCGCGACTGCAGCCTCAACCCGTACACGGTGGTGCGTGGCGACGTGCGCCTCGGCGACGCCGTCCGCATCGGCTCGCACACGTCCGTGCTGGGGTTCAACCACTCGATGGACCCGGCGACGGAGGTGCACCGCCAGCCGCTGACCTCCGCGGGGATCACGATCGGCGACGACGTGTGGATCGGCTCCCACGTCGTCGTGCTCGACGGCGTCACGGTGGGGGACAAGGCGGTGCTGGCCGCAGGGGCGGTCGTGACCAAGGACGTGCCCGCGGGCGCCGTCGTGGGCGGCAACCCGGCGCGGCTGATCCGCTGGCGGGTGCCGGAGACCGCCGCGGCGCCGGCCGCCGGCGGGCTCGCGCGAGAGGTGCGAGAGTTCGCCGACCGGGCCCGCGAGCAGGCCCGGACGTTGCTCGACCGGTGCTGGGACCCCGCGACCGGGCTGTTCGTCGACGCCCCCGGCACGGCACCCACCGTCCGCGCCCAGTGCGACGCTGTCGAGATCGCCGACCTGCTGCTCGGCGGGCCCCCGCCGCAGCTGCCCGCCGAGGAGCAGGTCGTCCGGCTGCGGTCCTGGCAGGACCCGGCCACCGGCATGGTGGGCGAGCTCGGGGCCGACCTCGCACCCGTGCCGCCCCGCCCGGGTCTGTTCGACCCCGCCGCCGGCTACCACGTCCTGTCCGTCGGGTACGCGCTCGACCTGCTCGGCAGCGCGTTCGCCCACCCGGTCTCCGTCGTGGCGGACGCGACCCCGGCCGACGTGATCGACGGCCTGGAGCGGCAGGACTGGGAGGCCGGCGCATGGTCGGCCGGCCACTGGGTCGACATCCTCGGCACCGCGATGCACGGGAACCACCGCGCCGGCGTCGCCGGGTCGCCGGGGGCGCAGGAGTCCCTGCTCGGATGGCTGCTCACCCGGGCGGACCCGCGCACGGGCATGTGGGGCACACCGGGCGGGCCCGAAGGGCTCCTGCAGGTCGTCAACGGCTACTACCGGGCGTCGCGGGGCACGTTCGCCCAGCTCGGGCTGCCCGTGCCGTTCCCGGAGCGCGTGGTCGACACCGTGCTGGAGCACGCCCGCGACCCGCGGTTCTTCCGCCCCGAGCGGCAGAACGCGTGCAACGTGCTCGACGTCGCCCACCCGCTGTGGCTCACGCGCGGCACCGGCCACCGCGGCGACGAGGTCGTCGAGCTGGCGCGAGGCCTTCTCGCGCAGGCGCTGCGCCGCTGGTCGGCCGGCGAGGGCTTCTCCTTCCAGGCCGCGCACCCGTCCACCGCAGGCACCCCGGCGACGACGCCGGGCCTGCAGGGCACGGAGATGTGGCTGGCGATCGTGTGGCTGCTCGCCGACCTCGCCGGGCTGTCCGACCAGCTCGGCTACCGGCCGCGCGGGGTGCACCGACCGGAACCCGTCGAGCGCTGACGGGTCCCGGCCGGTCGGCGCTCAGGGCACGCGGTACCCGGCGGCCCGGAACAGCTCGTACCACTCGGCTCGCGTGAGCGGGAGGTCCGAGCCCTGCGCCGCGCCGGCGACGCGCTCCGGCGTCGTCGTCCCCAGCACGACCTGCATCCCCGCCGGGTGGCGCGTGATCCACGCGACCGCGACCGCGATGGGCGGCACGTCGTACTTCGCGGCGAGGCGGTCGATCACCGCGTTGAGCTCGGGGTAGTCGTCCGAGCCGAGGAAGACGCCGGTGAAGAACCCGGCCTGGAACGGCGACCAGGCCTGCACCGTGATGTCGTGCAGGCGGCAGTAGTCGAGGATGCCGCCGCCGTCGAGGGTGAGCGACTGGTCCTCGCCGGCCATGTTGGCCGCGACGCCCTGCGCCACGATCGGCGCGTGGGTGATCGACAGCTGCAGCTGGTTGGCGACGATCGGCTGGCGCACCGACTTCTTCAGCAGCTCGATCTGGCCGGGCGTGTGGTTGGAGACGCCGAAGGCACGCACCTTGCCGGACGACTCGAGGTGGTCGAACGCGCGCGCCACCTCGTCCGGCTCCACGAGCGCGTCGGGGCGGTGCAGCAGGAGCACGTCGAGGTAGTCGGTGCCGAGCGCGGCGAGGGAGCCCTCGACGGACTCGACGAGGTGCTCGTACGAGAAGTCGAAGTACGGCCCCCCGCGCACGATGCCGGCCTTGGACTGGATGGTGAGCTGCTCGCGCTCGGACGGCGTCAGCCGCATCGCCTCGGCGAAGCGGCGCTCGCAGCCGTGCAGCTCCTCGCCGTAGACGTCGGCGTGGTCGACGAAGTCGATGCCGGCGTCGCGGGCGGTGCGCACGAGCTCGCGGACGGCGTCGTCGTCCAGCTGCTGGATGCGCATGAGGCCGAGCACGACGTTCGGGACCTGGCGGCCGGTGGTGCCCAGGGGGACGGTTCGCATGGATCCTCCTCGATCGGGGAGAGGTGGGTCGGTGGTGGTGCGGCGGGTCAGGAGCCGGAGAGCTCGGCGAGCTCCTCGGCGGTGAGGACGAGGTCGACGGCACGCGCGGAGTCCTCGACGCTCGCCGGTCGCGACGCCCCCGGGATGGGGACGACGACGGGCGCGAGCGCGAGCTCCCACGCGAGGGTGACCTGCTGCGGGCTGACGCCGCGGGCCTCGGCGACGCGGCCGAACGCGGCGTGCGCGGTGCCGACCTCGCCCGCCCGGCGGATCCCGCCGAGCGGCGACCAGGGCAGGAACGCGACGCCGAGGGACGCGCAGTGCTCGAGCTCGACCAGGCTGGAGCGGAACGCGGGCGAGAACTGGTTCTGCACGGACGCGAGCCGTCCGCCCAGCACCTCGTTCGCCTCGTCGATCTGCGCGACGCTCGCGTTCGAGATGCCGGCCTCGACGATGGTGCCCTCGTCGAGCAGCTCGACGAGCGCGCCGATCGACTCGGCGTAGGGCACGGCGGGGTCCGGGCGGTGGAACTGGTAGAGCCCGATCGCCTCGACGCCGAGGCGGCGGGCGGACTCCTTGGCGGCCTTCTTGAGGTGCTCGGGGCGGCCGTCCTGCGTCCACGACCCGTCGCCGGGGCGCAGGTGGCCGCCCTTGGTGGCGACCAGGACGCCGGACGCGTCGCCGCCCCAGGAGCGCAGCGCGCGGGCGATCAGCTCCTCGTTGTGGCCGACCTCGTCGGCGTGCAGGTGGTAGGCGTCGGCGGTGTCGATCAGGGTGATCCCGGCATCCAGCGCCGCGTGGATCGTGGCGACCGAGCGCGCCTCGTCGGGGCGCCCCTCGATGGACATCGGCATGCCGCCGAGCCCGATCGCGCTGACGGTCCGGGTTCCGATCGTGCGAGCTTTCACGGCTCTCCTCATGTCGTCGGTGGCTTGTGCCGTCGTGCCTCCGACGATAGGAAGGGCACCGTTGATGAGTCCAACAACTTGACCTGATGGGTTTCAGCACCGGGAGCGATCAATGGAGCTGCGGCAGATGGAGTACCTCGTCGCGGTGGCGGAGGAGGGCCACTTCACGCACGCGGCGGCGCTCTGCGGCGTCACGCAGTCCGGCCTGTCCGCCGCGATCCGGAACCTCGAGCGCGAGCTCGGGGCCGACCTGTTCGCGCGCACCACGCGGCAGGTCGCGCTCACGGACGCCGGGCGGGCGCTGCTGCCGTTCGCACGGCGGATGCTCGCCCAGGCCGCCGCGGGGCGCGACGCCGTCCTGCGGGCGAGCCACCAGCTCTCGGGCCGGCTGCGGCTCGGCGCCGAGCAGTGCCTCGGCGTGGTCGACGTCGCGCCGCTGCTCGAGCGGTTCCGCCTGCGCTACCCGCTCGTGGACGTCCAGTTCACCCAGGCCGGATCGCGCGAGCTCACCGCGCAGGTGCGGGCGGGCGACCTCGACGTCGCGTTCGTCGCGGCCACCGAGCACCTCGGCTCCCTGCGCCGGCTCGAGCTCGGCCGCCGCCCGATCGTGCTGCTCACGCACGCGACCGACCCGCTCGCCTCGGCCCCCGAGGTCGCGTGGGAGGACCTCGTCGACCGCGACTTCGTCGACTTCCGGGAGCAGTGGGCCATCAGGCGGATCGCCGACGACGCGTTCGGCGCCCGGCACCTCGAGCGCCGGGTGCGGATGAGCGTCGACGACGTGCACACGCTGCTCGACTTCGTGCAGCGCGGCCTCGGCATCGCCGTCGTCCCGCAGCACGTCGCGACCAAGCCGCAGGCCGCGGGCCTCGCGGTGCTGGAGCTGCCCGCGCGCGGGACGCCCGAGTGGGTGGTCGCCGCGATCGCGGCGCCGACGGCCGAACCGACCGCCGCCCGCCTGCTCGAGCTCGTCGGGGAGGCGAACCTGGCCGTGGCGCAGCCGGCCTGACGGCGGCCTGCGGCCGCGCCGTGATCTGCTCCCGCCGGTAGCGTCGGCACCGCCCGAGAGCCGGGCCGAACGAGGAGGTCATCGTGCGCGTCGCCGTCCTGGACGACTACCAGCGGGTCGCCCGCCGCTTCGCGGACTGGGCGAGCCTGGGGGCCGAGGTCGACGTCGTCGACCACCCGCTGCCCGACGACGACGCGGTGGTCGCCGCGCTCGCGGGATACGACGTCGTCGTCGCGATGCGCGAGCGCACGCCGTTCACCGCCGCGCGGCTGGCGCGGCTGCCCGACCTGCGGCTGCTGGTGACGACCGGGCGGCAGAACGCGGCGATCGACCTCGACGCGGCGCGCGAGCGCGGCGTCGTCGTGTGCGGCACGGAGTCCCCGGCGAACGCGACGCCCGAGCTCACGTGGGCGCTGATCCTCGCGGTGCTCCGGCACGTGCCCGCCGAGGACCGGGCGGTGCGCGACGGCGGGTGGCAGCACACCGTGGGCGGGGACCTGGAGGGTCGCCGGCTGGGCGTCGTCGGGCTGGGGCGGCTCGGGTCGCGGGTCGCGCGCGTCGGTCAGGCGTTCGGGATGGACGTCGTCGCGTGGAGCCAGCGCCTCGACCCGGCGACGGCCGAGGAGACCGGGGTGCGCGCCGTCGCGAAGGACGAGCTGTTCGCGACGTCGGACGTCGTCACCGTGCACTACAAGCTGAGCGACCGCAGCCGCGGCATCGTGGGCGCCGACGACCTGGCCCGCATGAAGCCCACCGCCGTCCTCGTCAACACCTCGCGCGGGCCGCTCGTGGACACGGACGCCCTGCTCGCCGCCCTGCACGACGGCCGGATCGGCGGGGCCGGGCTGGACGTGTACGACGTCGAGCCGCTGCCCGCCGACCACCCGCTGCGCTCCGCGCCGCGCACCGTGCTCACACCGCACGTCGGGTACGTCACCGAGGCGACGTACCGCACCTTCTACGGCCAGGCCGTGGAGGACGTCGCCGCCTGGGCGGCGGGGGCGCCGGTGCGGGTGCTGACGTAAGGGTCCTCAGACGGACATGCCCACGCTGTCGAACGTCGACGTCGTGGAGAAGACGGTGAGCAGGCCGCCGAACACGAACAGCATCATGAACACGACGTAGAGCACCGCGATCGACGTGAAGATGATCGACAGCCACAGGCCCCACTTGCCGAGCGGGTTGTCGACGCCGGCCTTCTTCGACTCCGAGAGCGCCATCGCGGACACGACGATGCCCGCGGGGGAGATGACGAACGCGAGGATGAAGCCGACGATGCCCATCGTGCGGCCCGGAGGCTCCGGGGCGTAGGCGGGGTACGCCGGGTACGACGCCTGGGGGTACTGGCCCTGGGGGTACTGGCCCTGCGCGGCCGGGTAGCCCTGCTGCGGGTACGCCTGCTGCGGGTAGGCCTGCTCGGAGTAGCCGGGCTGGGGCTGCTGCTGGCTCGGCTCCTGGTACGGCTGACCGGGCTGGTACGGATCGCTCACCGGCACAGTGTGACGCAGCGCGGGGCGGAGGTCGAGCACGTCGTCAGCCCGGGACGGCGCGGGCGTAGCGCGCCGCCAGCACGCGCAGGTGCTCGACCAGCTCGGGCGGTTCGGAGACGTGGAAGTCGAGGCCGAGGAGGCCGATCCAGACCGCGACGACCTCGGCGCTGTCGCCGCCGGTGACGAGCACGGACCGTCCGTCGGGCAGGGGCTGCACCGTGCCGACCGCGGGGTTGATCCGCGCCAGGACCTCCTGCGCCGGCGCGTCGACGACGACGCGAGCGTGGAACGCCCACCCCGTGCGCGCCACCTCCTGCACGACGAACGTCGTGAGGTCGCCGGGGAACTCGACCGGGGTGAACCGCCGCCCGCCGGGGGTGCGCAGGCGCAGCCAGTCGACGCGGTAGGGCGCCCAGGTGCCGGTGGACGGGTCGCGGGCCACGAGGAACCACCGGTGCTGCCAGGCGACCAGGTGGTGCGGCTCGAGCTCCAGCGGCTCGCCCTGGTAGTCGCAGCGCACGCCCCGGTGGTCGCGGATCGCCGCGGCCAGCGCGGTGAGCTCCTCCGGGTCGACCTCGGGCTCCTCGGTGTAGGGGCCGGTGTTCGCCGGCCCTGCCGTCGAGGCGGTCCGCAGCGCCGACACCCGGCGCCGCAGGCGGTCGGGCAGCACCTGCTCCAGCTTGGTGAGCGCGGACTGGCCGGACTCCTCGAAGCCGGCCGTGCCGGTCGCGGCGCGCAGCCCGACGGCGACCGCGACCGCCTCGCCGTCGTCGAGCAGGAGCGGAGGGAGCCGCGCGCCCGCGCCGAGCCGGTAGCGCCCGCCCGGGCCGCGCACGGCGTGGACGGGGTAGCCCAGCTCGCGCAGCCGCGCGACGTCGTTGCGCACGGTGCGGTCGGTGACGTCGAGGCGGTCGGCGAGCTCCGCGCCGGACCAGTCGGGGCGGGACTGGAGCAGCCCGAGCAGCGCGAGCAGACGTGCGGACGTGGAGCCCATCGAGACCTCCGGGAGGGTCGCCGGGGACGTGCTGAGAACTCGTCGAAACTCGTCCAGAATAGAGGAAAGAACCGTTCCTGAACGGTTCCTATCGTGGGGTTCAGGAGCTGGGGCACGGGCCCGGCTCACGACCTGGGAGAACGCCATGAACGCCACCACCCGCCTCGAGCTCCGCCCCTTCACCGTCGCCGTCCCGCAGGCCGACCTGGACGACCTGCAGCAGCGCCTCGAGCGCACCCGCTTCGCGCCGGCAGCCCCCGGCGACTCGTGGGAGTACGGCACCCCCGAGTCGTACCTGCGCGACATGGTCGAGCGCTGGAAGGCCTTCGACTGGCGCGCCGTGGAGGCGCGGCTCAACGCCTACCCGCAGTTCACCGCCGCGATCGACGGGCAGCCGATCCACTTCCTGCACGTGCGCTCGCCGCACCCGGGCGCGACGCCGCTGCTGCTCGCGCACACCTACCCCGGCTCGGTGCTCGACTTCCTCGACATGATCGACCCGCTCGTCGACCCCGTCGCCCACGGCGGGCGTGCCGAGGACGCGTTCGACGTCGTCGTGCCGTCCATGCCCGGCTTCGGGTTCTCGACGCCGCTGGTGGGCGAGGGGTGGACGATGGCGCGCGTCGCGCGCACGTACGACGCGCTCATGCGGGGGCTCGGCTACGACGCGTACGGCATCCACGGCAGCGACGGCGGCGCGATGGTGTCGCGCGAGCTGGCGGTGCTCGACCCGGAGGGCTTCCTCGGGGCCCACGTGCTGCAGCTGTTCTCGTTCCCGTCCGGCGCGGAGGGGGAGATGGACGGGTTCGGCGAGAAGGAGTACGCCGCCCTCGGCCACCTGCAGTGGTTCCAGTCGGTGGGGGCCTACAACGTCATGAACGCGTCGCGCCCGCAGACGATGGCGGCCGGGCTGGCCGACTCGCCCGTCGCGACGCTCGCGTACCACGAGCTCTTCGAGAGCTTCGGCAACGGGACGTCGCTGGTGAGCCCGGAGCAGGTGCTCGCCCAGGCCACGCTGTACTGGCTGACCAACACCTACGCGACGGCGGCGCGGTACCACTACGCGGAGCAGCGCTCCGGCGCCGAGCCCGTGGTGAGCACCGGGCGGATCGGCGTGGCCGTCTTCCAGGACGACTTCCAGACGATCCGTGCCTTCGCCGAGCGCGACAACGCGCGCATCGAGCACTGGTCGGAGTTCCCGCGCGGCGGCCACTACGCCGCGCTGGAGGTGCCCGACGACGTCGTCGCCGACCTGCGGGTGTTCTTCGGCTGAGCCGGCCGGACCGTCACTTCGGCAATGAGCGGATCTGTTCGGCAGGGGAGGGTGCCGAACAGATCCGCTCCGTGCCGAACTGATCGTCGTGGTGGAATCGACGGGTGTTCACGCGACCCCGCACTCGCCTCGACCTGGTCCCCCGCCGCGTGCGCGTGCACGCCGTCACCGAGCTGACCGGCACGCTGCGCCGCACCACGTTCCGCGACGTCGACGGTGCGGACCCGGGCGCCCCGACGTCGCTCGCGGCGCTGCGGGCGCCCGGCCCGGAGGACCACGTCAAGGTGTTCCTGCCCGACCCGGCCACCGGCGAGCTGCACGCCCCCACCCTGGCCGCGGACGGCGGCCTGCAGCGCCCGACCGGCGTCGTGTCCATCTCGCGGGACTACACCGTGCGGGCCGCGCGGACGGTCGACGGCGTGGCCGAGGTCGACGTCGACTGGGTGCTGCACGGCGACGAGGGGCCGGCGTCGGCCTGGGCGTCCCGGGCGTCCGTGGGCGACGAGGTCGTGCTCGCGGGGCCGCGCGGCAGCGTCGGGGTGCCGGACGGGATCGGCCGGCTGACCCTGGCCGGCGACGAGACCGGCCTGCCGGCCCTCGCCCGCTGGGTGGCCGCCGTCGGGGCGGACGTACCGGTCACGGCGGTCGTCGAGATCGGCGACGACGTCGACGAGGCGCACGTCGAGCGCGAGCTGGACGGCGCGACCGTCGAGATCCTCTACCGGACCGACGGCCCGGGGCAGCTCGCGGACGCCGTGCGCTCCCTGGGCGGGCTGGAGCCCGACGAGCTGTTCGTCGGGCTCGGCGAGGCCGACGACCTGGTCCCCGTGCGCCGCTACCTCCGGCGCGAGCTGGGGCTGCCCGCCGAGCAGGTGCACGTCTCCGGGTACTGGCGGCGCGGCACGGTCAACCTCGACCACCACCTGCCGATCGACCCGAGCGACCCGGACTGACCCGCCTTGCCGGACGCCGCGGAGTGACGTACCGCGTCAGGCGGCGGCGTTCTCCGTCTCGCCGCGCAGGGCGTCGATCTGCTCCTGCAGCGTGGACAGCAGGTCGGCCACCTGGTCGGAGCCGTTCTCCCGCGCCTCGCCCGTCACGTGCTTGACCTCGGCGGATGCCGCCTCGAGCGCCACCTGCGCGTCCTCGAGGGCGACGACCGCGCCGTCCTGGGACTTTTCGGCCCGCGCGAGCGCCTCGCGCGCCTCGTCGGTCGCGGCCTGGGCGGAGGCCATCGCGTTCGTGACGTCGGTGCGGAGCTCGTCGGGGATGCCGGTCACCTGCTCCTCGATGCGCTGCAGGTCGGAGTCGATGGCCTCGGCCTGGCTCTGCGCGTCGGCGATGAACTGTTCGACGTCGGCGGGGGCGGAACACGCGCCGAGCATCATCGCGAGGGCGAGGAGGCTCGCCGCGGCGAGACGGGTCGTCGTCTTGCCCTTCGTGGTGCTCGTCGTCGCTGACGTCATGGCCACGATTCTGCACTGCCAACCTGAACATTCCCTTATGGGGCCGTGGAGATCTTGCACACAGCGACCGTCCCGGCTGCCCAGGACGGCGACGCCCCGCGGCGGCAGGATGACGCCATGAGTGCGCTGACGACGTCCGAGCTGACGGCGATCTACACCGACCTGCACGCCCACCCGGAGCTCGGTTTCGCCGAGCACCGCACGGCCCGGGTCGTGGCCGACCGGCTCCACGGCTGGGGCTACGACGTGCACGAGGGGATCGGCGGGACGGGCGTCGCAGGCGTCCTGGCGAACGGCGCGGGGCCGCGCGTGCTGCTGCGCGCGGACATGGACGGGCTGCCGGTCACCGAGCGGACCGGGCTGCCCTACGCGTCGACGCAGGTCACGACGGCCGCCGACGGTCAGGAGACCGGCGTCATGCACGCCTGCGGCCACGACGTGCACGTCACCTGCCTGCTCGGCGCCGCGGCCGAGCTCGCGGCGCGCCGGAACACCTGGTCGGGCACGCTCCTGCTCGTCTTCCAGCCGGCGGAGGAGCTGGGCAACGGCGCGCGGGCCATGCTCGACGACGGCCTGTACGCGACCGTCGGCGGCGCGCCGGACGTCGTGCTCGGCCAGCACGTCATGCCCACGCCCGCCGGCGTGGTGAGCGTGACGCCGGGCGTCGCAATGTCGGCCACGGACTCGCTGCGGATCACCCTGCACGGGCGTGGGGGCCACGGGTCGATGCCGGAGACCACCGTGGACCCCGTGCTCATGGCCGCGGCCACCGTACAGCGGCTCCAGGGCGTCGTGTCCCGCGAGATCGCGGCGAGCGACTCGGCGGTCGTGACGGTCGGGGCGATCCACGCCGGGACCCAGCCCAACATCATCCCGGACCGCGCCGAGCTGCTCGTCAACGTGCGGACCTTCACCGAGCCGGTGCGCGAGCGCGTGCTCGGCGCGATCCGGCGCATCGTCGAGGCCGAGGCCGCCGCGTCCGGCGCCCCCGCAGCGCCCGAGGTCGAGACGATCACCACCTTCGCGGCCATGGTCAACGACCCGGCGGCGGCCGAGCGCACCCGCCCGGTGCTGGCCGCCGCGCTGGAGGGGCAGCGGGGCCTGATCGAGTCGGTCGGCGGCCGGCCCGCCGTCCTGACCCTGCCGCCGATGGCGGCGTCGGAGGACGTCGGCGAGCTCGCCACCGACGCCGGCGCGCCGCTCGTGTACTGGTTCCTGGGCGGCTTCGACCCGGCCCGGTTCGCCGGCGTCGACCTGACGGCCGGCCGGCTCCCCGAGGGCGTCGCGTCCAACCACTCGCCGTTCTTCGCTCCGGTGCCCGAGCCGACGCTGGACCTCGGCGTCGCGACGCTCGTCGCCGCCGCGCGGGAGTGGCTCGCCTGACCGGGCCGGGTCAGCGGGCGCCCAGCCGGCGGCTGATCTCGGTGGCGGCACGACCGGCCGCTGCGGCGAGCTCGTCGCGACGGGCGGCGTCGACGTCGTCGGACCAGAACGTCAGCGCCACGCCCGCCACCGGGTGGCCGGTGTGGTCGAGCGCGGCGTGCGCGACGGACGCGAGGCCGGTCGTGACCTCGCCGTCCTCGGTCGCGTGCCCGCGGCGGCGGGTGTCGCGCAGCACCTCGCGCAGGTCGCGCAGCGTGCGCGGGCCGACGCCGGTGCGGTCGGCGAGCGCCGCCGCCGACGGGAACAGCGCCCGTACCTGCGGGGCGGGCAGCAGCGCCAGCACCGCCCGGCCGCTGGCGGTGAGGTGGCTGGGGAGGCGGACGTCGACGTCGGTCACGAGGCTGGGCCGGTGCGGCGCGCGCTGCTCCACGAGGTACAGCACCTCGCGGCCGTGCAGCACGGCGAGGTGCGCGCTCTCGCCGGTCGTCTCGACGAGCCGCGCGACGACGGGGCGCGCCAGCCTGGCCAGGGGCGCCTGCCGCGCGTATGCCGAGCCGAGGGACAGCGACGCCGTCCCCAGCCCGTACCGGTGCTCCTCCGGCAGGTGCGTCACGAAGCCCTCGTCCACCAGCACGGACAGCAGGTGGTAGACGGTGGACCGCGGCAGGCCCAGGTGCTGCGCGACAGCCGCCGCCGGGACCGGGCCCGCCTGCGCGGCGAGGTACGTCAGCAGCCGGAGCGTGCTGCGCGCCGCCGGGACGTCCGCCATCGGGCCTCCTTCGCGAGCCTGCATCGTGTCTGGGATCCCAGACTGAACCTCGCTGGAACCCGTGTCCAGCAGGCCGCGGACGGTGTGTGCTGGCGGCATGACCGTCACCACCTCCCGCGCCGCCGCCGAGCACCGTGTCGTCGAGATCGGCGGCGACCTGCTGACCGTCGACGCCGTCGTCGCGGTCGCCCGCCACGGCGCGCAGGTCCACCTCACCGACCGCGCCCTGGCGGGGATGGCAGCGAGCCGCGCCGTCGTCGAGGACCTCGCCGACGACGCCCGCCCGCACTACGGCGTCTCCACCGGCTTCGGCGCCCTCGCCCGCCGCCACATCCCCACCGACAAGCGGGCGCAGCTGCAGCTCGGGCTGGTGCGCTCGCACGCCGCGGGCAGCGGCCCCGAGGTGGAGCGCGAGGTGGTGCGCGCGCTCCAGCTGCTGCGGCTCGCGACGCTCGCCACCGGCCGCACGGGCGCCCGCCCGGTGGTCGCGGAGACGTACGCGGCGATGCTCAACGCCGGCATCACGCCGGTCGTGCACGAGTACGGGTCGCTCGGCTGCTCCGGCGACCTGGCGCCGCTGGCGCACGTGGCGCTCGCCGCGCTGGGGGAGGGCCCGGTGCGGGTGGCGGCACCGTCGGGCGCCGAGGGCGACCTCGTCGACGCCGCCGACGCGCTCCGATCGGCCGGCATCGCGCCGCTGGAGCTGCGGGAGAAGGAGGGCCTGGCCCTCATCAACGGCACCGACGGCATGCTCGGGATGCTGTGCCTCGCGCTGGACGACCTGCACCGCCTGCTCGCGACGGCGGACGTCGCCGCGGCGTCGAGCGTCGAGGCGCTGCTCGGCTCGGACGCGCCGTTCGCCGAGGACCTGGTGGGCATGCGACCGCACCCGGGGCAGGCGGCGTCGGCCGCGAACCTGCGGGCGCTGCTCGCCGGGTCGCCGGTCGTGGCGAGCCACCGGACGTTCGACGCCGACGGCCGCCCCGAGTGCACCCGCGTGCAGGACGCCTACTCGCTGCGCTGCGCGCCGCAGGTGCACGGCGCAGCGCGGGACACCGTCGAGCACGCGGCGTCGGTCGCGGGGCGTGAGCTCGCGTCGGCGATCGACAACCCCGTCGTCACGGTGGACGGCCGGGTCGAGTCGAACGGCAACTTCCACGGCGCGCCCGTCGCGTACGTGCTCGACTTCCTCGCGATCGCCGTGGCCGACGTCGCGAGCATGAGCGAGCGGCGCACCGACCGGTTCCTCGACGTCGCGCGCAACGAAGGGCTGCCGGCGTTCCTCGCCGACGACCCGGGCGTCGACTCCGGCCTGATGATCGCCCAGTACACGGCCGCCGGGATCGTCTCGGAGCTCAAGCGGCTGGCCGCGCCGGCGAGCGTCGACTCCATCCCGTCGTCGGCGATGCAGGAGGACCACGTGTCCATGGGCTGGGCCGGGGCGCGCAAGCTCCGCCGCGCCGTCGACGGCCTGGGCCGCGTGCTCGCCGTAGAGCTCATGACCGCCGCCCGCGCCCTCGACCTGCGCTGCACCCCCGGGACGGGCCTGTCGCCCGCCGCCGGCACCGGCGCCGTCCACGCGCTGCTGCGCGCCGCCGTCCCCGGCCCCGGGCCCGACCGGTTCCTCGCCCCCGAGATCGACGCCGTGACGCGGCTCGTCTCAGGCGGCGAGGTCGTCGCCGCCGCGAGCGCCGCCGTCGGCCCGCTCTCCTGACCCTCCCGAACCCCCGAGCCCCTCCCGAAGGAGACGACGATGTCCCACGCCATGTCCTACGACCGGGGGACCCCCGTCCCCGTGCGCGCCCCGCGCGGCACCACGCTGACCGCCCGCAGCTGGCAGACCGAGGCGCCGCTGCGGATGCTCATGAACAACCTGGACCCGGAGGTGGCGGAGCGCCCCGACGACCTGGTCGTCTACGGCGGCACCGGCCGCGCGGCGCGCGACTGGCCGAGCTACCACGCCATCGTCCGCACCCTCACGACGCTGGCCGACGACGAGACGCTGCTGGTGCAGTCCGGCAAGCCGGTGGGGGTGCTGCGCACGCACGAGTGGGCGCCGCGGGTGCTGATCGCCAACAGCAACCTCGTGGGCGACTGGGCCACGTGGCCCGAGTTCCGCAGGCTCGAGGCGCAGGGCCTCACGATGTACGGGCAGATGACGGCCGGGTCGTGGATCTACATCGGCGCGCAGGGCATCCTCCAGGGCACGTACGAGACGCTCGCCGCGGTGGCCGCGAAGCGGTTCGGCGGCACGCTCGCGGGGACCCTCACGCTCACCGGCGGGTGCGGCGGCATGGGCGGCGCTCAGCCGCTGGCCGTCACGCTCAACGGCGGCGCGTGCCTCGTGGTCGACGTCGACCGGTCGCGCCTGGAGCGGCGGGTGCGCGAGCGCTACCTCGACGAGGTCGCGGACGACCTGGACGACGCCGTCCGGCGCGTCGAGGCGGCGAAGGCGGAGCGCCGCGCGCTGTCCGTCGGCGTCGAGGGCAACAGCGCGGAGGTCGTGCCGGAGCTCCTGCGCCGGGGCGTGGCGGTGGACGTCGTCACGGACCAGACGTCGGCGCACGACCCGCTGTCGTACCTGCCCGTCGGCGTCTCGGTGGACGAGTGGCACGACTACGCGGCCGCCAAGCCGGAGGAGTTCACCGACCGGGCGCGCGAGTCGATGGCGCGGCACGTGGAGGGCATGGTCGGCTTCCTCGACGCGGGCGCGGAGGTGTTCGACTACGGCAACTCGATCCGCGACGAGGCGCGCCGCGGCGGCTTCGACCGGGCGTTCGACTTCCCGGGCTTCGTCCCCGCCTACATCCGTCCGCTGTTCGCGCAGGGCAAGGGCCCGTTCCGCTGGGCCGCGCTGTCCGGCGACGCGCGTGACATCGCCGCCACCGACAAGGCCGTCCTCGACCTCTTCCCCGACGACGACCACCTGCACCGCTGGATCCGCGCCGCCCAGGAGCGCGTCGCGTTCCAGGGGCTGCCGGCCCGCATCTGCTGGCTCGGCCAAGGCGAGCGCGACCGCGCGGGGCTGGCGTTCAACGACCTCGTCGCGTCCGGGGAGGTGAGCGCGCCGGTCGTCATCGGCCGCGACCACCTCGACTCCGGCTCTGTCGCCTCCCCGTACCGGGAGACGGAGGGCATGGCCGACGGCTCCGACGCCATCGCCGACTGGCCGCTGCTCAACGCGCTCACCGCCGCGTCGTCCGGCGCCACCTGGGTGTCGCTGCACCACGGCGGCGGCGTCGGGATGGGGCGGTCCATCCACGCCGGGCAGGTGTCCGTCGCGGACGGCACCGACCTGGCCGCGCAGAAGCTCGCGCGCGTGCTGTCCAACGACCCGGGGCTCGGCGTCCTGCGCCACGTCGACGCCGGGTACGACGACGCCGTGGCCGCGGCGTCGCGGGGCGGGCTGCGCGTGCCGATGCGAGAGTCGTAGGCATGCGCGAGGTGGAGCACCCGGGCGGTTCGCACCCGGCCACGCTGATCCTGGGGATCGGCGAGCTCACGACGAACGCCCCGGACGCCGTGGGCGTCGACCCGGTCGACGACCCGACGGGCGTGATCCGGGACGCCGCGCTGCTGCTCGACGGCGGGCGCGTCGCCTGGGCGGGCCCCGAGAGCGCGTGCGCCGAGGGCGTCGAGGCGGCGCTGGGGCGCGCGCCGGACCGCGTCGTCGGGGTCGAGGGCCGCGCGGTGATCCCCGGCTTCGTGGACTCGCACAGCCACCTGGTGTTCGCCGGGGACCGGTCGGCGGAGTTCGAGGCACGCATGGCCGGGCGCCCGTACGCCGCGGGCGGGATCCGCACCACGGTCGCCGCCACGCGCGCGGCGTCGGACGACGCGCTGCGGGCGGTGCTGCGCCGGCACGTCGACCAGGCGCTCGCGCAGGGCACGACGACCCTCGAGACCAAGAGCGGGTACGGGCTGAGCGTCGCCGACGAGGAGCGGGCCGTGCGCCTTGCCCGGGAGGTCACCGACGAGGTGACGTTCCTCGGCGCGCACGTCGTGCCGCCCGAGCACTCCGGCGACCCGGACGGCTACGTCGACCTCGTCGTCGGCGACATGCTCGCCGCCTGCGCGCCGCACGCCCGCTGGGTCGACGTGTTCTGCGAGACCGGGGCGTTCACGCCCGAGCAGTCGCGCCGGGTGCTGGAGGCCGGCGCTGCCGCCGGGCTGGGCGTGCGCGTGCACGCGAACCAGCTCGGGCCGGGCGAGGGCGTGCGCCTCGCCGTCGACCTCGGCGCCGCCGCCGTCGACCACTGCACCTACCTGTCCGACGATGACGTCGCGGCGCTCGCGGCGTCGTGGGCGGCCTCCCCGGCGAGCTCCGGCGAGGCGCACGGCACGGTGGCGACGCTGCTGCCCGGCGTCGAGTTCTCCACCCGCCAGCCGTACCCCGACGCGCGCCGCCTGCTCGACGCGGGCGCCGTCGTCGCGCTGGCCAGCGACTGCAACCCCGGCTCGTCGTACACGAGCTCCATGCCGCTCATGGTGGCGCTCGCCGTGCGGGAGATGGGCATGACCGTCGCCGAGGCCGTCTGGGCCGCGACGGCGGGCGGCGCTCGTGCGCTGCGTCGCGACGACGTCGGGCACCTCGCGCCCGGCGCCCGCGCCGACGTCGTCGTCCTCGACGCGCCGAGCCGCACGCACCTCGCCTACCGCCCCGGCGTCCCGCTGGTGCACGCCCTCTGGAAGGACGGTCGGGCTCCTCGGCCGTGAACCCCAGACCACCCGGGTGAAATTGGGGCGTAGTGCCCACTCGAGGCCGGAATGGTGCCGAGTGTCCGATATGGTCGCGCCGCCTTGTTCTCCCGCGCATGGACCATGTGCGCCTTCGGCTGGAGCGCTCGATGTCGACCTCAGCACTGTGGCGGTTCCTCCCCTCGGCCCGGCGGGCGTGCGCGTCGCTCGTGGCGACCGGGCTCGTGCTCGGGCTGGCCACGACGACGGCCGGAGCCCTGCCCGCCCGCACGCTGCCGGGTTCGTCGAGTGCGACGGCGACCGAGGCGACGGACGCCCCCCTTCTCGACAGCGTGTTCGTGCAGGAGGGGACGCCGAGCCCCCACGGCGGGCAGGTCGTCGCCTGGGGCGACCAGGGCGGTCCCCTCGACGGCAGCTCGCCACGGGCGCTCCCGGACGGGGTGTACGCCGTCGGGCTCGCCACCGACGAGCACGAGGTCCTGGTCCTGCGGAGCGACGGGCAGGTCGACTCGTACCCCTACGACGTCTCCGGCGGACACAGCAGGCACCTGGCGCCGGCCGAGGGCGCCACGTTCACCGCCGTGTCGGTGAACGGGAACGGCGAGGCCAGGATCCTCAGGTCGGACGGCGTCGTGGTGGGCGCATCGGGCGAGCCCGTGAAGTCGCCCCCTGAGGGCCTGACGTACACCGCGATCGCAGGTGACCTCGCCCTGCGGTCGGACGGAACCCTCGACCCCGCCTCGGAACCGGGCGAGTCGTGCTCCGAGGCGCGCGACCCGGGTGCCGGGCTGCGCTACACGGCTGTCACGGCACGGCCGATGCCCGACAGCTGGGCCGCGCTCCGTAGCGACGGGGCGTACGTGCTCTGCCGGGCCGGGTGGGAGGGGGCCGCCATCGGCACGGTGGTCGAACCGCCGGCGGGTACACGGTTCGTCGGCATCGACATCGGACAGGAGGAGGTGATCGCGGCCACGGCGGACGGCCGCGTGCTGTCCTCGGGCGGAGCTCAGGTCGCTGCCGCTCCCCCCGGCCGGTCGGTCGTGTCCCTCGCCGCGATGTCCGAGGGGGCGGGTGCCGCGACGCTCGACGACGGGTCCATCCTGAGCTGGGGTCTCCGTGGCAAGGCCGCCGCCCCGCCTGTGGTCCCCGAGGGACGCGATGTCTACTCGGCCGTCGGTGGACATCACGGCCACGGCCAGCACTGGGCGATCGCCGTCGGCGATCCGATCTCCGTCAAGGTGTCCGCGCGGCCGGTGCAGGTCCCGGACCGTCCGTTGCGGGTCACGGACGTCGTCCGGCTCGACGTGACCGCCACGCTCGAGGACGGGACCCCGGTCGCCGGTCAGGCGGCGGTCGAGGCCAACGGCCCCGAGGGTCAGGTCGTGACGCTCGAGCCGCTTCCTCTCTGGTCCGGGTCTGCTGAGCTGGCCTTCCGGGCTGAGCAGCACGCACAGGTCGGGTCCCACGCCCTGACGGTGACGTTCTCCGGATCGCCCTATGCCACGACCACTGCCGCGACCTCGCTGGACTTCGCCGAACCCAGCCCGGTCGCGCTCACGACCTCGGGCCCGGCGACCTGGCGCCAGGGCTCCGAGGACACCCTGTGCCTCTCGATCGCCACGGAGGACGGATCGCCCCTCTGGTGGCCGGGGTACGGCCAGGCCACCGTCACCGTGGACGGTGATTCGGCGACGGTCCACGAGATGAGCGGCCCGCCCGGGTCGGGCGCCTCGGCCGAGACCTGCATGCGCGAGCTCCAGCTCGAACCGGGCTCCTACACGGCCCATCTCGACTACGAGGGCTGGGGCGAGGTCGACTCCGCCGCGTGGACCGGAGGCATCGTGGTCCTCCCACCAGCTCCCACCCGGGTGGAGAGCGACCTGTCGTCATCGTGGCGCTATGGCCAGATGCCCGACACGGTGGAGGTCGACGTGCGCTCCGACTCCCTCGTCCCTGTGGGGACCGCCCGTGTTCGCCACGACGGGATGCCGTTCGGGTTCGGTGCCCAGCTCGACGACAACGGTCACGGCCGACTCTGGATCGGCAGCGAGGAGGAGCTGCTTCCCGGCATCTACCCCATGGTCGTGGAGTATCCCGGCGGCTCTGGCTTCCTCCCGTCGCGCCTGGAGCGCACGGTCACCGTCCAGCCCGCTCGGTTCACCGCGGCCGTGCCGGGCATCTCCGGAACGACGAAGGTCGGCTCGACGCTGACCGCCGTCCGGGCCACGTGGTCGCCCGCGCCGACGAGCTTCCGCTACACCTGGAAGGTGGACGGCACCGCCGTCCCCGGTGCGACGTCGAAGACCTTCACCGTGCCGGCGTCCGCCAAGGGCAAGAGGATCACGGTGACGGTGGTGGGCGCCCGTGAGCACTACGAGACGACGTCGACGACGAGCGCCCGGACCGCCGCGGTCGCCCCCGGCACGTTCACGACGCCACAACCCACGGTCTCGGGCACGCGGAAGGTCGGCAAGACCCTGACGGTGCAGCGGGGAACCTGGTCGCCGGAGCCGTCGTCGGTGACGTACGTGTGGAAGGCGGACGGCGTGAAGATCGCGACGCGGTCGTCGCGCACGTTCGAGGTGCCGGCGTCGGCGAAGGGCAGGCGGCTGACGGTCACCGTGACCGGGTCGCGTCCGGGCTACTCGACAAGGTCCGTCACGAGCGCGCGCACCGCGGTGATCGCGCCGGGGACGTTCACGACGCCTCGGCCGACGATCACCGGCGTCCGGAAGGTCGGGGCGACGCTGACCGCGAGGCGTGGAACCTGGACACCGGTGGCGCCGTCGTCCGTGAGGTACGTGTGGAAGGCGGACGGCGCGAAGATCGCGACGCGGGAGAGCGCGCGGTTCGTCGTGCCGGCGCGTGCACGCGGGAAGCATCTGACGGTCACGGTGGTCGGTTCGCGGCCCGGCTACGCGACGAAGTCGGTGGCGAGCGCCCGCACGACGACCATCCGCTGACCCGCTACCTCGCAGGGCGCGTTGCCACCCCCGCCAGGACCTCCAGCACGCAGAGGGCGGCGAGGCGGACGGTGCGGCCGTCGGGGGCGTCGGCGGTCGCGTCCACCTCGGCGAGGTCGACGGAGCGGACGCGCGGGTCGGTGGCGGCGGCGCGGACCAGCGTGCGCAGCTCCCAGGCCGCCAGCCCGCCCGGCACGGACGCGGGGCAGCCGGGGGCGACGGAGCGGTCGCAGACGTCCACGTCGACGTCCAGGTGCACGGGCCCGCCCGCGGCGCCCGCGACCTCGAGCGCCTCGCGGACGACGTCGGCCCATCCGGCGGGGCCGTTCCCGCGGGCGCGCAGGTCGTCGAGCGTCACGACCGTGATGCCCAGGTCGCGGGCCCGGCGGGCGTAGGCCGCGGAGTTGGCGAAGTCCGCGATGCCGACCTGCACGACGCGTGCGGGGTCCAGGCCGGCCTCGATCAGCCGCCGCACGGGCGAGCCGTTGGAGACGCCGTCGCGCAGGTCGTAGTGCGCGTCGAAGGTGACCAGGCCGGCGGTCGCGACGTCGTCCCCCCAGGCGCCGAGGGCCACCGGGACCGTGAGCGCGTTGTCCCCGCCCAGGGCGACGACGGCACGCGCCCCCGCCAGCGCCGCCCCCACCGCGGCTCGCGCGCGGGCCTCGCCGTCCGGCCCGTCCGGCTCGTCGACGTCGCCGTGGTCGACGACGGCCAGCTCGCCCAGGTCGACGGGCGCGCCATCGGCGCCACGGATCAGCGCGGGGCTGTACCGGCGCAGCGCGTCGCGCACGGCGGCGGGCGTCGCGTGCGCGCCCGTCGTCGACAGCGACGTGCGCCAGGTGGGGACGCCGAGCAGGGCCAGGTCGGTGCGCGAGCCCGTCGGCGCAGGCCAGCCGCCCGCGCGGGGCCAGAGCGGGTCGTGGGGCAGGGGAGCGGAGGTCACCTGCCGACCGTACGACTCCCATGAGGTGCCTCACACACCCGGGGGACCCCCTGGGCATCGTGGTATCCCGCTGCTAGGGTCTGGCATTCGTGGGTTCGATACCTACGTTCGATCACGTCGATCATTCGACCGGCTGATCCCCGATCCCCCACCGAGCATGGAGTTCCCGTGGCCGTCAGCGTTCCTGTGAGGCACCCCCTCATCGCGCGCCTCGACGTCGACTTCCGTCGCGTCGCCAGCGCGCTGTGTCGCTGACCCACCGGCCCACCGTCGACGACGCCGTCGACGGCCGGAGCCCGCGCCGCCGCTGACCGGCCCGCGCGAGGTCTCCCGCTCGTCCCCGCACTCCCCCGGGCGCCGTGCGCCCACCCTCTGCTGTCCCGGTGCTGCCCGCGGCACCTCGGCGAAAGGTTCACCTGTGTCTTCCGCAACCAAGGTCCCCGGCGCGCAGCCGCGCGAACGCAAGGGCCTGCGCTTCCCGTCGTTCTCGGTCCAGATCCTGCTGGGCCTCGCGCTGGGCGTGCTGCTCGGCTGGCTCGCGCTGGCCCTCGGCCCGCAGGCCGACGGCGAGACGCCCAACGGCCTGACCACGACGCTCGACACCATCGGCTCGTCGTTCGTCACCCTGCTCAAGGCGATCGTGCCGCCGCTGATCTTCACGGCCATCGTCGCGTCGATCGCGAACCTGCGCTCCGTCACCAACGCGGCCCGCCTGGCCGGACAGACGCTGCTCTGGTTCGCCATCACCGCCGCGATCTCCGTGGCGATCGGCATCGGGCTGGGCCTCGTGTTCCAGCCGGGCCACAACACGACGCTCACCACGGCGGAGGCGGCCGAGCCGTCCAGCACCGGCACGTGGCTCGACTTCCTCAACGGCCTCATCCCGACCAACGTGCTCGGCCTGGGTGCGAAGACGTCGGTCGAGGCAGGGGCCGACGGCGCGCTGAGCGCCGAGACCGGCATCAGCTTCAACGTGCTGCAGATCCTCGTCGTCGCGCTGGTCATCGGCATCGCCGCGCTGAAGTCGGGCGCCAAGGCCGACCCGTTCCTCGCGTTCAACAAGTCCGCGCTCGCCATCGTGCAGAAGGTGCTGTGGTGGATCATCCGCCTCGCGCCGCTGGGCACGATGGGCCTCATCGGCAACGCCGTCGCCACGTACGGCTGGGAGTCGCTGCGCTCGCTCGCCTCGTTCTCCGTCGCGATCTACGTGGGCCTCGCGCTGGTCCTGTTCGTCGTCTACCCGGTGCTGCTCAAGGCCAACGGCCTCGGCGTCATCGCCTGGTTCAAGGGCGCGTGGCCGGCGATCCAGCTCGCGTTCGTCTCCCGCTCGTCGGTGGGCACGATGCCCGTCACGCAGCGCGTCACCGAGCGGAACCTCGGCGTGCCGAGCGAGTACGCGTCGTTCGCGGTGCCGCTGGGCTCGACGACGAAGATGGACGGTTGCGCCTCGATCTACCCGGCGATCTCCGCGATCTTCGTGGCGCAGATCTTCGGCATCGACCTGTCGCTGACCGACTACCTGCTCATCGCCTTCGTGTCCGTGGTGGGCTCCGCCGCCACCGCGGGCCTCACCGGCGCGATGGTGATGCTGACCCTCACGCTGTCCACGCTGGGCCTGCCGCTGGCGGGCGTGGGCCTGCTCCTCGCCGTCGACCCGATCCTCGACATGGGCCGCACCGCGGTGAACGTCGCCGGGCAGACGCTGGTCCCGACCATCGTCGCCAAGCGCGAGGGCATCCTCGACCTCGAGCAGTACCGCGCCGCGTCGTCGGAGCACCTGTTCGACGAGGACGAGGCCTCGCAGGACGGCGTGCAGGACGACGCCGCCCAGGCCGAGCCCGCGCAGGACGACGCCGGCCGCGAGCCGGTGGGCGCCGGCGCGAAGGCCTGACGGTCCGCAGCACGTGACGGAGGCCCGGTGGGGAGGACCCACCGGGCCTCCGGCGCGTCCCGGGACCGGCTACCGGGCGAGGTCGGCGGCGTCGACCAGCCCGGCGCAGGGGACGGCGAGGACGTCGCCGCGGCGGAGGTCGCGCGGCAGGAGCACGACCGGCCCGCCACGGCCCGGGGCCGGGTGCACGGTGAACGGGCGCCGAGGCTCCGCGGACGCCCGGCCCACGAGCCGCGCCCGGTCGAGCAGGACGGCGCACCCGCCGAGGTCGGCGTCGAGCCAGGCCTGCCGCACGTCGTCCCCGAGCCGCGGGACGGCGTCCTCCACGCGCGCCAGGACGACCGTCCGAACCGCGGCGTCGCCCCAGAAGCGGTCGACCCGGGTGACGTCCGCGCCCACCGGGACGTAGACGCGCGGGGTCGGGTAGTGCTCGGCCAGCCGGGCCAGGCTGGTGCGGTCCACGAGCACGTCGTCCCCGGTGAGCTCGGTGCGCTCCGGCCACCCCTCGAGCGCCGGGCGGCGGGGGCGGACCAAGGTGGTGAACAGCGTCGTGAGGCTCATGCCTCCGGTCTACTGCGGGGCGGGCCCGCGGGACCCGGACCTCACGGGACGCATACGGGGACGAGCCCGATCCTCACGACTCCCCACCGTCCGGGTCGAAGCGGTAGCCCATGCCGGACTCGGTGACGAGGTAGCGCGGGGCGGCCGGGTCGGGCTCGAGCTTCTTGCGCAGCTGCGCCACGTACAGCCGCAGGTACCCGGTGTCGGTCACGTGCTCCGACCCCCAGATCTCGGTGAGGAGCGTCTGGCGGGTGACGAGCTTGCCGGGGTTGCGCACCAGCCGCTCGAGCATCTGCCACTCGGTGGGCGTGAGGCGCACGTGCTCCGTCTGGCCGCCGCGGGCGCGCGTGACGCTGTGCGCGGAGAGGTCCACCGTGACGTCGCCGAACCGCACCACAGGGTCGGAGTCCCCGTGCGCGACGCGGCGGGTGAGGGCGCGGATCCGAGCCAGCAGCTCCTCGATGGAGAACGGCTTCGTCACGTAGTCGTCCGCTCCGGCGTCGAGCGCCTCGACCTTGTCGGCCGCGCCGGTGCGACCCGACACCACGAGGATCGGCGCGTCCGACCAGCCGCGCACGGCGTGGATGACGTCGATGCCCTCCAGCTCCGGCATGCCCAGGTCGATCATGAACACGTCGGGCCGGTGGTCGATGGCGCGGGCGATCGCCTGCGTCCCGGTGGTCGCCGTGACGATCTCGTACCCCTGCGCGGTGAGCGTGATCCGCAGGGCGCGCAGGATCTGCGGGTCGTCGTCGGCGATGAGGATCTTCATGGCGCGGTGGCCTCCGGTCGGTCGGCGGGGAGCGCGACGACCATCGTGAGGCCGCCGCCGGGGGTGTCCTCGGGGGTGAGCGTGCCGCCCATGCCCTCGACGAACCCCTTGGACAGCGCGAGGCCGAGCCCCAGGCCGGTCGTGTTGTCGGTGTCGCCGAGCCGCTGGAAGGGCACGAACACGTCCTCGCGCCGGTCGGCGGGGATGCCGGGGCCGTGGTCGACCACCCGGATCTCGACCGTGCCGGCGAACGTGCTGGTCGAGACCCGCACCCGCCGCCCCGCCGGCGAGTGCCGCAGCGCGTTGGCCAGCAGGTTCACCAGCACGCGCTGCAGGAGCACGGAGTCGGCGACGACGCTCGGCGCCGTGAGGTCGAGGTCCAGCTCCACCTCGCCGGGGCCGACGCCGAGCTCGTCGAGCGCGGGCAGCACGACGTCGGCGGTCTCGACGGGCGCGGTCGAGACGGCGAGGACGCCCGCCTCCAGGCGGCTCACGTCGAGCAGGTCGGTGATGAGGGTGGCCAGCGCGGTGAGGCTCTCGTCGGCCGTCACCAGCAGCTCGTCGCGGTCTGCCTCGCTCAGTGCGCCGCGGGCGGAGCGCAGCCCGCTCACGGCGGCGGCGGCGGAGCTCAGCGGGCGGCGCAGGTCGTGGCTCAGCGCGGACAGCAGGGCGCTGCGCACGCGGTCGGACTCGGCGAGCTGGTCCACCTCGCTCGCCACCTCGGCCAGGTCGCTGCGCTCCAGCGCGGCCTGCAGCTGGACCGCGATGACGTTCAGGAGGCGGCGCTCGGAGGCTGCGAGGTCGCCACCGGACAGCTCGAGGACGGCGCGGTCGCCGACGTCGATCGTCGTGCGCGGGCCCGCGGGGTCGGCCTCGCCGTCTGCGGCCAGCACCGTGCCGCCGGCGACGAGGCGGGCCCCGGCGAGGCCGAACGCCTCCCGCGCCCGACTCACCAGCGCCTGCACGGCGTCCTGCCCGCGCAGCACGCTGCCGGCGACCGTCGCCAGCACCTCCGACTCGGCGGCGGCCCGGTGGGCGGCGCGCGTGGTGCGGGCGGCGCGGTCCACGACGACGCTCACGAGCACGGCCGTGACGACGTAGAGGACGAGGGCGACGACGTGCAGCGGCTCGCCCACGGTGATGGTGTGGATCGGCTCCACGAAGAAGAAGTCGAGCGTGACCCCGGACAGGATCGCGGCGTAGACGGCGGGCCCCGCCCCGCCGATCAGCGCCACCACGACGACCAGGAGCTGGTACGACAGCACGTCGGAGACGATCGACTCCTCGCTGCGGACCGACACGAGCCCCCACGTCAGCAGCGGCCCGCCGAGGATCGCGAGCAGGAAGCCCGCCACGCGGCGCTTCGCCGACAGGGCGCCGCCCATGCGGGGCAGGCGGGCGCGGCCGCCCGCGGCGGCGTGGTTGACGATGTGGACGTCGATGTTGCCGGCCTCGCGCGTCACCGTCGCGCCGATGCCGGGCCCGCTGAGCGCCGCGGCGAGGCGGCCGCGGCGGGAGACGCCGATGACGAGCTGCGTCGCGTTGACGCCGCGCGCGAACTCGACGAGCGCCGTCGGGACGTCGTCGCCCACCACCTGGTGGTAGGTGCCGCCGAGCTCCTCGACGAGCAGCCGCTGCCGGGCGAGCGCGCCCGGGGTCGCGCCGCGCAGGCCGTCCTGGCTGGTGACGTGGACGGCGAGCAGGTCGCCGCCGGCCGACCGCGCCGCGATCCGCGCCCCGCGCCGCAGCAGCGTCTCGCCCTCGGGCCCGCCGGTGAGCGTCACGACCACGCGCTCGCGCGCCTCCCACGTGGAGTCGATGCCGTGCTCGGTGCGGTAGTGCTGGAGCGCCGCGTCGACCTCGTCGGCCAGCCACAGCAGGGCGAGCTCGCGCAGCGCGGTGAGGTTGCCGAGTCGGAAGTAGTTCGACAGCGCCGCGTCCACCCGTTCGGCCGGGTAGACGACGCCGGACGCCAGCCGGTCGCGCAGCGCCTGCGGGGCGAGGTCCACGACCTCGATCTGGTCGGCGGCGCGCAGCACGGCGTCGGGGATCGTCTCCTGCTGCGCCACCCCGGTGATCTTCTGGACGACGTCGTTGAGCGACTCGATGTGCTGGATGTTGACGGTCGAGAGGACGTCGATGCCGGCGTCGAGCAGGGCGTCGACGTCCTCCCACCGCTTCGCGTGCGCCAGGCCGGGGGCGTTGGTGTGCGCCAGCTCGTCGACCAGCGCGACCTCGGGCCGCCGCGCCAGGACGGCGTCGACGTCCAGGTCGGTGAGCTCGACGCCGCGGTGCTCGACGGTCGTGCGCGGCACGACCTCCAGCCCGCGGGACATCGCGGCCGTCGCGGCGCGCCCGTGCGTCTCCACGAGCGCGACCACGACGTCCTTGCCGTCGTCGCGCAGCCGCTTGCCCTCCTCGAGCATGGCGTAGGTCTTCCCCACGCCCGGCGCCGCGCCGAGGAGGACGCGCAACCTGCCGCGACCCATGCTCACCTCCCGAGCTCGTCCGTGCTCTCGTCGAGGGCCACGTTGAGCTCCAGGACGTCGACCACGGGCTCCCCGAGGTACCCCAGGGCGCGACCCTCAGTGTGCCTCGCGACGAGGTCCGAGACCTCCTTGTCGGACAGGCCGCGGGCGGCGGCGACCCGCGCGACCTGGAGCTCGGCGTACTCGGGGCTGATGTGCGGGTCCAGCCCGGACCCGGACGCGGTGACGGCGTCCGCCGGGACGTCCGCCGGGTCCACCCCCTCCAGCGCGGCCACGGCCGCGCGCCGCTCCCCGATCGCGGCGACGAGGTCGGGGTTCTCGGGGCCGAGGTTCGACCCGGACGACGCGGCACCGTCCCAGCCGTCGCCCGCGGCCGACGGTCGCGGCTGGAAGTACTGCGGCAGGGGCGCTCCTTCCGCGTCCGTGAAGCCCTGGCCGATCAGGGCCGACCCGACGACGGTGCCGTCGCCGTCGCGCACGAGCGAGCCGTCGGCCTGCGCCGGCAGCACGAGCTGCCCGACGCCGGTGATCGCCGCCGTGTAGCCGACGCCGAGCAGCAGGGTGAGGACGATCATCGCCCGGACCGCGACCCCGAGGGTCCGGCCGGTGCTGCGGGTGGTGGCGTTCATGGGTGTATTTCCTTCTTCCTGCTCTGCTCAGAACTGTGCTGTTCAGAACACCGTTCTGCTAGAACCCGGGGACGAGGCGGACGACGAGGTCGATGAGCCAGATGCCGACGAACGGCGCGACGATGCCGCCGAGGCCGAAGACCAGGAGGTTGCGCCCGAGGGTCTTCGACGCGTCCATGGGCCGGTACCGCACGCCGCGCAGGGACAGCGGGATGAGCAGCACGATGACGAGCGCGTTGAACACGATCGCCGAGACCACGGCGGACGACGGTGAGCTCAGGCCCATGATGTTGAGCGCTTCCAGGCCGGGGAACACGCCCATGAACATCGCCGGGATGATCGCGAAGTACTTGGCGACGTCGTTGGCGATCGAGAAGGTCGTCAGCGCGCCGCGGGTGATGAGCAGCTGCTTGCCGATGCGGACGACGTCGATGAGCTTGGTGGGGTCGGAGTCGAGGTCGACCATGTTGCCGGCCTCCTTCGCGGCCGACGTGCCCGAGTTCATCGCGACGCCCACGTCGGCCTGCGCGAGGGCGGGGGCGTCGTTGGTGCCGTCCCCGGTCATCGCGACGAGGCTGCCGCCCTCCTGCTCGCGCCGGATGAGCTCCAGCTTGTCCTCCGGGGTGGCCTCGGCGAGGTAGTCGTCGACCCCGGCCTCGGCGGCGATCGCCGCGGCGGTCAGCGGGTTGTCGCCCGTGACCATCACGGTGCGGATGCCCATGGCGCGCAGCTCGGCGAACCGGTCCGCGATGCCCTCCTTGACGACGTCCTTGAGGTGCACGACGCCGAGCACGCGCCCGGCCCCGCCCGGCGCCCGGACCGCCACGACCAGCGGCGTGCCGCCGGACCGGGCCACCCTCTCGACGGCGTCCTCGACCTCCGCGACGACCGGGGCGGCGGGGGTGCCGCCGTCGCCCAGCCAGGCCATGACCGCGCTGCCGGCGCCCTTGCGGATCTGCGTGCCGTCGGGCTCGTCGAGGCCCGACATGCGGGTCTGGGCCGTGAACGGCACGACCTCGCCGTGCGCGGTGTCGCCCACGTCCGCCCCGGCCCGGGCGGCGAGCGTGACGATCGACGCGCCCTCCGGCGTCGGGTCCGCGAGGGACGAGAGGGCGGCGGCGCGCACCAGGTCGCGGGCGTCGACGCCGGCCAGCGGCAGGAACTCGCTCGCCTGCCGGTTGCCGTAGGTGATGGTGCCGGTCTTGTCGAGGAGCAGCGTCGTGACGTCGCCCGCGGCCTCGACGGCGCGGCCGGACATCGCGAGCACGTTGCGCTGCACGAGGCGGTCCATCCCGGCGATGCCGATGGCGGACAGCAGAGCGCCGATCGTCGTCGGGATGAGGCAGACCAGCAGCGCGACGAGCACCGCCACGCTCACCGGGCTCGCCGCGTACGACGCGATCGGGTTCAGGGTGAGCGCGACGACCACGAACACGATCGACAGCGACGCGAGCAGGATGCTCAGCGCGATCTCGTTCGGCGTCTTCTGCCGGCTGGCGCCCTCGACGAGCGCGATCATCCGGTCGACGAACGTCTCGCCGGGCTTCGAGGTGACGCGCACGACGATCCGGTCGGACAGCACACGCGTGCCGCCGGTGACGGCGGACCGGTCGCCGCCCGACTCGCGGATCACGGGCGCGGACTCGCCGGTGATGGCGGACTCGTCCACGGACGCGATGCCGCGCACGATCTCGCCGTCGCCCGGCACGAGGTCGCCGGCGGCGACCACGACGACGTCGCCGAGGTCCAGGTCGGCCGACGACACGTCGTCGAGCGCGGCGTGCAGCGCCTCCGGGTCGGCCGCGTCGTCGTAGGTGGCGACGCGGTGCGCGACCGTGGCCGTGCGGGTCCGGCGGAGCGTGTCCGCCTGGGCCCTGCCACGGCCCTCCGCGACCGACTCGGCGAGGTTCGCGAACACGACGGTGAGCCAGAGGAACAGCGCGATCACGGCCGTGAACGAGCCGGGGACGACGGTGCCGCCCGAGGTCACGGGCCCGCCGAGGAACGGCTCGACGACGGCGAGCACCGTGGTCAGCGCGGCGCCGACCCACACGACGAACATCACGGGGTTGCGCCACATCTGGCGCGGGTCGAGCTTGCGGAACGCGCCCGGCAGGGCGGCCCGCACCTGGGCCCAGGTGAAGACCCCGCCCGGTGTGCGGGCGGCCTGCGGTGACGAGGGAGCGGGGGACGGGGTGTCGATCAGGGTGGTCATGAGTTACACGAGCCCTTCCGCCAGGGGACCCAGCGCGAGAACGGGGAAGTAGGTGAGCGCGGTGAGGACGACGACGACCCCGACGAGCAGCCCGACGAACTGCGGGCGGTGCGTGGGCAGCGTCCCCGCGGTGGCGGGCACCTTGTCCTGCCGGGCGAGCGACCCGGCGAGGGCGAGCACGAGCACGATCGGCACGAAGCGCCCGAGCAGGATCGCGACGCCGAGCGCCGTGTTCATCCAGGGGGTGTTCGCCGTGATGCCGGCGAAGGCGGAGCCGTTGTTGTTGGCCGCGGACGTGAAGGCGTACAGGACCTCGGACATGCCGTGCACACCCGGGTTCCAGATCGTCGTCTCCACGACGCTCTCGCGCACCGCCGGGATCGCGAAGCTGAGCGCGGTGCCCGCCAGCACGAGCGTCGGGGTGACGAGGATGTAGAGGCTGGCGAGCTTGATCTCGCGGGGTCCGATCTTCTTGCCCAGGTACTCGGGCGTGCGACCCACCAGCAGGCCGGCGACGAACACCGCGATGACGGCGAGGACGAGCATGCCGTAGAGGCCCGACCCGACGCCGCCGGGCGCGACCTCGCCGAGCATCATGTTGAGCATCGGGACCATCCCGCCCAGCGCGGTGAACGAGTCGTGCATCGCGTTGACGGCGCCGGTCGACGTCGTCGTGCTGGTGGTCGCGAAGAGCGTGGTCCCGACGATGCCGAACCGCGCCTCCTTGCCCTCCATGGCGCCGCCCGCGAGCTGCGGGGCGGTGCCGTTCCCGGCGGACTCGAGCGCCGTCAGCGCGGCGAACGACGCCACGAAGATCACGCCCATCGCCGCGAGGATCGCGTACCCCTGCCGCAGGTCACCCACCATCCGCCCGAACGTCCGGGGAAGGGAGAACGGGACGGCCAGCATGAGGAGCACCTCGACGACGTTCGTCCACGCCGTCGGGTTCTCGAACGGGTGGGCCGAGTTCGCGTTGAAGAACCCGCCGCCGTTGGTGCCGAGCAGCTTGACGGCCTCCTGCGACGCCACCGGCCCGCCGGGGATGCTCTGCGCGCCCCCGGCCACGGTCGTGACGTCGGTGAACCCGTCGAAGTTCTGCACGACGCCGCCGATCATCAGCACCACCGCGCCCACCGCCGAGAGCGGCAGCAGGATGCGCAGGGAGCCCCGGACCAGGTCGACCCAGAAGTTGCCGATCGTCCCCGTGCGGCGGTGCGCGAAGCCGCGCACCAGCGCCACGGCCACGGCCATGCCGACCGCCGCGGAGACGAAGTTCTGCACCGCGAGCCCGGCGAGCTGCACCGTGTAACCGACGGTCTGCTCGGGCGAGTACGACTGCCAGTTCGTGTTCCCCACGAACGACGCGGCCGTGTTGAACGACAGGTCCGGCGCGACGGCGGGCAGCCCCAGCGAGTACGGCAGCCACTGCTGCGTGCGCTGCAGGGCGTAGACGAGCAGCAGCCCGACGAGCGAGAAGGTCAGCACGCCGCGCGCGTACGCCTGCCACGTCTGTCCGGAGCGCGGGTCGACGCCCAGCAGCCGGTACAGGCTCCGCTCGACGCGCCAGTCGCGGGGCGTGGTGTACACGGCTGCCATGTAGTCGCCGAACGACCGGTGGACGACCGCGAGGACGAGCGCGACGGTCCCGAGCGCGAGGACCGCCCCGACCCAGCCCATCAGAACTTCTCCGGCTTCACGAGGGCCACCACGAGGTAGACCAGCGCGGCCACGCCGAGCGCAGCGGCGAGGAGCTCGACGACGATCACAGCTTCTCCACCGCCTTCCCGATCCCGGCGACCAGCGCGAACAGGGCGATCACGCCCAGCACGTAGACGACGTCAAGCACCAGCACGTCCCCACTTCGATTCCGACGGCCGGCCTCCGGAGAGGGTCGGGCCGGGCGCCCTTCCCGGGTGCCGACGACGATGCAACACCCGCCGGAAGCCCGTGAACCCCGTCCTCACGGGATCCATACGGCGCCGGGGTGCACCCTGACGGAAGTCCTACGGGCGTGGCCCCGCCACCTCGGAAAAGCCGGCGCGTGACGGCGGTCGGCCGTGCCAGGCTGCCCTGCATGGACTCCGTCGACGACGACACCCGGGCCGCGTGGGCCGTCGCCTCGCGCAAGTACACCGACGAGTACGACGAGCACCTCGAGCAGGCCCGCACCGCCCGGCTGCTGCCCGCGGAGGTCGCCGCGATCGGGGAGCTGGTCCGGGGCGCCGACGTCGTGCACCCGATGAGCGGCCACGGCCTCGACGACGTCGCCCTGGCGCGGCTGGGAGCGCGGTCCGTGCACGGCCTGGACTACAGCCCGGCGCCGGTGGAGAGCGCGCAGCGCCGGGCCGACGAGCTCGGCCTGCCCTGCCGGTACACCCGCGCGACGCTGCCCGACAGCGGCCTCGACGACGCGTGCGCCGACCTCGTCTACACCGGCAAGGGCGCGCTCATCTGGGTCGCGGACCTGCCCGCCTTCCTCGCCGAGGTGCGCCGCCTGCTGCGGCCGGGCGGGCGGTTCTACGTCTACGAGGCGCACCCGCTGGTGCCGCTGTGGGCATGGGACGCCGACGAGCTCCGCGTGCGCCCGGACCGGGGGTACTTCGAGGCGTCGCACGTCAACGACACGTTCCCCGGCCACGGGGCGGTGGAGCGGCAGCGCACGCTCGCCGAGACCGTCATGGACTGCCTGCGCGCCGGGTTCGAGATCGAGCACCTCGAGGAGCACCCCGACCCGTTCTGGCGCCCCGACGGCATCGACGCCGCCGCCTGGGACGGCCGGGTCCCGAACGCGTTCAGCCTGCTGGCGCGCCGGGCCTGAGCGAGACGCTCAGCGCAGGTCGTACGCCGGGACCTTGTCGTCGGTCGCGAACGTGTCCGTCAGCCACAGCATCGATCCGTACAGCCACCGGTGGGTGAAGGTCCGGTCCCGCATCCGGATGCGGGCGTCCGTCGGCGGCGCCAGGAACGGCCCCGCGTTGCCGGTGCGCGCGACCCGGGTGGGCTTGCGCATCCGCCGGTCGTAGGCCGCGAACGCGGCCTCGTGGTCGCCGCGCGCCGCCGCGAGCTCGCCGGCGAGGACGTAGGCCCCGACGAGGGACAGGCCCGTCCCGAAGCCGCCGAGGGTGTTGGCGTGCCCGGCGTCGCCGACCAGCGCGAACCGGCCGCGCGTGAACGACGTCATGCGGGTGCGCGCCAGGGCGTCGAGGTAGAGGTCGTCCGCCCGGCGGGCGGCGTCGAGCGCGGCGGGCACGCGCCAGCCGGCGCCGGCGAACGCGGCCTCGAGGAACGCCCGCTGGGACGCGGTGTCGTGGCGGTCGTAGGTCGGTGCCCCGCTGCCCGGCGCGCGGAAGACGAACAGGCTCGGCGCCTTCTGCCCACCGAGCAGCGCGAGCCGGCCGGGCTCGTTGTACCCGTAGGCGACGGCGCGGCCGTCGGAGCGGCGGGTCTCCAGTCCGTCGAGCGGCACCGCGGCGTCGGCCACCGCGTAGTAGTGCCCGAGGTGCTGCACGAGCTGCTCCTCCGGGCCGAACGCGAGCCGCCGCACCGCGGAGTGCACGCCGTCGGCGCCGACCACCAGGTCGAACCGCTCGCTCGGCCGGTGCGCGAACGCGACCTGCACGCCGTCCGTCGTCTCCGTCGCGCCCACGATCTCGTCGCCGAAGACGTACTCGGCGTCGCGGGCGGAGTGCTCGTGCAGGACGGCGGCGAGGTCGCCGCGCAGGACCTCCAGGTCGCCCCCGATGAACTCGCCCGGGATCACGGCGCGGACTCGGTCGTGGGCGTCGACCATGCGCCAGTCGGTCCGCGGGGTCTGGCGGGCGCGCACGTCGTCGAGGATCCCCGTGCGGTCCAGGACGTCGCGGTGCGTGCGGCCCTTGAAGTCGACGGCCTGGCCGCCGGGCCGGAGCGCGGGGGCCTTCTCGACGACGGTGACGTCGAAGCCGTTGCGGCCGAGCCAGCGGGCGAGCGCGGGCCCGGCGATGCTCGCGCCGGAGACGAGGACCTTCGAGGTGGACATGACCGCTCCTTCGGTGACCGACGCAATTGCGTCCGAAGGACACGGTAAACATCCGCGTACGATGGACGCAATACTTCAGGGCGCGCGAGACCGGCAGCCGCCGGGGGCAGGGGGAGCGATGGGCGCCGACCATCGGGGGGCCGGGGCGGGCGCGACGAGCACCGACGACGTCGTCGCGCTGCTGTGGCGGCGCGCGACGCCGGTCCGCCGCGGGCCCAAGCCGCGTTTCAGCGTCGACGGCATCGTGGCCGCGGCCACGGAGATCGCCGACGCCCGCGGCCTCGACGCGGTGACGATGCAGGCCGTCGCCGCGCGCCTCGGCACCACCAAGATGGCGCTGTACCGCTATGTGCCGGGCCGCGTCGAGCTGGACGCGCTCCTGCTCGACGCCGCGCTCGGGGCCGCGCCGCCCGCGCCGTCCGTGGCGTCCGGGGCGACGGGGGCGGACTGGCGGGCCGCGCTGACGGACTGGGCCGGCAGCGTCCACGCGCGGGCCCTCGCGCGGCCCTGGTCGGTCGAGCTCGCGCAGCGGCCGCACGTGCCCGGCCCCGTCGAGCTCGCCTGGTTCGAGGCCGGCCTCGCGGCGTTCGGGGATCTCCCGCTCACCGGCGCGGAGAAGCTCGACACGCTCGCCCTCCTGGTCGGTCACGTGATGTCGCTCGTGCGCCAGCAGCCGCGCGGCGCGTCGCCGGAGGGCGACCTCGCCGCCGGGCTCGGGCCCGTGCTCGCCGAGCACGCGGACGACTACCCGCTCACCGCGGCGGCCTTCTCCGACGCCGAGCCGGGCGGCCGCGACGACGCCCTGCGGTTCGGCGTCGCGCGCGTGGTCGCCGGGGTCGCGGCGCTCGCCGCCGAGCGCGCCTGACCGGGCGGGCGGCGGGTCGGCGTCAGGACGCCGCGGGCTCCGCATGGTCGGTCGGGGTGTGCACGATGTCGTAGTACACGTCGGTGTCCCCCTCCTCGGGGAACACGCGGTAGGTGAACTCCTCGTCGGTCAGCGTGACGATGTCCGAGTCGCGCTCGAACTGCACCTCGCCGGCGTCGTCCTTCGCGACGATGTGGCGGGTCGTGCCCTCCTCGTCGACCGTCCAGTCGCCCTGCATCTTCGGGCTGTCGTCGAGGTCGTACATGGTGAACGTGCCGTCGGCGTCGAAGTACGCCCAGCCGACGAAGGCGCTCACGTCCTCGTCGTCGAGCGGGACGTCGTCGCCCTCGGCGTCGGTCGCGCCGGTGGTCTCCCACGCGGTCGACGCGAGCACGTCGGACGGCGTCTGCGTCTCGTCGGCCGCCGCGGCCTCCTGCGAGGCGGCGGTCCCGGAACCGGCCGCGGCGTCGGCCTCGCCCGTGCTGCAGGCGGTGAGCGCCCCCAGCGCGATCAGGGCCGAGACGGCGATCGTGGCGGGCTTCGTCGACTTCGTGAGCTTCATGGGGCTGTCCTTCTCTCGTGACCGGGACGGCGGTGCGTGTCCCGGCGTGTCGGTGCGTCGGAGCCATCGTGGTTCCGGGCACCGGCCGTCCACATCACCTGCCGGGCTCGCCGGAGGTCAGCCGAACGGATGAGGCGCGACCGGCGAGAACCGCAGCAGCGCCCCCGGCGGCAGCTGGCCGAGCAGCCACAGGTGCGTCGACGCCACGGACGCGACCACCGGGTAGCCGCCGGTGAGCGGGTGGTCGACGCCGAACAGCACCGGCAGGCCGTCCGGCGGTACCTGCAGCGCGCCGGTCACGCAGCCCTCGCTGGGCAGCTCGCGCCCCTGCGCGTCGGCCGTCCGGGTCAGGGGCGCTCCGTCCAGCCGCAGCCCCACCCGGTCCGAGCGGTCGGTCACCCGCCACTCCTGGTCGAGCAGCGCGGCGAGGTCGGCGAACCAGTCGTCGTGCGGGCCGAGCACGACGGGGAGCGTCGTGACCTCGCCCGGTGCCGGCAGCGCCGTCGGGTCCGGAGCCCCGACGTCGTCCAGCGCCACGGCTCCGCGCCCTGCCTTCCAACAAGCGATCTCTTGCGTCATCGCCCCGTTTGCTGCGGCAGATCGCTTGTTGGAAGCCATGAGGGAGAGGCGCGCGTCCGGGGCGAGGGGGTCCGGGCCGAGGTGGGCGAGGGTGTCGGTGGCGCGGGAGCCGAGGACGGGCGGCGCGGCGACGCCGCCGCGGACGGCGACGTACGTGCGCCGGCCGCGGGCGGGGGCGCCCAGCGCGAGCTCGTCGCCGGCGCGCAGGCGGAACGCCCGCGCCAGGGGTGCGCGGCGGGCGTCGTCGGGGTCGCCGCCGCGGTGCACGACGGCGTCCGCGTCCGCCCCGGCGAGCGCGACGACGGCGTCGGTGCGGGCGCGCAGCCGCAGACCGCCGCCCACGGCCTCGACGGCGGCGGCCCCGCCCGGGTTGCCCACCGCGCGGTTCGCGGCGCGCAGGCTGCGCGCGTCGGCCGCGCCGGACGCGGACACGCCGAGGTGCGCCAGCCCCGGGCGGCCGAGGTCCTGCACGAGCGCCTGCAGCCCGGGCGTCACGACCTCCAGCACCTCCAGCCCTGTGGCCGATGTCGTCGGCGCGGCAGTCTCGGCTCGCGGCGGCAGCTCGGACTGCCGCGCCGGGCCGGAACTGCCGTCGTGAGCGAGCCCGGCGCCGCGGGCCGACGCGCGCACGGCCGTGAACCGCACCCGGTCGCCGGGGGCCCACGGGGTGGGAGGGTCGCGGTCGGCGTCCCAGGTGACGACGTCGGTCCGACCGACGAGCTGCCACCCGCCCGGGCTGGAGCGCGGGTAGACGCCCGAGTACGGTCCGGCGAGCGCCACGGACCCGGCGGGCACCCGGGTGCGCGGCGACTCGCGCCGCGGCACGACGAGCGTCTCGTCGTCCCCGGTCAGGTACGCGAACCCGGGGGCGAAGCCGACGAAGCCCACCACCCACGACGCCCCCGTGTGCCGCCGCACCACCTCCTCCGTGCTGCACGCGAGCAGGCGTCCCACGTCGCCCAGGTCCTCGCCGTCGTACACGGTGGGGATCTCGACGAGCCGCCCGCCGGCGTCCTCCCCGGTCGGTCCCACGACCGCGGCCGCCCGCGCGCGCAGCCCGTCCGCGAGGCGGGACGCGGGCAGCCGCCACGGGTCGAACGGCACCAGCAGCGTGCGCGCCCCGGGCACGGCCTGCCCGACGCCCGCGACGGGGTCGTCGCGCAGGGACGCGTGGAGCGCCAGGGCCTGTGCGAGGTCGTCGACCTCGACGAGCAGGGCGTCGTCGCGCACGGGCAGGACACGCACGGTGTGGACACGCGCGGGCGGGACCTGCTCGGGCCCGCCCACGCTCAGGCCCTCGACGACGCCGGGGCGAACGCGGCGAGGGCGACGCCCGCGTCGTCGAACGCCGCGCGCACCCGCCGGGCCATCGCGACGGCGCCGGGCGTGTCCCCGTGCACGCACACCGAGTCGGCGGGCACGCGCACCACGCTGCCGTCGACGGCCTCGACCACGCCCTCGGTGACGAGCCGCAGCATCCGCCGGGCCACGACGTCCGGGTCGTGCAGGACGGCGCCCGGCTCGCCGCGGGGCACCAGCGTGCCGGCGGGCGTGTAGGCGCGGTCGGCGAACGCCTCCGCCGCGGTGGCCAGGCCCGCGGCCTCGGCGGCGGCGAGGGAGAGGGTGCCGGGCAGCCCGAGCAGCACGAGGGACGGGTCGACGGCGGCGACGGCGGCGGCGACGTCGTCCGCCACGCGCCGGTCCACGGCCGCCCGGTTGTACAGGGCGCCGTGCGGCTTCACGTAGGTGACTCGGGTGCCCTCGGCGGCGGCCAGCGCCTGCAGCGCGCCGACCTGGTAGACGACGTCGGCCCGCAGCTCGGCCGACGGGACGTCGATGTCGCGGCGCCCGAAGCCCGCGAGGTCGCGGTATCCGACGTGCGCCCCGACAGCCACGCCGCGGGCGGCGGCCAGGCCCACCGTGCGACGGATCGACGCCGGGTCGCCGGCGTGGAAGCCGCACGCCACGTTCGCCGACGAGACGACGTCGAGCATCGCCTCGTCGTCGCCGAGGGTCCAGCGCCCGAACCCCTCACCGAGGTCGCTGTTGAGGTCGACGGTGGTCATGCGTCCAGTCTGCCGCGCCATGTCCCCGGCGGGCGGGGCGTATCAGGGCGCCGCGACGGTTGCTCCGGTCATGGTGTGCGGATGAGCGTCGCGTGAACTCTCGTCGCAGGGGTGGCAGGAGCGTGCCGCGTGCCGCACAGTGAAGGGACGGTCCTGTCGCCCGTGTCACACGACGACGCCGAGGTGTGGCAGGATCCGAGCGCCTGAGCAGTGCCGATGGGGGAGGTTCGTCGTCGTGAGGTCTCCGAGGGACACCGGACGGGGCGTGCGTGTCGGCAGGCTGCTCGCGACGGCGACGGCGACGTGCGTGGTCGCGGCGGGGTTCCTCGCGGCCCCCGTGGCAGGCCTCCCGTGGAACGACGGCCGCCTCCAGACCCTCGCCGCCGACCAGCACACCCCCGACGTCGGAGCCGGCAGCCCGGTGGGCGAGGGCGTCTCCGTGGGCGTGGTCGGGACGCCGGGGTCGACCGGCCCGGCGACGCTCCAGGAGGTGCTGGGCGTCCTCGAGCGCGCGGAGCTCGCCGGCCAGGACGCCGGCCGGAAGGTGACGCCCGCGGTGGACCAGGCCGCCGCCGAGCTCGGCATGCTGCTCAGCACGTACCTCGCGCAGCAGTCCGCCAGGTCGTCCGACCGCCCCTTCGCGGCCGCGGACGCCGAGGTGCCCTCGCCCGTGCTCCCGGCCCCCGCGACGGGGCCCGAGGCGACCGAGCCCGAGGTGACCGAGCCCGACGAGCAGACGCCCGACGTCGCGCCCTCGGCGCCCGCCGACGAGCCGCGGGCTGTGGCCGTCGCGCGCCAGGTCGCGATCGACCCCGCCGACGAGCCCGCCCCCGTGGCCACGGGGGCGCGGCCCGGCGCCGTGCAGCCCGATCCCGTGCAGCCCGATCCCGTGCAGCCGGACGCCGTGCAGCCGGACGCGCAGTCCGCGGACGAGAACGGGCACGACGGCGACGAGGTGACGTTCGACGACCTCGTCGTCGCGGCCACGCGCCTGGCGACGCTGCTGGACCCGGCGACCACGACCCTGCAGGCGGGCATCCTGCCGGCGGGTGCGGACGGGACGGTCGCGGCGCGCGCCATGCTGACGGCGAGCCTGCTCGAGGTGGTCGACCGCTACGGCCGGAGCACGGCGGGGTACGCCAACGGGCGCATCCCGGCGTCGGCCCTGTGCCCGCTCGACTTCGCGCCCGGGCACATGCTGCGCTGCGACGCCGCGGAGCAGCTCTCCGCGCTCAGCAAGGAGTACGAGAAGGAGTTCGGGGTGCCCATCCCGATGACCGACTCGTACCGCTCGCTGGAGCTGCAGATCCGCGTCAAGGCCACCAAGGGCTGGCTGGCGGCGACGCCGGGCACGTCGAACCACGGCTGGGGCCTCGCCGTCGACCTGGGCTACCCGATCTCCACCTTCACGTCCGCCGAGCACGCGTGGATGCGCGTGCACGGGCCGGACTACGGCTGGGACAACCCGTCCTGGGCGCGCTCCACCGGCTCGAAGCCCGAGCCGTGGCACTTCGAGTTCTTCGCCGCCGGCCCCATCCCCGACCGGGCGTGGAAGGCCGACGACGTCTCGGGCGGCGGCGGGCCGACGGCCCCGGCGGAGCGTGACGACAAGCGTGACGACAAGGGCGCGGGGCACGCGAAGGGGCACCAGGGCGCCACGGGCGGCCCCGCGAAGGGGAGCTCCGGCGAGAAGTCCGGCACCGGATCGGGCTCGTCGGGCACGAGCACGGGCGACAGCGGCGCGAAGCCCGGGAAGACCGCGCCGGCCAAGGTCACCGTCCCCGACCTCGCGGGCTCGACCGTCGGCGCGGCGACGAAGAAGCTGCACGCGCTGGGGCTCGAGGTCCGCACGACGACGCGGGAGAGCGACAAGCCGAAGGGGCAGGTCCTGAAGACCCGGGACGCCGGCACGAAGGTCACGAAGGGCACGAGGGTCACCCTCGTCGTCTCGAGCGGCCCGGCGAGCGACCCCGAGCCGACCCCGGAGCGGGTGGCGCTGCCGGCCGTGGCCGGCCAGGACGCCGGTGCGGCGGAGCGGGCCCTGCGGGACCTGGGGCTCGACGTCACCGTGGTGGAGGAGCACAGCACGAAGCGGCCGGCCGGCACCGCGCTCCGCACGGAGCCCGGCTCGGGCACCACGGTGGCCGTCGACTCGTCCGTGACCCTCGTCGTCTCGAGCGGCCCGGAGCAGGTGACCGTCCCCGACGTCACCGGCTGGACCGTGGCCGCCGCCCGGGCGGAGCTCAAGAACCGCGGTTTCGTGGTCGAGGCGTCGGGCGAGGTCGAGGACGACGACCTGGTCGTCGAGACCACGGACGCCGGCGCGAAGGTGGACAAGGGATCGACCGTCCTGATCACCGGGGGCGCGGCGGAGCCCGTCCCGGACGTCGCAGGCATGACCGTGGCCGCCGCCCGGGAGGAGCTCGAGGTCCAGGGATTCGTGGCCGTGACCGAGGAGGGCGTCGAGGACGACGCCGTGGTCGCGGAGACCTCCCTCGCCGCGGGCAAGCCCGCGCTGCTGGGGAGCAAGATCATCCTCGTCGTGGCGACGGGCACGGACGAGTGACGCCCACCGCGCCGCCCGCCGAGACCCCCGGCGAGCGGCGGACGCGCGAGGCGCTGGAGGCGTCGGGCGTGGCGTTCGACATCGTGCGCCACGGGCCGGTGCGCTCGCTCGCGGAGGCCGCCGCCGCGCGCGGCGTCTCGCCGGCGCAGGTGGTCAAGACGATCGTGGTGCGCCGCGGGGACGGCGACTTCCTCTTCGTGCTGGTGCCGGGCGACCGCACGATCGCGTGGCCGCGGCTGCGCTCGCTGCTGGGGGTGTCCCGGCTGTCGATGCCCGACAAGGAGGTGGCGCGCGACGTCACCGGGTACGAGCGCGGCACCATCACGCCGTTCGGCTCGCTCACGGCCTGGCCGGTGGTCGCGGACTCGCGCATCGCGGAGGCGGGGCCGGTGTCGGTCGGGGGCGGCGGGCACGGGGTCTCGGCGACGATCGACGGGGGTGACCTTGCTCGCGTCCTCGACGCCCGGGTCGCGGACGTCACCGACCTGGACCACCCTGGACCGGCGGGGCCCGCCCGCGCGACGCCGGCCGGTCCGGCGTCGACCCGCCAGGACTGACCGGATGCTGGACGAATCCGCCTGACGGGGGAACACTCGACGCGGGCCGTTCGCTGTACGGAGAGGACGCAGACAGCGTCCCCAGGCCGCACGGCCCCACGCACGGGAGCAACTCGACCACATGGACATCGACAGCAGCAGCGAACCCCTGCCGAGCTCGGGGATCGCGTCCCGGACCACCGACGAGGCGACCGTCCTCACCCTGTGGGGCGAGGTCGACGCGGCGCTGCGCGAGGCGGCGAGCGACGCGATGGCGGCGCTCGCGGCGCGAGGCACGACCCAACCCATCGTCGTGGACACCCGGGACGTCACGTTCATCGACTCCTCGGGAGTCGCGTTCATCCTGCAGGTGTACATGCTGGGCCAGGAGACGGGCACCTCCGTGAGCCTGTACCAGCCGTCCGAGGCGGTCGCGGAGGTGCTGGACATGGTCGGCATGGGCGGCCGCATCCCCCTGGCGGAGGCGGAGCCCGCCGGCCGGGCCGGCTGACCGGGTGACCGTCCAGGTCGGCGGCGTCGACGGCGGCGTCGACAGCTCACTCGTGCGGGCCGCCCGTCTCGCCGCCACGGGCCTGCGCGGGCCGCGCCTGCCCGACGCGACCGCCGTCGTCGACGCGCTCCTCGCGGTGCAGGGGCAGGAGCTGCAGCCCGCGTTGTGGGGCCTGTCCCGGCGGGTCGCGCCGTCCTCGCGCCCCGGCCGCGCCGCGCTGAACACGGCGCTCGCCGACGGCGAGCTGCTGCGCACCCACCTGCTGCGCCCCACCTGGCACCTGGTGCGGCCGCGCGACGCGCGCTGGCTGCTCGAGCTCAGCGCGCCGCGCGTCGAGAGGCTCATGGCATCCACCGAGCGGGCGTGGGACCTCGGCGACCTGGGCCCGGGCACGGAGGCCGTCGCCGCCGCCGTCGCGGACGGGCCGCGCACGCGCGCGGAGATCAAGGCCGAGCTGGTCGCACGCGGCGTGCTCGACCCCGACGCCCCCGGCCTCGCGTTCACCCAGATGCTCATGCACGCGGAGCTGCGGCGCCTCGTGATCAGCGGGCCGCCCCCGGCCGGCAAGGAGCTGCAGCACCAGTCGTACGCGACCTTCGACGACCGCGTCCCCGCGGGCTACGGGCCGCTGGGCGAGCGGTTCGACGCCCAGGCGGCCGTCGTCGAGCTGTGGCGTCGCTACCTGCCCGGGCGCGGCTTCGCGACCCTCAACGACCTGCGGCTGTGGGCCGACGTCACCGTCCGCGACCTCCGGCCCGTGCTGGCCGCCCTCACCGACGCGGGCGAGGTCGTGCAGGTCGCGGGCACGGGGGAGCTCGAGGGCCTCGTGCTCGTCGCGACGGCCGCGACGGCGGACCGCTGGCTCGGTGGCGGCGACCGCGGGGGCGATGGCGGGGGAGACGGCGTCGGCCGCGAACCCGTCGTCGACCTGCTCCAGGCGTACGACGAGCTGCTGATCTCCTACCGGGAGACGCGCCACGTCGTCCTCGACCCGGCGCTGCCGCCGCCGGACCGGTCCGGCGCGTTCGTGCACTGCGTGGCGGTGGACGGCGTGGTGGCGGGGCGCTGGCGCTGGCCGCCGGGCGCCGGGCGGGGCGGCGTCGACGTGCAGTGGCTGCGCGACCCGACCCGGGCCGAGCGCGCCGCCCTGGACGCGGCGGTCGCCGACCTCGACGTGTACCGGGGCTGAACCTGGACCGTGCCGCCGAACCTGCTCTCCGGATGGCAGGGTGGTCCCGTGCATCTCAACTGGGCCGGGAACCTCACGTACTCCGCACGCTCCGTCGTGCGCCCCGCGTCGCTGGAGGAGCTCGCCGACGTGCTCACCGCCGGCGGCCCGGTGCGCGCGCTGGGGTCGCGCCACTCGTTCAACGACGTCGCCGACACGGACGGCGTGCACGTCCAGGTGGACGGGCTCGACGACGGCCGGCCCGCGGTGGAGCCGCTGACGCCGGACGGCGGGGACGAGGGCGACGTCGTGTCCGTGAACGCCGGCCTGCGCTACGGCGAGGTGTCCCGTGCCCTGCACGCGACCGGCCGCGCGCTGGGCAACCTGGCGTCCCTGCCGCACATCTCCGTGGCGGGCGCGGTCGCCACGGCCACGCACGGCTCCGGCGACACGAACCAGAGCCTCGCGAGCGCGGTCGAGGGCCTGGAGATCATGACGCCGGGCGGCGAGCTGCGGCGCATCACCCGCGAGAGCGACCCCGACGTCTTCCCCGGCACGGTCGTGTCGCTCGGGGCGCTGGGCGTCGTGACGCGCGTCGAGCTGCGCACCGTCCCGGCGTACGTGGTGCGGCAGGACGTCGCGGCGGACGTCCCGTGGGACACGTTCGTCGCGAGCTTCGACGCGATCACCTCCGCGGCCTACTCGGTGAGCGCCTTCACCAGCTGGGACGAGCCGGCCGTGCGGCACGTGTGGTTCAAGTCCGTGGCCCGCGCCGACCGGCCCGAGGTCCGCGGGCTCGCGACCGGCCTCCTGCGCTGGTCGGACGTGCCGGTGCACCCGCTGCCGGGAGTGGACCCGTCGGCGTGCACCGAGCAGCTCGGCGTCGACGGCCCGTGGCACGAGCGGCTGAGCCACTTCCGGCTGGAGTTCACGCCCTCGAACGGTGACGAGGTGCAGTCGGAGTACCTGCTGCCGCGCCGCCACGCCGCCGCCGCGATCGAGGCGATGCGCCGCCTCGGCCCGACCGTCGCCCCGCTGCTGCAGACCAGCGAGATCCGCACCGTCGCCGCCGACGACCTGTGGCTGAGCCCCTTCGACGAGCCGTCCGTGGCGTTCCACTTCACGTGGCTCCCGCGCGAGGCGGACGTGCGGGCCGTGCTGCCCGCCGTCGAGCAGGCGCTGGTGCCCCTCGGGGCGCGGCCGCACTGGGGCAAGGTCAGCACGCTGGACGCACCGACGACGACGGCGCTGTTCCCCCGGTTCGACGACTTCCGGCGCCTGGCCGAGCGGTTCGACCCGGACGGGCGCCTGCGCGGCGGGCTGGTGGGGCGCCTGCTGGCGACCTGAACGCCGCGGCGAGGGCTGGCCGCCGACCGTGCGGTCGGGCAGCATCGGTCTGTGAGACACGTTTGACGTGACGCCCCTCACCGTGGAGGTTCGACGCCTGTGAGCACCACGACCACTGACACCTCGCCTCCCCGGGAGCAGTTCACCGGGCAGGTCGGCTTCATCCTGTCCGCGATCGGCTCCGCCGTCGGGCTCGGCAACATCTGGCGGTTCCCCGGGGTCGCGTACGAGAACGGCGGCGGCGCCTTCCTGGTGCCCTACGTGATCGCGCTGCTGACGGCGGGCATCCCGATCCTCTTCCTCGACTACGCGCTGGGGCACCGCTTCCGCGGCGGCCCGCCCACCGTGTTCCGCCGGGTGAAGAAGTGGCTCGAGACCCTGGGCTGGTTCCAGGTGATGATCTGCTTCGTCATCTCGATCTACTACGCGGCGATCATCGGCTGGGCGCTGAGCTTCTTCGTCTACTCCTTCACGCTGAAGTGGGGCGACGACACCGCAGGCTTCTTCACCGGCGACTACCTCCAGCTGTCCGACGTCGCCAACGGCGGCGCGTGGTTCACGCTCGACTTCGTGCCCGCGGTGCTGATCCCGCTGCTGCTGGTGTGGGTCGCGACGATCGTCGTCCTCGTGGGCGGTGTCGCGAAGGGCATCGAGAAGGCCAACGTCATCTTCCTGCCGCTGCTGGTCGTCGCGTTCAGCGTGCTGGTGGTGCGGGCGATCTTCCTCGACGGCGCCACCGACGGCCTCAACGCCCTGTTCACGCCCGACTGGGGCGCGCTGGGCGACATGAACGTGTGGATCGCCGCCTACGGGCAGATCTTCTTCTCGCTCTCCGTGGCCTTCGGCATCATGATCACGTACTCGTCGTACCGGAAGCGCAGGGCGAACCTTACGTCGCCGGGCCTGGTCGTCGCGTTCTCCAACTCGGGCTTCGAGATGCTGGCGGGGATCGGCGTGTTCGCCGCCCTCGGCTTCCTCGCGCACGAGCAGGGCGTCGCCGTCGCGGATCTCGAGGGCATCACCGGCCCGATCCTGTCGTTCGTGACGTTCCCCGCCGTCGTCTCGCAGATGCCGGCCGGGCCCCTGTTCGGCGCCCTGTTCTTCGGGTCGCTCGCGATGGCCGGGTTCACGTCGCTCATCTCGATCCTGCAGGTGGTCGCGGCAGGCTTCCAGGAGAAGTTCGGCCTCACCCGCCGCCAGGCGGTGCTGTGGATCGGCGGCGTGGCGGCCGTGCTGTCCGTCGTCGGGTTCTCGACGACGACGGGCCTCATCGCCCTGGACACGATCGACAACTGGTCCAACAACATCGGCATCGTGGCGTCCGCGGTGCTCATGTGCGTGTTCCTCGTCTGGCTGCTGCGCACGAGCCCCGAGCTGCGCTTCCACCTCAACGCCGTCTCGACGGTCCAGGTGGGCCGCTGGTGGTACGTCTGCGTCGGGGCGATCGTGCCCGCGGTGCTCGCGTACATGCTGGTCTCGCGCATCGTCGACCTCGTGCAGAACGGGTACGAGGGCTACGACGACACGTACCTGCTGTACGCCGGCTGGGGCACGCTCGTCGTGCTCGTCGTCGGGGCCGTCGTGCTCACCCTCCCGAGATGGCGGCGCAGCCCGGACGACTTCGTCGCCTGGCCCGTGTACCCGCCGGTCATGTCGACGACGACGACGAAGGGGGCGGCCCGATGAACGGAACCGCGATCCTGCTCATGGTGCTCTCGCTGGCCGTCGTCTGGGGCGGCCTGCTGGTGAGCATCCTCGCCCTGCGCGCCCGGCCCGAGCGGGCCGACTTCCCGCCTGGCGGGGAGGACGACCACCGCGAGGACGACGCCATCACCGAGCGCGACACCTGATCCCCGCGCCGAGGTAGTACGGGCGGGCCGCACCCACGTGCGGCCCGCCCGTACCACCTCGGCGAATCTCGTACTACCTCGGCGCTACTCGTCGCGGTTCTCGCGGACCTTCTCCACACCCTCCTTGAGCAGGAACAGCGGCAGGATGAACGCCGCGAGCATGCCCGCCAGCCACACGATCACGGGGCCGATGATCCACCCGGCGACGCCGCCGACGTCGAGCCCGTCCGTGAAGACGACCGCGACGACCAGTGCGACGAACGTCGAGAGCAGGCCGACCCCGCCGACGAGGGCGGGCGCGTTGTTGCGGGCCACCTTGGTGAGGAACGGGGAGATGATCGCCTGCGCCACGGCGAAGATGACGACGGCGAGGACGAAGCCGAGCGGCTCGGACCAGTTGATGGAGAACGTCTCGAGGTCGAAGGCGGCGAAGATCCCCGCGGCGACGAGGACGCCCACCACCGCCGCCAGCAGGAACACGGCCGTCCGGAGCAGGAACCTGATCATTCTCGGAGCATAGGGAGACGCCGATCACACGGCACCTCGGGGGTCACAGCGCGAGGAGCGTGATGCCCGCGACGACGACGAGCGACCCGACGATCTTCACCGCCGGCCGTGGCTCCTCGAACAGCCACCAGGCGAGCAGCGTGCCCACGACGATGCTCGACTCGCGGGCCGGCGCCACCAGCGCGATCGGCGCCGTCTGCATCGCGACCAGCACGAGGATGTACCCCAGCGGGGACAGCACGGCGACCAGCGCGATCTCGCGCACGTGCCGCCGGCCCATGCGGACCGCCTCCGCGCGGCGGCCGCGGTCGCGCAGGATCGGCGCCAGCGTGACCGACTGCCACACGGCGTTGCACGCGAAGTAGGCCACGGGGTCGAGCGCGAGCGTCGTGACGGCGTGCCCGTCCCACAGCGTGTACGCGGCGATGGCGGCACCGGTCGCGAGGCCCCAGCGCACCCCCGCGAGCCCGCGCGAGGGGTCGACGCCGGACGCGCCCGAGCTCGCGACCACCGCCACGCCCGCGATCACCACGAGGCCGCCCACCACATGGACGGCGTCGACGTGCTCGCCGAGGACGACCAGCGCGACGAGCATCGTCAGCAGCGGCCCCGTGCCGCGCGCGGTCGGGTAGACGATCCCCAGGTCCGCCCGCGCGTAGCCGGTGTTGAGGGCCACGCCGTACAGGTTGTGCAGCACGCCGGAGACCGCGCCCGCCAGCAGCAGCGCACCCAGGTCCGGCCAGCCCTCGCGGGCGAGGATCACCAGCCCCACCGGCACCCACAGCACAGCGGACGCCGTGGCGTACAGCCAGACGAAGACGCGCGAGTCGCCGGTGACACGCTTGGCCGCGACGTTCCAGATCGCGTGCAGCACCGCCGCCGTCAGCACGAGCGCGAGGGAGGCAGGGGTCACCGGGCGACCGTATCCCCCTCGACGGAGCGCTCGGTCGTCGTCTGCGGGCGGGACGACGACGGACCGCTACGTCGAGCTGCGTCACCAGGCGGTTTGGAGAATAATTCCTTGGGCTGCATACTCATGCATCGACCCCTCGCACGATCCTCGGAGCCCACCATGCGCACCCGCCACACCCTCGCGGCGACCGTCGTCACCTCGGCCGTCGCCGCCCTCGCCCTCACCGGCTGCACCACGGCCTCGCAGGACCTCGGCCAGACGCCGGGCGCGTCCGAGGACAGCACCTCCGCCGCCGTCGACCTCGACGCGATCCAGAAGGACGATGCCGTCGCCGCGCTCGTCCCGGACGCCGTCGCCGAGGACGGCACGCTCACCCTGGGCTCCAACCTCCAGTACGCGCCCGTGGAGTTCCTCGACGCGGACGGCACGACGCCGGTGGGCATCGACATCGACATCGCGACCGCGCTCGCCAAGACGATGGGCCTGGAGCTGAAGGTCGAGAACGCGGGCTTCGACTCGATCATCCCCGCCATCGGCAGCAAGTACGAGGCCGGCATGTCGGCGTTCTCGGTCACGCCGGAGCGCCTCGAGACGGTCAACATGGTCAGCTACTTCACCGCCGGCTCGCAGTACGCCGTGGCGAAGGGCAACCCGGAGGGCGTCTCGCCCGACGACCTGTGCGGCGTGAGCGTCGGCGTGCAGACCGGCACCATCCAGCAGGACGAGCTGGCCGAGCTGAGCAAGACCTGCACCGACGAGGGCAAGGACGCCGTCGACGTGCTGCCCTACGACTCGCAGTCCGACGTCACGACCAACCTCGCGGGCGGCAAGCTGCAGGCGATGTACGCGGACTCGCCGATCATCGCCTACGCCGTCGAGCAGACCGGCGGCTCCGTCGAGTCGCTCGGCGAGATCACCGACGCCGCGCCGTACGGCGTCGTCGTCGCCAAGGACGACGAGGAGCTCGCGAAGGCCGTGCAGGCCGGGCTGCAGAAGCTCATGGACGACGGCGTGCTCGCCCAGGTCGCCGACACCTGGGGCTCCGGGGCGGCCGTGCTCGACACGGCCGAGCTGAACCCGGCAGGCTGACCCGCATGGAAGACCGACCGTCCGGCGAGCTGCCGGAGCCCCTGCACGCCCGGCCGGTGCCCCGGCCGGGGCGGTGGGTGTCGGCCGTGGTGGTCCTCGTCCTCGTGGCGATGGCGGTCAACGCGCTCGTCACCAACCCCAACTTCCGGTGGGACACCGTCTGGCTCTACCTGCGCGACGTCGTCGTCGTGCGGGGCGTGGGCTGGACGCTCGTCCTCACGTTCGGCTCGATGGCGATCGCCATCGTGCTGGCCGTGCTGCTGGCGGTGATGCGGCGCAGCGACAACCCCGTGATGCGGTCGGTGTCGTGGTTCTGGATCTGGTTCTTCCGCGGCACCCCGATCTACACGCAGCTCGTGTTCTGGGGCCTGCTGTCCGTGCTGTACCCGCGGCTGTCCCTCGGCATCCCGTTCGGGCCGGAGTTCTGGACCTTCACCACCCAGGACGTCATCACGGCGTTCTGGGCGGCGCTGATCGGCCTGGCGTTCAACGAGTCCGCGTACCTGGCGGAGATCGTCCGCGCCGGCCTGTCCTCGGTGGACCCCGGCCAGACCGAGGCCGCGAAGGCGCTCGGCATGAAGGACGCCAAGATCCTGCGCCGCATCGTGCTGCCGCAGGCGATGCGCGTCATCGTGCCGCCCACGGGCAACGAGACCATCTCCATGCTCAAGACGACGTCGCTGGTGCTGGCGATCCCGTTCACGCTCGAGCTCACGTACGCCACCAACCAGATCGGCAGCCGCATCTTCCAGCCCATCCCGCTGCTCATCGTGGCCGCGCTCTGGTACCTGCTCATCACGTCGGTGCTGATGATCGGCCAGCACTACCTGGAGCGGTACTACGGGCGCGGGTTCGACGGCGGCCGCACCGGTCGCGGTGGGCACGGCGGTCGGGGCCCCCGGGCCGGTCGCAAGCCCCGCAAGCAGGACCTCATCGGTGCGTCCGGCACCACCAAGGACGACCCCTTCCTGGAGGTGACCCCATGACCGCGTCGGCCGAGGCCACGGGGACCGTCGAGACCATGGTCGAGGTCCGCGACGTGCACAAGGTGTTCGGCCGCGGCCACGACGCCGTGCACGTGCTCAAGGGCGTCTCCCTCGACGTCCCGCGCGGCTCCGTGACCGTGGTGCTGGGGCCGTCCGGCTCCGGCAAGTCCACGCTGCTGCGCTGCGTGAACGAGCTCGAGGAGATCACCGCCGGGTCCATCCACGTGGGCGGCGACCTCATGGGCTACCGCCGGGACGACAGGGGCGTGCTGCACCGCCTGCACCCCAAGGTGATCGCGAAGCAGCGCTCCCGCATCGGGATGGTCTTCCAGCGCTTCCACCTGTTCCCGCACAAGACGGCGCTGGAGAACGTCATGGAGGCGCCCGTGCAGGTGCGCGGGCTGTCCAAGGCGGAGGCCCGCCGCAGGGGCCTGGAGCTGCTGGACCGGGTGGGTCTCGCCGAGCGGGCGGAGTTCTACCCGGCGCAGCTGTCCGGCGGCCAGCAGCAGCGCGTCGCCATCGCGCGGGCGCTCGCCATGGACCCGGAGCTCATGCTGTTCGACGAGCCCACCTCCGCGCTCGACCCCGAGCTCGTGGGCGAGGTGCTCGCCGTCATGCAGGACCTGGCCCGCTCCGGCATGACGATGATCGTCGTGACGCACGAGATCGGCTTCGCCCGCGAGGTCGCCGACCACGTCGTCTTCATGGACGACGGCGTCATCGTCGAGGAGGGCGCGCCCGCCGACGTGCTGGACAATCCCTCCGAGCCGCGGCTGCGGGACTTCCTGGCCCACGTGCTCTGACGGCCCGCCGGTCGAGCCCGTCGAGCCCGTCGGGCCCGGCGCGCGCCGTCGGCGGGCTCACCGGGCGGACGACGCCGTCGGCGCCCCGCGCGGCGCCCGCGCGACGGCGACGAGCCAGACCGCCAGGACGGCGACCGCCGCCGCGGCCCACCCGCCGACGATCCGGCGGGCGAGGTCGCGGCACGCCTGCCGCTCCACCGGGGTGATCGCCCACTCCGTCATGTCGAGGCTGTCGTCGAGGAGGCCCGCCGCCGCGGACCCCGACATGCACGTGGTCCCGTCGACGACGACGGGGGACAGCACCAGCCACCAGCCCGCGCCCAGGACGGCGAACGCCAGCACCGTGACGGCGACGAGCCCGGCGCCGACGTGGCGCCGTCGGCGGAGGGCGAGGACGATCGTCACGACGGGGACGGCGACCAGCACCACCGTCCACACGACGAAGACCGCCACGCCCAGCCGGTCGCTCGTCATCGAGCACCCTCCGTCGTCGGCCGGTCGGTCAGAGCACGGAGCAGACGCCGCCCCAGTCGCTGTGGCCGATGGTGACCTTCTTCCAGATGTGCGCGGAGTAGCCGCCCGCCGACGTGCGCGTCTTGGAGATCGTGCGGGTGTCGCCGTTGCTCCACGTGCTGCTGGCGCCGGTCAGCCAGGTGGTGCCGGTGGGGCACCCGCTGACGCTCGACGAGACGCGGTAGATCCGCATGAACCCGCTCACCGAGCCCGACCCGCGGTACTGCCACGACGCGTAGATGCGGCCGCTGCTCTTCGACAGGCACATCGTGCCCGGGCCGGAGGTGGTCGCGCAGCGGTTGCCGGACGGCAGCGCCAGGGTGCTCGCCCCGGACGTCGAGGAGCGGGTGGCCGTGGCCGCGCCGTCGGCGACGGCGGTCGCGGCGTCACCGCAGTCCTCGAGCAGGTCGACGCGGTGCGTCGCCAGGTCGGCGGGCGCGCCCATCGCGAGGTTGTAGTCGCGGTCGACCTCGTCGGAGATCGTGACGTCCTCGAGGGTGCACCCGCGAGCCTCGGAGTCGGCCTTCCAGTCGGTGGCCTCGGCGTCGGCGCGCTCCTGCGCGGCCCACGTCTCCCACTCGCTCGCGGGGCTGCCGGGTGCGGGCACGCCGGGCAGGTTCTCCTCCGTGGTCGCCGCCTGCGACGGGGCCACCGCCGTGAGCGCCACCCCCAGCGCGAGGACGGCGGCGCCCAGGCCTGCGGCGATGTTCTTCCTGACGGTCCTGCCTCGGCTCATGTCGCTCCTCGGTCGGCCTCCGGCGCGCGATCGCGGCGTCGTCGTCGACTGCCGCGGTGACTACGGTGTAGCACTCGGGGGGTTGGCGGCAACTCCACTGGTAGGACGGAAAGGTTTCATCGTGGACGACGCCCGCGCCCGTGAGCTGCTGACGCAGATGTGGGTGGAGCAGCACGAGGTGGTCACACGATTCGTGGCGCGTCGGGTGGAGGCGGGGCTGGTGGACGACGTCGTGTCGGAGACGTTCCTGGTCGCCTGGCGCCGTCTCGGCGACGTGCCCGCCGACCCGAAGCCGTGGCTGCTGGGCGTCGCCCGCAACGTGCTCGCGACCCACCTGCGCACCCACGGCCGCTGGCGCGCCCTGGGCGTGCGGCTCGAGCGGGAGCCGGAGGCGGGCAAGGAGGGTACCGACGACCTCGCCGCCGACCGGACCGACCTGCGCCGGGCGTGGGAGATGCTCTCCGACGCGGACCGGGAGGTCATCGCCCTGGTCGCGTGGGACGGGCTCACCGCGGTCGAGGGCGCCAAGGTCCTCGGCGTCCGCCCGTCCACGTTCTCCGTCCGCCTGACCCGGGCTCGGAAGCGGCTGCTCGCCTACTCGGGCCTGAAGGCCGACACCGCCGACGTGCTGCGCAACCTCCAGGAGTCGCGATGAAGTCCCCCATGATGGCGGAGCTCGCCGACCTCGACCCCGCACGCCACCTCCGCGCGCCGGGCCGCCCCGACGACGAGGCGCTCCAGGCGATCCTCGGCACCGCGCGGCGGGCCACCCCGATCCGCCGTCGCGCGCGCCCTGCCGTCCTGGCGGGCGCGGCGGCCGCCGCCGTGGTGGCGGTGGCCGGCGTCGCCACGGTGTGGTGGCCCGGGTCGCAGGCCGCGTACGCGTCGTGGACGGCCGTCCCCACCGCCGTCCCGCCGGGCGAGGTCGGGGCCGACGCTCAGGCGTGCGGCACGGTGGCGCACCGGATCGCCGAGGGTGACGACGGCCCGCAGGTCGAGGACGTGCCGATCAGCCCGGTCCTGGCCGAGCAGCGCGGCGACTACACGTACGTGCTGCTCACGGGCGACGGCGCCACCGGCGAGTGCCTGGTCACGACGCAGGCCTCCGGCGCGACCGACGTCGTCGCGGGCGACGCGGTGCTGGGGTCGGAGCCCGCCGAGCCCGGGCCGCGCGACGTCACGACCGTCCAGGCCGGTACCGCGTCCTGGTCCGAGGGGGACACCGGCGACGGCGCGCTCACCTCCGCCTACGGGCGTGCGGGGGCGGACGTCGTGTCCTTCGCGCTCACCACCACCTCGGGCGAGCGCGTCGAGGCCACCGTCCAGGACGGCTGGTGGGCGGTCTGGGCACCGGGCGAGGCATCGCTGCGCACCACCGCGGAGCTCACCTTCTCCGACGGTGCCACCGCGGAGGTCGCGGTCGACCGGTGAGGCCCGGCGGCTACTCGCCGTCCTCGCAGGCGACGCCGTTGCCGTTGGGGTCGAGCGCACCGCGGTAGGCGGGCTGGCCGTTCTGGATGGGCGCGGCGCCGGCCTGACGGGCGGCGTTGCAGTCCCAGTAGAACCAGGCGGAGTCCTGCTGCTGTTGCTGCTGCTCGACCTGCTGCTGCTCGACCTGCTGCTGCTCCTGCGCCTGCTGGTCCTCGAAGGCCTTCTTCTGGCTCGCGAGCTCGGTCTCCTTGGCCTCGGCGGCCTGCTCGCGCTCCTTCAGCGCCTGTTCGCGCTTCTGAAGGTCGTCCTTCTGGGTGCTGAGGTCCTTCCGCTGCTGGTCCACCTCGGCCTGGGCCTGCTCGGCCGCGGCCTCCATGCGGTCGGCGTCCACGAGGGCCTGCGCGGCGTCGGAGCTGCGCACCATCGAGATGGAGACGCCGAGGATGCAGCCGAGCGCCAGGCAGGCGACGGCGACGCCGGCGATCAGCGGGCCGCCGCGCTTGCCGCGCCCGCGGGACCCGGAGCGCGTGCGACCGGACGAGGCCTCGGCCTCCTCGGCGGCCCGGTCGGAGGCCCGGCGCTCGGCGCGCCGGCCGCTGCTCGTGCGGATCCGGTCGCCGACGGTGCGGAGCGCGGCGGACACGGTCGCGACCGCTCCGCGGTCGTCCTCGGCGGCGGGGTGGCCGTACGGGGGAGCGGCGGCCGGGATCGCCGCGGGCGGCGGGGGAGGCGGGGCGGAGACGGTCGCGACGGGGGCGCCGTACGTGGCCGGGGCCGACGGCGGCAGCGGCGGCTGGGGAGGCAGCGGGGGCAGCGGGGGCATGGCCGCGACGGTGGTCGGGGCGGCGGGCGCGTACGCGACGGCGGCGCGCACGGGCGCCATGACCGTGGTCGCCTCGGCGGGGGTCTCGGGCCGGGCCGGGCGCGCGGCGTCGTCCACCCAGTACTCCCAGCCCTGGGGTGCGGGCGGCCACGCGGGGTCGGGGACCCACCCCGTGTCGGGCCGGAACCCCGGGGGTACCTGCCACCCCGGGGGCGGGTTGAATCGCACAGCCATGACACTCCTCCGTCGTCGAGCGGCACCCACTATGGCGGAAACCGCCCTCGTCGGTCCATGTGCCCGCCGTGCGTGCCCGCTCCGTGGACCGGCGCGGACGCCCCGGTCAGACCCCCGGGAGGTGCTTCCGGTAGTGCGCGACCACGACGCCCGTGGACACCGCGCCCAGCGCCACGAGGACGACGAAGAGCTGCGTCGTCGTGAACGGCGGCGTGACGGCGGCCATGACGGCCGGCGTGAGGAAGCCGGCGTACGCGACGGCGTAGAAGACGCCCGTGAGGCCGGCGAGGTGGCGCGGCCCGGCGATGCGCTGCACCTCCAGGAGCCCTGACGACAGGCCGATCCCCATGCCCGCGCCGCCGACGACGGCCGCGCCCACGCCCCACCACGGGGAGCCCGACGCGACGACGAGCCCGACGCATGCCACCGCGACCGTCAGCGCCCCGGCCGCGACCGCCAGCCCGCGGGCCGAGTCGACGGCGTCGAGCCGCTTGGCGGCGGGCTGCACGACGGCGGCCACGCCGAGCGCGACCACGGTGAGCAACGTGGCGTACGCCACGCCGAAGCCCTGCGTCTGGTCGCGCAGCAGGACGGGCGCGTACCCGTAGGTGAGCGCCGCGACGACGAAGATCCACGGCGCGACGACCGCGACCACCCGCGTGAACCGGCGGTGCCCCGCCGGGGGCACCCGCAGGCCGCGCCACCACGGCCCGGCCTCGCCGCCGAACGCGTTCGACTCCGGCGTGCGGAGCACGATCAGGAGGAACGGCGCCGTGACGACCAGGTGCACCACGAACGGCAGCACCTCGGGCCACGGCCCCCACTGCGCCAGCGCACCCGCGACGAGCGCGCCCACGCCCGACCCGAGGGTGAACGCGAGGGACGCGCGGCGCGCGCCCGAGCCGGCGTCCGCGGTCCGGTCGTACGGGACCTGCGAGAGCTCCTTGATCCAGCTCGTGCCGACCGACGTCGCCGTCCCGACCGTGATCCCGGCGAGCAGGCGGCCGACGTAGATCGGGACGGGGCCTAGCGCGCCGAACGCCAGCACCGCGCTGGCGACCATGCCGATCGCCGTGCCCGCGAGCATCACGGGGCGGCGGCCGTACCGGTCGGACAGCGTCCCGGCGACGAGCAGCGCGGGCGCGAGGCCGAGCACGTACACGCCGAGGAACGCGTTGACGGTGGCGTCGCCGTAGCCCTGCACCTCCTCGTACATGAGCAGCACGGGGGTGAACTGGTTGCCCGCCCACGACGACACGAACAGCGCGGCGAACGCGCCGAGCCAGGGCCGCCTCACAGGATGCCCCGGTGCCGGCGGACGTGGTCGTGCAGCAGGTCGCAGTACGCGTCGGCGTCGCCCTGCTCGACGGCGGCGAGCATGGTCTCGTGCTCGGCGAGCGCGGCGGAGACCTCGTCGGCCCCGACCTGCAGGTGCTGGAACATGAGCCGGAGCTGCCGGTCGCGCAGCAGCCCCATGAACTGGATCGCGGTCTGGTTGCGCGACGCCCGCACGAGCACCCCGTGGAACGCCGAGTCGGCGACGACGAACGCCTCGACGTCGTCCGCGGCGGCCGCCCGCCGCTGCGTGTCCAGGTGCGCGCGCAGCTCGTCGACGACGGCGGCCGCGGGACGCCCGTGCGCGAGCGCGCGGCGGGCGGTGGAGCGCTCGACGGCCTCGCGCATCTCGAGCACGTCGCGCGCCTCGTCGGGGGCCATCGGGACGACGGCGGCCCCGCGCCGCGGCGCGACCGCGAGCAGCCGTTCGGCGTCGAGCCGCAGGAACGCCTCGTGCACGGGGGTGCGGCTGATGCCGAGCTCCGCCGCGACGTCGCCCTCGGACAGCAGCACGCCGCCGGCCGCCTCGCCCGAGAGGATCTTCGCCTTGGTGTGCTGGTACGCGCGCTCGGCGGCGCTGAGCGACGGGGTCGGCGGGATGGGCGGGGGTGTCGGGAGGACGGTCACCCGGGGCAACCTACGCTTGCATCCAACTTGCATGCAAGGCCGAGGGCGAGCGCCCACAGCGATCGGTGAGGCGTGTCGGTCGCCGCTGGTAGACCGGGGGCATGTTCCTCCTGGACGCGGACCGCAGCACCGACGGCACCGGCGAACCCGTCGTCGTGCACTCCGCGAGCGACCTGGTCGTGGCCGCCGAGTGCGAGTTCCGGCTGCTGCGCCGCCTCGACGAGCTGCTCCGCAGGGTGCCGCGGCGCGAGCGCGAGGCCGACGTGATGCTCGAGCGGACGGCCGCGCTGGGCGACGCGCACGAGCGCCGCGTCCTGGACGAGTACGTGGCCCGCTTCGGGCGGTCGGACGGCGGTCCCGGCGGCGTCGTCGAGGTCGGGGCGCCGGCGCGGCTCACGCGGGACGGGCTGGAGGCGGCGCACGGCGCGACCCTCACGGCGATCGAGTCGGGGGCGGACGTCGTCGCGCAGGCCTCGTTCTTCGACGGCGAGTTCCACGGCCGGGCCGACTTCCTCGTGCGCGACCCGCTGGGCGACCCCGACGTCGGCCCGGGGCGCCCGGGGGAGCACGCCGCCGGCGTCCTGCCGCGCTACGCCGTCCTCGAGACCAAGCTGGCGCGGCGGGCCAAGGTGACCGCGCTCCTGCAGCTCGCGGCGTACGCCGACCAGCTCGCCGCCGCGCACGTCGACCCGACCGACGCCGTGCACCTGGTGCTCGGCACCCGCGTCACCAGCTCCCACCGGCTCGCCGAGCTGCTGCCCGTCCTCCACCAGCGGCGCGCACGGCTGCGGGAGGTCGTCGCCGCGCACCGCGCCGACGACGGGCCGCTCGCGTGGGGCGACGAGCGGTTCACCGCCTGCGGCCGGTGCCCAGCCTGCGCCGAGCAGGCGGCGGAGCACCGCGACGTCCTGCTGGTGGGCGGCGTCTACGAGCAGCAGCGCGCGCGCCTCGTCGCGGGCGGCATCACGACCATCGACGAGCTCGCGAAGGCCGAGGAGCCGCCCGCGGGCATGCCGGCCCGCAGCTTCGAGCGCGTGCGCGACCAGGCGCGGCTGCAGCTCGGCACGGGCGAGTGGGACGGCGAGGTGTCGTACGACGACCACGGCGAGCCGGCCGTCATCCGGTGGCAGCTCCCGGACACGTCCGCCGTGCGCCGGCTCCCGCCGCCCAGCCCGGGCGACGTCTTCTTCGACTTCGAGGGCGACCCGCTGTGGTCCGACCCGCAGGGCGAGCAGTGGGGGCAGCAGACCGGCCTCGACTACCTGTTCGGGCTGGTGGAGCGCCCCGCCGTCGAGGGGGAGGCGCCGCCGTTCCGCGCGTTCTGGGCCCACGACCTCGCCCAGGAGCGGCAGGCGCTCGTCGACTTCGTGGACTACCTCACCGAGCGCCGGCGGCGGTACCCGGACCTGCACGTGTACCACTACGCGTCGTACGAGCGGGTGCACCTGCTGTCCATCGCCGCCCGGCACGGCGTCTACGAGGAAGAGGTGGACCAGCTGCTGCGCGACGGCCTGCTGGTGGACCTCTACGCCGTCGTGCGGTCGTCGCTGCGGATCTCCGACCGCTCCAAGTCGATCAAGAAGCTCGAGCCGCTGTACATGGGCGACGACCTGCGGTCGGGCGACGTCACCACCGCGGCCGCGTCCATCGTCGCGTACGCCGAGTACACGGCCCTGCGCGACGCCGGCCGGCACGACGAGGCCGACGCCCTGCTGCGCGACATCGCCGACTACAACCGGTACGACTGCGTCTCCACGCTGCGCCTCTTCGACTGGCTGCGCTCCGCCGCCGACGTCGTCGACGCGCGCGAGGGCGTCCCGGTGACGGCGGCGCCCGGCGTCGTCGCCGACCGCGCCGAGGAGGCCGGCGTGCCGGCCGAGGAGACGCCCCGGCAGACGGCGACGCGCGAGGCCCGCGAGCGGCGGCTGGCCCTGGAGGCCGCGGTGCGCGACCGGGCCGGCGAGGACCGCGGCGTCCGCGACGACGAGGCGCAGGCACTCGCGATGATCGGCGCGTCGCTGGGCTACTGGCGCCGGGAGAGCAAGCCGTTCTGGCACGAGCACTACTCGCGGCTGGAGCTGCCGCCCGACGAGTGGCAGGGCCGCCGGAACACGTTTCACGTGGAACGCGCGGCGGTGGTCCAGGACTGGCTCGTCGAGGACGGGCGGCGCGCGCCGGCGCGGGTCCTGGAGCTGGTCGGCCGCCTGTCGGAGGGCTCGGAGCTCGGCGTGGGCGCCGTGCCGTTCGTGCTCTACGACGACCCGGCGCCCGACGCCGTGACGGTGCCGGCGAACGCGGTGCGCGGCTTTCACGGCGGCGCGACGATCGTCGACGCGGTGCGCCGCCGGACGGACGCGGGGGAGCGGGACGTGCTGCTGCTCCGCGAGCAGGTGCGCGTCGGGGCGGAGACCTTCGACGCGCTGCCGATGGCGCTCACCCCGTCGAGCGGCCCGCGCGCCGACCCGCAGGAGCAGGCGCTCGAGGAGGTGGTGGGGCGCGCACTGGCGGCCTGGGACGCCGACCGTGCGCTGCCCGACGGCCCGGCCGCGGACCTGCTGCGCCGCCGCCCCCCGCGCCTGGCCGGCGGCGGGCCCCTGCCCGACGTCGTCGACGGTGACTTCACGGCCGCCGTGCTGGCCGCGACACGAGAGCTCGACCGCTCGTACCTCGCGGTGCAGGGCCCGCCCGGCACCGGCAAGACGCACGTCGGCTCGCACGTGATCGCCGCGCTGGTCGCCGAGGGCTGGCGCGTCGGGGTGGTCGCGCAGTCGCACGCGGCCGTGGAGAACATGCTGCGCGCCGTGGTGGAGAAGGCGGGCGTGCCCGCCGACCGGGTGGCCAAGAAGCGGCAGGCGGACGGCTCGGGGCATGCCGCGTCGCCTACCGCCGTCTGCGTGGAGCTGTCGGGGGACGACCTTGCCGAGTTCTCCCGCCGCGGCCCCGGCGTCGTCGGTGGCACGGCCTGGGACTTCGCCCACCCCGGCCGCTGGCCGGACGACGACCTCGACCTGCTGGTCGTGGACGAGGCGGGACAGTTCTCGCTCGCGTCCACGATCGCGGTCTCCCGGTCCGCGCGACGTCTGCTGCTCCTGGGCGACCCGCAGCAGCTGCCGCAGGTCAGCCGCGGGCGCCATCCCGAGCCCGTCGACCGGTCCGCCCTCGGCTGGCTCGTCGACGGCCGCGACGTGCTGCCGCCAGGGCTCGGGTACTTCCTCTCGCGGTCGTGGCGGATGCACCCCGCGCTCTGCGAGGCCGTGTCCCAGCTGGCGTACGAGGGTCGGCTGCAGGCCCACGAGACCGCGGCCGCCCGGCGGCTCGACGGCGTGGCCCCTGGCGTGCACCACGTGCCCGTGCGGCACGAGGGCCGCGGCGTCGCGTCGCCCGAGGAGGCGCAGGAGGTCGTGCGGCAGGCGTCCGCCGTCGTCGGGCGGGCGTGGACCCCGGGCGACGGGCGGCCCGCGCGCCCGCTGGAGCCGCGCGACGTCGTCGTGCTCGCCGCCTACAACGCCCAGGTGTGGGCGGTGCGGAGCGCGCTCGACGACGCCGGGCTCGGGGGCGTGCGGGTGGGCACGGTCGACCGGTTCCAGGGCGCCGAGGCGCCGGTCGCGATCGTCACGCTCGCCGCGTCGTCGCCCCACGACGTGCCCCGCGGCACCGGGTTCCTGCTGTCCCGGCGCCGGGTCAACGTCGCCGTCTCGCGCGGGCAGTGGTGCGCGATCGTCGTGAGGTCGCCCGAGCTCACCGACTACCTGCCGCACACCCCCGAGGGCCTCGGCCGCCTCGGCGCCTTCCTCGGGCTGTGCGAGCGGGCGGTCTAGAAGCCGCCGAAGTCGCCGCCCCCGAAGTCGCCCCCGAAGTCGCCGAACCCACCCGCGTCGCCACCGGCGTCGCCGCCGTACCCGGGATCGCCGGCGGCCTCGGTGTACCCGCCGTCGCCGCCGGCGTCCGCGCCCGCGTCACCCCCGGCGTCGCCACCCTCGGCCCCCGCGTCGGAGCCTGCGTCACCGGCGAAGTCCTGCGAGGGATCGCCGAAGGCCGGGCCGAAGAGCGCGTTCGCGACGGCCGAGCCGATGACGACGCCCGCGACGGTGCCGAGCAGGCTGGAGCCGACCATCGACCCGAAGCCCGGACCGCGTGCGCCGTAGCCGCCCTGGCCGCGGAACGACTGCTCCAGCGTGCCGGGGTTCCGCATCTCGGCGCGCGTGGCCATGCGGGCGAGGGACTGCGGGTCGTCCGAGGTCGCGCGCTCGGCCGGTGGGAGGCCGGAGCCGAGCTCGTCGAGCACACGACGACGCTGCTCGGGCGTCAGGCGGGCGAAGGCCTCGGCGTGCGCCTGCTCGACCGCGTCCGGCGGCGCGGTGCGCAGCAGGTAGCGGTAGCGCTCGACGGCCACCTCGTCGGGGTCGCGTGGGGCGGCGGGGACGCCGGCACCGGGCCGCCCGGCGGGCTGCTGGCCGGGGTACGGCGCGTAGCCGTGCTTCCCCGGCGACTCGCCGGTGCGCGGCCGGGCGTCGTCGGGCCGGCCGGGAACGCCGTGGTACGAGCGCTCGTCGTGAGTTCTGCCGAGGAGTCGGTCGAGGAATCCCATGACGGTCCAACGATCGCCACGGAGCCCGCGTTCCCGGGAACTGCGACGGCCCGCACCCCGACGAGCGGGGTGCGGGCCGTGCGACTCACGCGGCCGGCGTCAGCCGGCCGGGCGGTGAGATCAGAGCGGGCGGACGTTCTCCGCCTGCGGGCCCTTCGGGCCCTGCGTGACGTCGAACTCCACGCGCTGCTCCTCGTCCAGGGACCGGTAGCCCTGGGACTGGATGGCGGAGAAGTGGACGAACACGTCGGCCGAGCCGTCCTCGGGGGCGATGAAGCCGTAGCCCTTCTCGCTGTTGAACCACTTCACGGTTCCGGTGGCCATGCTTACTCCTTCAAGAGGTGTCGACGACCTCGACCGTCGAGATCGCGCATCACGGTGAATCGTCGTCAACTCTTGAGACCAAGGTCCGCCGGGTGACCGCATCAGTCCTTCCGATGCGATCGCCGTGGCGCGGACGGAGACCGTCCGGATCGAGCGAGGCACTGCAACGGGCACAACGGTACGCGAGCGCGAGCACGCGCACCAGTGTTGCCGCACCGGCTGTCCACAGGGTGGTCACCCCGGTGGACGCGGCGTCGGCGGGGGCCGATAGAAAGGAGTCATGACCACTTCCCCCGTGCCCTCCCTCCCTCTGTCCGGCGACGTCGAGATCCCCCAGGTCGGCCTCGGCGTCTTCCAGGTGCCCGACGACGGCACCCAGGCCAACGTCGAGCAGGCGCTCGAGCTCGGCTACCGGCACGTCGACACCGCCGCCGGCTACTACAACGAGGCGGGCGTCGGCGCGGCGCTGCGCGCGTCGGGACTGCGCCGCGAGGACGTCTTCGTCACCACCAAGCTCCGTAACGGCGACCAGGGGTACGAGCAGGCGCTGCGTGCGTTCGACGACTCCCGCCGCGCGCTCGGCGTCGACCAGGTGGACCTCTACCTGATCCACTGGCCCGTCCCCGCCAAGGACCTGTACGTCGAGACGTGGCGCGCGTTCGAGAAGCTGCTCGCCGAGGGCGCCGTCCGCGCGATCGGGGTGTCCAACTTCCTGGTCGAGCACCTCGACCGGCTCGTCTCGGAGACCGACGTCGTCCCCGCCGTGAACCAGGTCGAGGTGCACCCGACGTTCCAGCAGTCCGCGGTGCAGCAGCGCTGCCACGAGCTCGGCGTCGCCGTCGAGGCGTACTCGCCGCTCGGCCGCGGCGCCGACCTGGACGCGCCGGCCGTCGTCGCCGCGGCGACGGAGCTCGGCGTCACGCCCGCGCAGGTCGTGCTGCGGTGGGCGGTGCAGCAGGGGCGGATCGTCATCCCCAAGTCGCTGTCGGCGGCGCGGCAGGCCACCAACCTGGACGTCTTCTCGTTCGAGCTGTCGGCCGACCAGGTTGCCTCGATCGACGCTCTGGAGGCCGGGGTCGAGGGGCGCACGGGGGCCGACCCGGCCACCGCGTCGTTCACGCAGTTCCGCGCCTGACGCGAGGCCCCACGAGGCCGAGTGTGACCCAGATAACAGGTTCGTCACGATCTGCAGGGAGTGACCCGCGCGACACGTCGGCGACATACAGTCTCGCTACGTTCAGCGGCACTGAATGCGGTGTTGAGCCGCGAATGTCCTACCTCCAAAAGGGGAGCAGCATGATCCGACGCACCACGGCCGCCAAGGGCATGGCCCTCGCGGCAGTCCTCAGCCTCGGCCTCGCAGCATGTGCCTCGTCCGACGGCGGGAGCGACGACAGCAGCGAGGGCGGCGGCGGCTCCGCCGAGCCGCTGAAGATCGGCACGATCCTGCCGGTCACGGGCACCCTCGCCTTCCTCGGGCCGCCGGAGATCGCCGGCGTCGGTCTCGCGATCGACGACATCAACGCCGCCGGCGGCGTCCTCGGCAACGACGTGAGCGTCGAGTGGGGCGACTCCGGCGACAGCACCGACCTCTCGGTGGCGACCAGCACCGCCACCGACCTCATCGGAAAGGGTGTCTCCGTCGTGATCGGCGCGGCGTCGTCGGCCGTGTCCCTCGGCGTGGTCGACCAGTTCGCGGAGGCGAGCGTCATGCAGATCTCGCCCGCGAACACGGCGGCGGACCTGTCGGGGTACGGCGAGTTCTTCGCCCGCACCGCCCCGCCGGACACCGTCCAGGGGCCGGCGCACGCCGACCTCATCATGGGCGACGGCCACTGCAAGGTCGGCTTCCTCGTGCAGAACGAGGCCTATGGCAACGGCCTGCGCGACTACATCCAGGAGGCGCTCGAGGCCGGTGGTTGCGAGGCGGTCTACGGCGGCAACGGCGAGGGCCACGAGTTCGCGCCGGGCGAGACCAACTTCGGCGCCCAGGTGACCGACCTGCTCGCGCAGAAGCCGGACGCCATCTCGATCGTCGCGTTCGAGGAGACCACCGCGATCGTCAACGAGCTCGTGTCGCAGGGCTGGGACTTCGACGGCACCACGTACTTCGTGGACGGCAACCTCTCCAACTACGGCGACGCCTTCGACAAGGGCACCCTCGCCGGAGTGCAGGGCACGCTGCCCGGCGCGCAGGCGGACGACGCCTTCCGTGAGCAGCTCACGACCTGGTACTCCGAGAACGAGGACGGCGAGCTCGAGGACTTCTCGTACTCCGCCGAGTCGTACGACGCGACTGTCCTCGCCGCGCTGGCCGCGGTGAAGGGCGGAGCGACGGACGGTGAGACCATCTCGAAGAACATCCGCGCGGTGTCCGGTGCCGACGGCGGCACCGAGGTGAAGACCTTCGAGGAGGGCGTCAAGGCGCTCGAGGCCGGCGACGACATCCACTACGTCGGCAAGTCCGGCATCGGGCCGCTCAACGAGTCGAACGACCCGACGTCCGCCTTCATCGGCATCTACAAGTACGGTGCCGACAACACCTACACCTACCAGCGGCAGATCGAGGGCAAGATCGAGGAGTGATCCTCGCTCGCTGACCTCAGTCACGACGACGGCCCGGGCGCTCCCGCAGAGCGGCCGGGCCGTCGTCGTGCCGGGCGACGCCGCCCCGCCGTCGAGGTAGTACCCGTGGTGCCGAGGTAGTACCGCTCCGGCCGAGGTAGTACGAGCAGTGGCGAGGTAGTGCCGCGAGCGCCGAGGCAGGACGAATCCTGGCGAGGAAGTAGGGATCTCGCCGAGGTGTACGAATCCTCGCGGGGTAGTTCCTCCTCGGCGACGGAAGGACGTCGTGGCTCACCCCGGGGCCGCGATTCTGCCCCCAGGGCGCTTCCGTCCACAGGTCTCCGGTGGGCGGTGGATCCGATGGCCAGGAGCGGCAGGGTCGACCCATGAGAGAAGTCACCCCGAGGAGGTCCGCCGCGCCGAGGCCGCGCGGCAGCGCGCGCTCGAAGACGCGGGACGGATCGTCGTCCGCGTCCGCTGGGACGACCTGGGCGACCCCGAGGCGCTCGAGCACCTCATCCGGGGCGCATACCTCGCCGCGCGACGGCGTGCCCTGCTCGGGCTGACCGCCTGACGTTTCCCGCTCGTCCGCGACGACGACGGCGGCCGCTCACCCGAGCGGCCGCCGTCGTCGTGCCTCGTGCGTACTACTTCGCCGAGCCTCGTACTACCTCGGCAGTCCCGGTACTACCTCGGCGGGCTACTTCGTGTCCTCCGCGAGGGAACCGAGGTACAGGGAGATGACCTTCGGGTCGGACTGCAGCTCGCGCCCGGTGCCGGTGTACGCGTCCTTGCCCTGGTCGAGCACGTAGCCGCGGTCGCAGATCTGCAGGCAGCGGCGGGCGTTCTGCTCCACCATGATGATCGACACGCCGGCCTTGTTGATCATCCGGGTGCGCAGGAACGTCTCGTCCTGGCGCACCGGGGAGAGGCCCGCCGACGGCTCGTCGAGCAGCAGCACGGACGGGTTCATCATGAGCGCCCGGGCCATGGCCACCATCTGGCGCTCGCCGCCGGACATGGCGCCCGCCCGCTGGGTGCGGCGCTCGTGCAGCACGGGGAACAGGTCGCGGATGAACGACCAGCGCTCGTCGAAGACCCTCGGGCGCAGGTACACCCCCATCCGCATGTTCTCCTCGACCGACAGCGACGGGAAGACGTTGTTGGTCTGCGGCACGAACCCGACGCCGCGCGCCACGAGGGCGTTGGCCTTCATGCCGGTGATGTCGTCGCCCCCGAGGGTGACGGTGCCCGAGTGGATCTTGACCAGCCCGAACAGCGCCTTGAGCAGCGTGGACTTGCCGGCGCCGTTGGGGCCGATGATCCCCACCAGCTCGCCCTTGCCCACCTCGATCGAGCAGCCGTCGAGGATGTGCACCCCGGGGATGTAGCCCGCGACGAGGTTGTCGGCCCGCAGCAGGAGCTCCTTCCCCTCGGGGACGCCGCCCTTGTGGGTCTCGGTCGTCAGGGTGTCGCTCATCGCTTCTCCTCCTCGGCCTCGAGGCGGGCCAGGATCTCGGGGTCGAGCAGGGAGTCGTCGCCCAGGTCGGTGTCGTGGTGGGCGCCCAGGTAGGCGTCGACCACGGCCTGGTCCTGCATGACCGTCGCCGGCGGCCCCTCGGCCACGATCCGGCCCTCCGCCATGACCACCACCCAGTCGGAGATGTGCCGCACGGCGTGCATGTCGTGCTCCACGAACAGGACCGTCATGCCCTCGTCGCGCAGCGCCTGCACGTGCCCCAGGAGGGACTGCACGAGGGCGGGGTTCACGCCCGCCATCGGCTCGTCGAGCATGATCATCGTCGGGTCGGTCATGAGGGCGCGCGCCATCTCGAGCAGCTTGCGCTGCCCGCCCGACAGCGACCCGGCGAAGTCGTCGGCCTTCGCGTCGAGCTTGAACCGGGCGAGGATCTCCATCGCCTTCTCGGTGGCCTCCTTCTCGTGCGCCTGCCAGGTGAACGGCAACCAGGAGAGCCAGAAGCGCTCGCCGGGGTTCTTCGGGGACGCGAGCAGCATGTTCTGCAGCACCGTGAGCCGCGACAGAGCCTTCGTGAGCTGGAACGTACGGACCATTCCCGACTGGGCGACGCGCGCCCCGCTCTTGCCGGCGAGCGACTTCCCCTCGAAGCTCCAGTGCCCGCTCTCGGGCGTGTCGAAGCCGGTGAGCAGGTTGAAGAACGTCGTCTTGCCGGCGCCGTTGGGGCCGATGAGCGCGGTGATGGCGCCGCGCTGCACCTCCAGGTGGTCGACGTCGACCGCCGTCATGCCGCCGAAGCGGCGCACGACGTCGTCGGCCACGAGGATGGCGTCCGGCTTGGGCGCCCCGACGACGGGCTCGACCTGCGCGAGGTCGTCGCGCGCCTCGGCGGCGACGGCGGAGGTGGGGGCGACGGCGGCCGCGGCCGCGGCGTCGACGACGGACTCGGGCTGTCCGGCGGCGTCGTGCGCCTGGCCGGACGTGGTCTCTTCGGACATGTCAGCGGACATTGAAGGCCAGCTCCTTCTTGTTCCCGAGGATGCCCTGCGGCCTGAAGATCACGAGGAGCATCAGCGTGATACCCACCAGCATGCCGCCGATCTGCTCCACGTTGGTGGTGCTGATGACGTCCCCCACCCCGGTGTTCTCCGACAGGGCGCGCATCCCGGTACGCATGAACATGTAGGCGCCGAAGAAGATCATCGCGCCGAGCACCGGACCGAAGACGGTGGCGGCCCCGCCGAGCAGCAGCACCGTCCACACGAAGAACGTCATCGTGCGGCCCATCGCGTCGGGGGCGATGGTGATCGGCAGCACGTAGAGGACGCCCCCGAGGGCGCCGAGCATCCCGCCCAGCACCAGCGACTGCAGCTTGTACGAGTACACGTTCTTGCCGAGTGCCCGCACGGCGTCCTCGTCCTCGCGGATGCCCTTGAGCACGCGGCCCCAGGGGCTACGGGTGACGAGCCAGACGAACAGCAGGGCCAGGGCGACGACGCCCCACGCGAAGATCCGCGTCCACCAGGAGTCGGACCCGGTGTTGATGTACTCGAGCGGCCCGATGACGGTACGGCCGTCGGGCAGGGGTGACAGCTCCTGGAAGGTGCCCTTGTAGTTGCGGCCCTGGAGGCCGGAGGCCCCGCCGGTCCACTCCTGCAGCCAGGTGGACCGCCCGATCCACCGGATGATCTCCGCGGCGGAGATGGTGACGATCGCCAGGTAGTCGCCGCGCAGCTGGAGCGTCGGGATGCCGAGCAGCAGCGCGAAGAGCAGGCCTGCGACCAGGGCGACGAGCAGCGCGAGGAAGAACGGCGCGCCCGCGATCGTCGCGATGCCGAAGCCGTAGGCGCCCAGCAGCATGAAGCCGGCCTGGCCCATGTTGAGCAGCCCGGTGTACCCGAAGTGCAGGTTGAGCCCGATGGCGGCGAGCGCGTACGCGGCCGTCGTCGGGGCGATGAGCTCGGCGAGCGACTGGGTGAGGATTCTGAGGAACTCGTCCATGGTCGGTCTCCCTTCAGCCGATCCGCTCGCGGCGGCCCAGGATGCCCTGCGGCCGGATCAGGAGCACGAGGATGAGGATCACGAGCGCCGACGCGTACCGCAGGTCGCTCTGGATCACGAGGTTGGACAGCTCGACCACGAGGCCGATGAGGATCGACCCGACGAGGGCGCCGAACGCGGTGCCGAGGCCGCCGAGCGTCACGGCGGCGAACATGAGCAGCAGGAGCTGCACGCCGAGCTGCCAGTTGAACGACCCGAACGAGATGCCCCACATCAGCCCGGCCAGCGCGGCGAACGCGGTGGCGAGGATCCACACGACGCGGACCACCTTGTCGGGGTCGATGCCGGTGGCCGAGGCCAACGCCGGGTTGTCGGACACGGCGCGGGTGGCCCGGCCCAGCCGGGTGCGGGTGAGGAAGAGCGCGAAGCCGATCAGGCACACCAGCGCCACCGCCATCGAGATCCACGACGTGGTGCTGAGCGTGATCCCCAGCAGCGTCAGGGGCCGCGGGTTGGCCGACAGGATGCGCTCCGACCCGCCGCCGATGAGGAGCTGGATCACGTACTGCAGGGTGATCGACAAGCCGATCGAGACGATCATCAGCTGCATCACCGGGGTGCCCCGGCGGCGCAGCGGCCGCCAGATGGCGGCGTCCTGCGCGACGCCCGTGAGGGCGCAGATAGCGATGGTCAGCAGGCCTCCGACCCAGATCGACATGCCCATCTGGTTGATGGCGATGAAGCCGAGCGCGGCGCCGAGGGCGAACTGCTCGCCGTGGGCGAAGTTCGACATCCCGGTGGTGCCGAAGACGAGGTTGAGGCCGATGGACGCGAGGGCGAGCAGCAGGCCGAAGCGGATGCCGGAGCCGAACTGCTGCCACACCTGGCCCCAGGAGAAGGCCCGCTCGGAGGCGTCGCCCTCCGGCGCCGTCGCGACGCCGTCACCCTCGGTGGTGGTGCCGGTCCCGGCGTCGGTGCCTTCGTCGCCGCCCGGTGCGGTCGTGGTGGCCTCCGCGCTGGGGCTCTCGGAGGCCACGGCCTCGCCCCCGACCCGGAACGCGGCCCGTCCGGTGCCGCCGGTCTGGGCGGTGACCTGGAGCTCGGTCGACGCGCCGTCCGGCAGCTGCTCGCCCGCCGGCAGGGACGCGGGATCGAGCGTGAGGGTGTAGCGGCCGACCTCGGGCACCGCCACCGACGCGGGGGCGTCCGCCGTGGTGGTGACGGTCTCGTCGAAGCCGCCCGGACCGGTGATGGTCACCTCGGCGTCGGCGATCCGGTCGCCCGCGTCGTTCATGACGACGACGGCGACGCAGGCGGTCGAGTCGTCGGGCTTGCAGTCGGTCGCGACGGCGGTCGCGGCCCTCGTGCCCGCGGTACCGGTGCTGGTGGCACCCGTACTGATGCTGGTGGGGGCGCTGCTGGTGTGCGCCGCGTCCGCTCCTGGGGCTGCCTGCGCTGGTGGCGAGGCGAGCACTGCAGGGGCGAGGGCGATCGCGAGCGCTGCCACCGTGCGGCGCAGCGCGATCGCCCTGGTCGGTCGGTCCGTCGTCATCGGCCGGGTCCTCCGTGTGTCGATGTCGTTCCCCCGGGGCGAGCCCGGGGTTCCGCCCGCTCACCCCGTCGATGCAGGGACACTAAAGGCCCCATGTATCCGCGGCGTTTCGCGAGCGTGCCGCGAGTGTAGCGAGCCAGATGTGACGCAGATGACAGATCTAGGTCACAGTCCTGCATCGCGCGGGCGGAATCCGGGCGGCGGCCGCGCGGACCTAGGCTGGCCGGGTGCCCGACGACCTGACCGCTCCCGCAGACCTCGACGCCACGCCCGACACCGACCCCGGCGTCACGCCCGACCGCGCTCCCGTCGCGGAGCGCCGCCCCACCGTCCGCCGGCACCACGGCGACGAGTTCGTCGACGACTACGAGTGGCTGCGCGACAAGTCCTCGCCCGAGGTGCTGGCGCACCTGGAGGCGGAGAACGCGTGGACCCAGGCGCAGCTGGCGCACCTGGCGCCGCTGCGGCGGGCGGTCTTCGACGAGATCAAGGCGCGCACGCTCGAGTCCGACCTGTCGGTGCCCGTGCGGATGGGCGGGTCCTGGTACTACACGCGCACCGAGGAGGGCCGGCAGTACCCGATCCACGCGCGCGTGCCCGCCGCGGGGGAGTGGGCGCCCCCGCAGGTCGAGGCAGGCTCCGTGCCGCCCGGCGAGCAGGTGCTCCTCGACCAGAACGCCGCGGCCGACGGGCACGACTTCTTCTCTCTCGGCTCGTTCGACGTGTCCGAGGACGGCGCGCGGCTCGCCTACGCCGTCGACACCCAGGGCGACGAGCGGTTCACGCTGCGCGTGCGCGACCTGACGACGGGGGCGGACCTGCCCGACGTCGTCGAGGGCACGTTCCCGGGCGCCGTGCTCACGCCCGACGGCCGGTACGTCTTCTACCCCACGGTCGACGACGCGTGGCGGCCCTACCGGATCTGGCGGCACGAGGTCGGCACGCCGGCGTCGGACGACGTGCTGGTGCTGGAGGAGCCCGACGAGCGGTTCTGGATCGGCGTCGGGCTCACGCGCTCGCGCCGCTACCTGGTGATCGAGGCCGGGTCCAAGACGACCAGCGAGGCGCGCGTCCTGGAGGCGGACGACCCCACGGGCGAGTTCCGCGTGGTCTGGGAGCGGCGGGACGACGTCGAGTACACGGTCGAGCACGCCGTGCTGGGTGACGGCGACGGCGCGGGTCGCGACGCGCTCCTCGTGCTGCACAACGACGGCGCGGAGAACTTCGAGCTGGTCGTGACGGACGTGCCGGCGCGCGCCGACGGCGCGTGTGCCCTGGACCCGGCGGCCGCGCGCGTCGTCGTGCCCCACGACCCGGACGTGCGCCTCGAGGGCGTGGACGCCTTCGCGCGCCACGTGGTGCTGAGCCTGCGGCGCGAGGCGCTGCCGCGGGTCGCGGTCGTCGACCTGGCGCGCACGACGGGGGAGCAGTCGTGGACGGCGCGGGAGATCGACGTCGACGAGCCGCTGTTCTCGGTGGCCCTCGACGCGAACCCCACGTGGGAGCAGCCGCTGCTGCGCGTGCAGCACACGTCGTTCGTCACGCCCGCCACGGTGGTGGACGTCGACCTCGCCACGGGGGAGCGGCACGTGCGCAAGCGGCAGCCCGTGCTGGGCGGTTACGACCCGGCCGACTACGCGCAGCACCGCGAGTGGGCGACCGCCGAGGACGGCACGCGCGTGCCGATCAGCCTGGTGTGGCGGCGCGACGCGGTGACGCTCGACGGCTCCGGTACGCGCGCCGAGCCCGCACCGCTGCTGCTGTACTCGTACGGCGCGTACGAGACGAGCATCGACCCGTACTTCTCCGTCCCGCGCCTCAGCCTGCTGGACCGCGGCGTCGTCTTCGCCGTCGCCCACGTGCGCGGCGGCGGCGAGCTGGGCCGGCACTGGTACGACGACGGCAAGCTCGCGGCCAAGGAGCACACCTTCACCGACCTCGTCGCGTGCGGGCGGCACCTGGTGGAGACGGGCTGGACGTCGCCGGAGCGGATGGTGGCCGACGGCGCCAGCGCGGGCGGGCTCACCGTGGGCGCGGCGCTCAACCTGGCGCCCGACCTGTTCGCCGGCGTGCTCGCGGGCGTGCCGTTCGTCGACGCGCTCACCTCGATGCTCGACCCCACCCTGCCGCTCACCGTCGTCGAGTGGGACGAGTGGGGCGACCCCCTGCACGACCCCGAGGTGTACGCCCGGATGAAGGGGTACGCGCCGTACGAGAACGTCCCCGACGACGCGTCCGCGTACCCGCGGGTGCTGGCGACGACGTCGCTGCACGACACCCGCGTGCTGTACGTGGAGCCCGCCAAGTGGGTCGCGCGGCTGCGGGCCGCCGGCGCCCCGGCGCTGCTCAAGATCGAGATGTCCGCCGGGCACGGCGGTGTCTCCGGGCGGTACGCGCGCTGGGAGGAGATCGCGTTCGAGCACGCGTGGACGCTGGACGTCCTCGGCGCGGCGTGAGTGACGTCTGCGCGACCGGTGCGTGCCGCGGGTGAACCCTGCGTGGCCGATCCCACATCGCGGGGTTGGAACGGCGGGCGCGCCCCGGACGTCGTAACGTCGCGGGGCCGGGGTCGCGCGACCCCCGCCAACTCGTCGCTGAGCCGGCTCCGTGCGCTCGCGCACGACCGGTCGTCTGGAGCTCGTGTGTCAGGAAACGCCACCACCAGGTTCGCAGGGGTCTCCCTGCTGGCCGTGACCAGCAGGATCCCGGCCGGGGTGCGGACCTCGGCCGCCGTGCAGCGGCGGCTCGCCCCCGCGCTGCGCCGACTGCGGCTCCCCACCACGCTGCTGGAGCGCGTCGCCGGCGTGCGCGAGCGGCGCGCCTGGGCCGCCGACGAGGACGTCGACGACGCGACCGTCGCCGCCGGGCGCGAGGCGCTCGCCGTCGCGGGCGTCGACCCCGCCGACGTCGGCCTGCTCATCAACACCTCCGTGACGCGCCGCCACCTCGAGCCGTCCGTCGCGGTACGGCTGCACCACGGGCTGGGGCTGCCGTCGTCGGCCGTGAACTTCGACGTCGCCAACGCCTGCCTGGGCTTCATCAACGGCATGAGCCTCGCCGCCGGGATGATCGAGTCCGGCCAGGTCCGGTACGCCGTCGTGGTGGACGGCGAGGACGCCGACGTCATCCACGACCGCACCATCGAGCGGCTCCTGCAGGAGGACCGCAGCCGCGACGACTTCATGCAGGAGTTCGCGTCGCTCACCCTCGGCTCCGGCTCCGCCGCGGCCGTGCTGGGGCGCACGGACGAGCACCCCGAGGGGCACCGCGTCCTCGGCGGCGTCACGCGCGCCGCGACGCAGTTCCACGACCTGTGCGTCGGCAGCACCGAGGGCATGTTCACCGACGCGAAGGCGCTGCTGGAGGGCGGCCTCGAGCTCGTCGTCGACGCCTGGAAGGACGCCGTCGCCGACTGGGACTGGGCACGCATGGACCGCTACGTCACCCACCAGGTGTCGCGCGTGCACACCGACGCCATCGTCGAGGCCGTCGGCCTGGACCGGGCCAAGGTGCCCACCACGTACGAGCGCTACGGGAACGTCGGGCCCGCATCCGTGCCCCTCACCCTCGTGGAGCAGCAGGACTCGCTGAGCGCCGGCGACCGCGTGCTCCTCATGGGCGTCGGGTCCGGCATCAACACGGCGATGCTGGAGCTCGCGTGGTGACGGGCGTGCCCGCCCCGACCCCCCGCCCCGCCGACACCGCGCCCCCGGGCCTGCCCGGCCTCGACCCGCGCCACAGCCACGTGCTCACCGACGCGCGCGGCGCGTCGTGGCACTACCTCGACAACGGGCCCGAGCTGGCCGCGCGCGGGCACGAGCCCGTCGGCACCGTGCTCGCCGTGCACGGCAACCCCACCTGGTCGTACCTGTGGCGGCGGCTCGTCGCCGACGCGCTGGACGCGGCCGACGCCGGCGCGCCCGCCTGGCGCGTCGTCGCCGTCGACCAGCTCGAGATGGGCCTGTCCCAGCGCACCGGCGAGCACCGGCCGCTCGCCCGCCGCGTCGCCGACCTCGGCGCGTTCACCGACGCGCTCGGCCTGACGGGGCCGGTCGTGACGCTCGGCCACGACTGGGGCGGCGTCGTCTCGCTCGGCTGGGCCGTCGACCACCCCGGCCTGCTCGCCGGCGTCGCGCTGCTCAACACCGCCGTGCACCAGCCCGACGACGCGCCGGTCCCCGCGCCGCTGCGCCTCGCCCTCGCCGGACCCGTGCACCGCCTCGGCACGCGCACCACCCGCGCGTTCCTGGAGACGACGCTGTCGCTGGCCCGCCCGCGGCTGGCCGCCGACGTCGCCGCGGCCTACCGCCTGCCCTACCTCGCCGCCGACGAGCGCGACGGCATCGAGGGCTTCGTCGCCGACATCCCCACAGGCGCCGCCCACCCCAGCGCGCCTGAGCTGGACCGCATCGCCGCCGGCGTCGCCCGCCTCACCGTGCCCGCCGTCCTGCTGTGGGGGCCGCACGACCCGGTCTTCTCCGACCGGTACCTCGACGACCTCGTGCGCCGCCTGCCGCACGCGCACGTGCACCGGTTCGCCGACGCCGGGCACCTGATCGCCGAGGACGCGGACTGGACGCCGGCCGTGCTGCGGTTCGTGTCCGAGCTCACCGGCCCCTCCGCCGCGAGCAACACCTCGCCGTCCGCTCCGGCGGACGAGTCCGCCGCGCCGTTCGTGCCGCTGTGGGCGGCGCTGGACGCGCGGGCCGACGACGACGCGCCCGCGGTGCTGGACATGACGACCCAGGGCGCGGACGCGCGGCCGTTCACGGCGAGCTGGCGTGCGCTGGACCGGCAGGTGCGGCGCATCGCGGCGGGGCTGCACGGCATCGGCGTGCGGCGGGGCGACCGGGTGTCGCTGCTGGTGGAGCCGGGCCCCACGCTGACGGCGCTCGTGTACGCGTGCCTGCGGATCGGCGCCGTCGTGGTGGTGGCCGACGCCGGGCTGGGCGTGCGCGGGCTGACGCGGGCGCAGCGGGGCGCGTGGCCGCGGTTCGTCGTCGCGCAGCGCAAGGGCCTGGCCGCGGCGCGGGCGCTGGGCTGGCCCGGCGTGCGGATCTCGGCCGAGCCGCTCGCCCCGGCGGTGCGCCGGGCGCTCGGCGTCACGCACGAGCTGGTCGACGTCGCCCGGGCGGGCGAGAGGCAGCCGCTGCCGCCCGAGCCGGGGGCGGACGACGAGGCCGCCGTGCTGTTCACGTCGGGCTCGACGGGCCCGGCGAAGGGCGTCGTCTACCGGCACGCCGAGCTGTCGGCGCTGCGCGACGCGCTCGCCGCGCACTTCGACGTCGGGCCCGGCACGGGCCTCGTCACCGGGTTCGCGCCGTTCGCCCTGCTGGGGCCGGCGCTCGGCACGCGGTCGGTGACGCCGGTGATGGACGTGTCGTCGCCCGCGACGCTCACCGCGCGCGCCGTCGCCGACGCGGTGACGGCGTCCGACGCGCGCATCGTCTTCCTCTCCCCGGCGGCGATCCTCCACGTCGTCGACACCGCCGACGCCCTGGACGACGCCGACCGGGCGGCCCTCGCCCGGGTGCGGACCTTCCTGTCGACGGGCGCGCCGATCTCGGCCGGGCTGCTGGGCTCGGCGGCGGCGCTCATGCCGTCCGCGACCCCGCACACCCCGTACGGGATGACGGAGTGCCTGCTCGTCACGGACATCACGCTCGAGGGGATCCGGGACGCGGCCACGGCGCCGGACGCCGGCGTCTGCGTGGGCCGGCCCGTCGGCGGCGGCGAGGTGCTGGTCAGCGCGCTCGACGCGGACGGCGACGCCACCGGCGCGCCGTCCGCGGATCCCGGCGTGCTGGGCGAGGTGCTGGTGCGCGCCGGGCACCTCAAGGAGCGCTACGACCGCCTCTGGCTCACCGACCTCGCCGCCGAGCGCGACACCCCGCCGGGCCGCTGGCACCGCACGGGCGACGTCGGGCACCTGGACGACCAGGGCCGCCTGTGGATCGAGGGGCGCCTCGCGCACGTGCTGCGCACCGCCGACGGGCCGCTGGCGCCCGTGGGCCCCGAGCAGCACGTGGAGCGGGTGCCCGCGGTGCGGCGCGCTGCCCTCGTCGGCGTCGGGCCCGCGGGGGTGCACCAGGCGGTCGCCGTCGTCGAGACCACCGGCACCACGCGCCGCCCCGGCCTCGCGCCGGACGACCTCGCCGCCGCCGCGCGTGCCGCGTCGCCGGTGCCGCTGGCCGCCGTGCTGGCCGTGCCGCGCATGCCCACCGACGTACGGCACAACTCCAAGATCGACCGCACCCGGCTGGCGAGGTGGGCGGACGGGGTGCTCACCGGCGGACGGGTGGGGCAGCCGTGACCGTGCTCGTGACGGGCGCGTCCGGGCTGCTCGGCGGCGCGGTGGCGCGGGCGCTCGTGGCCCGAGGGGACGACGTGCGGACCCTGCAGCGGCGCCCGTCCGGTGTCGACGGCGCGGCCGACGTGCTCGGTTCCGTCACCGACCCGGAGGTCGTCGCACGGGCCGTCGAGGGGGCCGACGCCGTCGTGCACCTCGCGGCCAAGGTGTCTCTCGCGGGGGCGGCCGCCGAGTTCCACGAGGTGAACGTGGGCGGCACGCGGACCCTGCTGGACGCCGCCGAGCGCGCGGGCGTGCGCCGGTTCGTCCAGGTGTCGTCGCCGTCGGTCGCGCACCTGGGGACGTCCCTGGTCGGCGCCCCGGCCAGCCCCGCCGACCCCGAGGGGGCGCGCGGCGACTACGCGCGGACCAAGGCCGCCGCCGAGGTGCTCGCGCTGGGGCGCGACGCCGGCGGTGCCCGGGGCGGCGGGCCGCGGGTCGTCGCCGTCCGGCCGCACATCGTCTGGGGGCCGGGGGACACGCAGCTCGTGGAGCGCGTCGTCGACCGCGCCGCCCACGGACGTCTCCCGCTGCTGGGCCACGGCGCGGCCCTGATCGACACGCTCTACGTGGACAACGCCGCGGACGGCATCCTCGCCGCCCTCGACCGCCTCGGCGACGCGCCCGACGTCGTCGGCGGGCGGGCGTACGTGCTCACCAACGGCGAGCCGCGCACCGTCGCCGACCTGCTGTCCGGCATCTGCCGGGCCGCGGGCGTCCGCCCGCCCGCGTGGCGGGTGCCCGCCGGCCTGGCACGGTCGGCCGGCGGCCTCGTCGAGGCCCTGTGGCGGGTGCGTCCCGGCGCCGACGAGCCGCCGATGACGCGCTTCCTCGCCGAGCAGCTGTCCACCGCGCACTGGTTCGACCAGCGGGCCACCCACCGCGACCTGCGCTGGGTCCCGGCGGTGAGCGTCGACGAGGGGCTGCGCCGCCTGGCGGCGCACTACGGGGCGTCCGCGCCGCCCCTGCCGTAGCTCCCCCCGGACGCCGTCCGCCACGCGCGAGCACGACACGCCGCTGCCAGATGAACAACAGGTGAACAGTCCCGGAACAGTTCACCGAACGGCCCACCGGCGGTCGAAAACGCTCAGGTCCACCCCCCACGATGGGTGCCGTGACCGAGACGCTTCTGCTCGCGCTCGTCGTCGTGACCGCACTCGCCTTCGACTTCACGAACGGGTTCCACGACACGGGCAACGCGATGGCCACCTCCATCGCCACCCGAGCCCTCAAGCCCCGGACCGCCGTCGCGCTGTCCGCCGTCCTCAACCTCGTCGGCGCCTTCCTCTCCCTCGCCGTCGCCGCCACGATCGCCAAGGGCATCGTCGACGCCGGGGTCATCACCCTGCCCGTCGTCCTCGCCGGCCTGGTCGGCGGCATCGTCTGGAACCTCATCACCTGGCTGTTCGGCATCCCGTCGAGCTCCTCGCACGCCCTCGTGGGCGGCATGGTGGGCGCCGTGCTCGCCGCCGTCGGCACGTCGGGCGTGCTGTGGGAGGGCGTGATCGCCAAGGTGCTCGTGCCCGCCCTCATCGCCCCCGTGGTCGCCATCGCGGTGGCCGGCGTCGGCACGTGGCTCGTGGCCCGGCTGACCCGCGGCGTGCCCCAGGACGTGACGAACCGCGGCTTCCGCTGGGGCCAGATCGGCTCCGCGTCGCTCGTCTCCCTGGCGCACGGCACCAACGACGCGCAGAAGTCGATGGGCATCATCCTGCTCGCGCTCATCGCGGGCGGCGCGGTGCCGGCCGACTCCGGCGTCCCGTTCTGGGTCATCCTGTCCTGCGCCCTCGCGATGGCGGTCGGCACCTACCTGGGCGGCTGGCGGGTCATCCGCACCCTCGGCAAGGGCCTCGTCGAGATCGACACCCGCCAGGGCATGGCCGCCGAGACGTCGTCCGCCGCCGTCATCCTGCTGTCCAGCCACTTCGGCTTCTCGCTCTCGACGACGCACGTCGCCACGGGCTCCGTGCTCGGCTCGGGCGTCGGCATGCCGGGCGCGAAGGTCCGGTGGAGCGTCGCGGGCCGCATGTTCGTGGCCTGGATGGTCACCCTCCCCGCGGCCGGCCTGGTCGGCGCGCTGTGCCACTGGCTGGAGTCGTCCATCGGCGGCGCCGCCGGCACGATCGCCGTCTTCGTGCTGCTGGTCGTGACGTCCGCGGCGATCTGGGTCGCCTCGCGGCGCAAGCCCGTCGACCACACCAACGTCAACGAGGCCTGGGACGAGGAGAAGGGCGCGTCCGTCGAGTCCGTCGCCGCCACCACCGGCGAGGCCGGCGGCGAGCGCGTCGGGCCCGTGCCCGCCGTGGCCACCGCCTCGTCCGTCGCGCCTGCCGTCGGTGCCGTGGGCACCGTCAGCGCCCCGTCCAACCCGAAGGTGGGAGCATGAACTTCATCGAGTGGGGCTCGCTCGGCCAGGTCCTCGTGGCCGGCCTGATCGTCGGCGCCGGCATCCCTGCGCTCTTCGCGCTCGGGCTGCGGCTGCTGGCCGGCACGACGTCGGCCGACGCGCCGGGCGGTCCGGTCGCCCGGTCGTCGTCCGACGCGAACGACGCCCCGACGTCGCGCGCCGTCGCCATCCCGCGCCCGTCGCCGGCCCGCCTCGCGGGCGCCATCGCCTGCATGGGCGTCGTGGTCGGGGCCATCGCCTTCGGGCTGGTCTTCCTGGTCTCCGGCGGCCACTGACCGACCTACCTTCGAGCACGCGATCCGTCGCGCCATCCGACCTGATGG
>NZ_JBHTVZ010000015.1:107505-112852 GCF_042792715.1 Isoptericola sp. NPDC056618 | reverse complement strand
CCCGACGGTGGCGGGCCCGCGGCGTCAGGGCGCGTCGCTCAGGCCTTGGCCTTCGTCTTGGCCTTGGACGGTGCCGGGGACTCCTTCTCGGCGCCCGCCGTCTCGGGCTCGTCCGTGGCGTCCTCGGGCGCGGCGACGTCCCCGGGCTCCGCGGAGTCCTGGTCGGAGGAGGCGTCCTCGGGCCCGGCGGCGTCCGGCTGGTCGTCGGCCCCGGGCTCGACGTCGGCGGGCTCGGCGGCCTTCTCCGCCTGCGGCGCCGGGGGAGCCGGGGGAGCCGGGACGGGCGCCTGCAGGACGGTGACGGGCTGGCCCTGACCGGCCGGGGTCTCGACCTTCTCGGCGCCGAGCAGGCCGCGCAGCTCCTCGAGGTAGGAGTTGATCGAGTCGTGCCGGCGGGTGAGGTCCTCGAGCTGGCGGGCGGCCGTGGAGCGGTGGTTCTCCGCCTCGACGCGCGCGTCGTTGACCATCGTCTCGGTGAACTCCCGCGCCTCGGCGACGATCCCGTCCGCGGTGCGGCGGGCGTCCGCGACGAGGGACTTCACGTAGGCGTCCGACTCCGCGCGGACCTTCTCCGCCTGCTGCAGGGCCATGGCGACCCGCTGCTCGGCCTCCGCCGCGTGCTCCTCGGCGGCGCGGACGAGCAGGTCCGTCTCCTGGCGGGCGGTCTCGTGGCGCGCGGCGGCCTCGTGCTCCACCTGCTCCCGGCGCTGCGCGATCTCCAGCTCGGCGTCGGCCAGCGCGGCACGGGCCTGCTCGCGCAGCTGCTCGAGCTCGGTCGTCACGGCGTCGGACGCCTCGGCGGCCTGGTGCTTGGCCTCGGCGATGATGCGGGCGGCCTCCCGGCGGGTGCGCTCCAGGAGGTCGGTCGACTCGCGGTCCGCCTCCTCGCGCTGCGCGGCGGCCTCGGCGGCGGCCTGCGCCCGCTGCTGCGCGGTGTCGCGCTCGGCGGCGACGCGCAGCTCGGTGGTCTCGCGCTCCGCGGTGGAGCGCTGGACGCCGATCTCGCGCTCGAGGGTGGCGCGGCGCTCGCTCTCCTCCGCGGACAGCGTGCTGGTGATGAGGGCGGCCTCGCGCTCGGCCGAGCCGACGAGCTCCTCGGCGCGGCGCTGGGCGGCGAGCAGCGTGCCCTCCGCCTCGGCGGCCGTGGTGGACCGGATCTCCTCGGCCTCGCGACGCGCGCTGCCGAGCAGCTCGGAGGCCTCGGACTCCGCGCGGGCGCGGACCTGGCCCGCGGACAGCTTGGCCCGCGCCATGATGTCGGCGGCCTGCTGGTTCGCCTGAGTGAGCACCTCGGTGGACTGCTCCTCCGCGGACCGCAGGAGCCGCTCGACGCGCGAGCCGAGCCCGGCGTAGGAGGGCTTCTCGTTCTCCCGCAGCTGGCGCTGCACCAGCGCGAGCTCCGAGGAGATCTGCATGGCGCGCGCGTCGGTGCTCTCGACGTTCCGGCGGGCCTCCTCGAGCGCCTGCTCGAGTCGGGCGATGTGACCGTCCACCTGCGCGCGGTCGTAACCGCGCATGGTGATCGGGAAGAGCGTGCGCTCGTCGGACACGTGCAGACCTCCGTACATGGTGGGTGCCCCGGCGTCGCCAGGATAGTGGCGGGGGCAGGGCGCCGATACTCGGGACATTCTGGCCCTCGCGGGACGAGTCGGACATCCTCCCACGCCGGGTCGGTGCGGCGCGACGGCGTCGCCCCGGCAGTGTTCCACGGGTCGTGACGACGCGCAGGAGCCAGGGCGCGTCCGTCGTACGCGAGTCGTGAAGGGTTCGTGAACCGCACCCTGCCAGGGCGGCCACGTGGACGGAGCCCTCCGCGCCGTCCCTATGCTGGACTGTCCACGTCGAAGGGAAAGCTCGGTGCTGCAACGCATTCTGGGCGGTGTCCTGGTCCTGGTCGGACTGGCTGCCGCCGCGCTCGGTGTCGCCTCGGCCACGGTCTGGCGCGACACCGACACGGTGGTCGCCACGGCCAAGCCGACCGGTGACGGCACGTTCGTCGTCACCGACCCCGGTGTCCTCGGCCTCGTCGGTGGCGACGTCACCGTGAGCGCGTCCGTCCCCGAGGGTCAGAAGGTCACGCTCGCCGTCGGTCGGGACGTCGACGTCGCGGGGTGGGTCGGCAACGACCCCTACTCGCGCGTGACGGGCCTGAGCGACTGGGAGAACCTCTCCGTCGCGGCGGGCGAGCCCGCCGACCCCGACGCCGAGACCGAGGAGGCGCCGAAGTCCGGCGCCGACCCGGCCGGGTCGGACATGTGGGTGGCCGAGGCCTCCGACGAGAACAGCGTCACGCTGCGCTGGAGCGACCGCCCCGGCCGCTGGACGCTCCTCGCCGCCGGTGTCGGCGAGGGTGCGAAGGCGCCGACCCTGGAGCTCAGCTGGCCGCGCGCCGTCACCACGCCCTACCTGTGGCCCGGTGTCGGGGTGGGCGCCGTGCTGGTGCTCGGCGGGGCCCTGTTGCTCGTGCTGGGCGGGCGCCGTGCCCGCGCCCGCCGGGCCGACCTGGCCGAGCAGGGCGCGGGCGACGAGTCCGCCACCGACCTCCACGACGACGGCCCGTCGGCCGGTGGCCTCGGGGCCCCGTTCGCGCCGGTGCGCCCGACGACCGCGACCGCGGGCCCCTGGGCGCCGGCGACGCCCGCAGAGCCCCGGCCGGACGGCGCCCAGGCCGCCCCCGCCGAGCCGGCGACGGGTACCGAGGGCGCGGACGACTCCCCGGAGGACGGCACGGCGCGCGACTCGGCCGCCGGCACCGCCGAGGTGCCGCTCGCCGGCCGGCTGCTGCGCCGGTCGCGCCGCCGCCAGCGCGACGAGACCGCCGACGCGCCGTCCGACGCGCCGGCCACGCCCTCGGCCGACCCGGCGCCCGTGGCGGCCCCTGCGCCGTTCGGCAGCCTGCCCGTCCCCGCTCCGGCCGAGCCGACCGCGCACGAGCCCGTGCCGGCCGAGCCGACCACCGCCACCGGCGCCCTGCGCATGACGCGGCGGGAGCTGCGCGCCCAGGAGGAGGCCCGGCGGGCCGCGGAGCAGGGCGGGATGACCCGCATGCTGCGCGCCATCACCGGCTCGATCCCCGCGGTGCGCCCGGCGCAGCCCGACGGGGCGTCCGAGCAGGACGCCACCCGACCCGACCCCTCCACGCCCGCGGGCCGCGCCGCCGCCTGGCGCGCCACCTGGGGCTTCGGCGACACCTCCCGGACCGGGCAGCCCGCCGACCCCACGACCGACAACGACGGGGAGAACCGATGAACCGCCGTACCACCCGCGGCCTGGCCGTGGCGAGCGCCCTCGTCGTGTCGACGACGCTGCTCGCCGGCTGCGCCGACGAGCTGCCCCAGCCCCAGGCCGGCGAGGCGTTCAGCGGGCCCGTGCTGACCGAGGAGCAGGACACCCAGGTGTTCACCGCGGTCGCCGACACCGTGGCGAAGGCCGACAAGGCGCTCAAGAGCGACGCGCTCAAGCCGCGCGTGAGCGGGCCCGCGTACGAGGTGCGCAAGAGCCAGCTCGCCGTCGCCAAGAAGCGGGACAACGCGGAGTTCGTGACGGACATCCCGAGCGAGTCCCAGCAGATGATCATCCCCACCACCGAGGGATGGCCGCGCACCAGCTTCTCCATCACGTCCAGCACCGAGGACCTCGAGACGCCGCGCCTCGTGGCGTTCGAGCAGGCGTCCGCGCGCTCGGACTACAAGATGTGGGCGTGGGTGCAGCTCATCCCCGGGCAGAGCATGCCGTACTTCGCCGACTCGGCCGTGGGATCGGACGCCGTGGCGGGGGACGACGACTCCCTCGCGGCGTCCCCCGTCGACGCCCTCGCGCAGTACGCGGACATCGTCACCCTCGGTGCCAAGAAGTCGTCCTTCGCGAAGGGCTTCGAGCTGCCGGACGGCGACCTGGTCTCGGCCGTCGCGGCCGACGCGGCGGCGTGGAAGGAGGTCGAGGGCTTCGAGGAGTCCGGGACCAAGTACACGCAGAAGTACAAGGCGCGCAAGGACGAGGTCCGTGCGGTCCGCACGGCCGACGGCGGGGCGCTCGTCATGGGCGTCCTCGACGGCAGGACCACGGTCGAGGCGGAGGAGGACGCTAAGGTGCCCGCCCTCTCCGAGACGCAGAAGGCGCTCCTCGGTGACGCCGAGCAGACCAACGTGCTGAACACCCGGTACACGGACATGGTCGCGCTGTACGTCCCGGCCAAGGGCTCCGACGAGAAGATCCGGCCGCTCGGCTACTCGCACGTGGCGACGGCGGCCTCGAACTGACGCTCCGCTCGTAGGATGGCGCCCATGACCAACCCCACGCCCGACCCGACCTTCAGCACGCGTGGCGCCGTCGACCTGTCGGCGCTGAACCGCCCGCAGTCGCCGCCCCCGGGGGAGCCCGGCGGCGCGCCGTCGGCGGGCGGCTACGTGCTGGACGTCACGGACGCGAACTTCCAGCAGGTGGTGCAGGACTCGACCACGTACCCCGTGGTCATGCTGCTGTGGATCCCCACCGACAAGGCCAACGCCGATCTCGGCGAGCTGCTGGGCCGGCTCGCGGAGGAGTACGCCGGCCGGTTCCTGCTCGGCCGCCTCGACGCGCAGGCCTACCCGCAGGTGGCGGCCGCCTTCCAGGTGCAGGGCGTGCCGACCGTGGTCGCGGTCCTGCAGGGCCAGCCCCTCCCGCTGTTCCAGGGGGCGGCGCCCGAGGAGCAGGTGCGCGGCGTCCTGGACCAGGTGCTGGCCGCGGCCGAGCAGAACGGCGTCACGGGACGCGCCCCCGCTCAGGGCGCGGAGGGCGAGGAGCCCGCGGAGGCCCTCGACCAGGAGCCGGTCGAGGAGCCGCTGCCGCCGCTGCACCAGGAGGCGTACGACGCGATCGAGCGCGACGACCTCGACACCGCCGTCGCCGCGTACGAGAAGGCGATCAAGCAGGACCCGAAGGACGCCCTCGCGGTGGCCGGCCTGGCGCAGGTCCGCCTGCTGCAGCGCACCCGCGGTGCCGACCTGCAGGCCGCCCGGACCGCGGCGGCCGACGCCCCGACGGACGTCGAGGCGCAGCTCGCCGTGGCCGACATGGACATGCTCGGCGGCAAGGTGGACGACGCCTTCGCCCGCCTGCTCGAGCTGCTCCCCGGCGCCGACGCGGACGCGAAGGAGAAGCTCCGCGTGCGGCTCGTCGAGTACTTCGAGATCGTCGGGCCCACCGACCCGCGCGTGATCAAGGCCCGCCAGCGCCTGGCGATCAGCCTGTACTGACCCCCAGGGGCATCGAGCGTGGGGGGGGGGGGTGGAAAAAAAGACGGGGGTGGGTTTAGATACAAACAACAAAAAGGGAGAGGGGTGGAGGGCCGCGGGGGGGGGGGCGC
>NZ_JBHTVZ010000015.1:0-107495 GCF_042792715.1 Isoptericola sp. NPDC056618 | reverse complement strand
TGTCCGACCCCCGCGCCCCCACCTGCCTTCGTACCTTGCGCCCCCCCCGCCCGCTTGCTTAAACACCCCCCCACGCTCGATTCGTCGAGGGTCAGTCCGCGCCGGGGCGCAGGACGAGGGCGCCGAGCGGCGGCACCCGCAGCGTGACGGAGTGCCGCCGCCCCTTCCAGGGCACGTCCTGGGCGTGCACGCGCCCGAGGTTGCCGACGCCGGAGCCGCCGTAGACCTCGGCGTCCGTGTTGAGGACCTCGTCCCAGGCGCCGCCGTCGGGCAGCGCGAGGCGGTACCCCTCGTGCGGCACGCCCGCGAAGTTCACGACCACGACGGCGGGGTCGCCGTCGGCGGACCGGCGCACCCACGAGAGCGTGTCGTGGTCGGCGTCGTCGGCGTCGAGCCACTCGAACCCGGCGGTGTCGAAGTCCCGCTCCCAGAGGGCGGGCGTGGCCCGGTAGAGGGCGTTGAGGTCGCGGACCAGGCGCTGCACCCCGGCGTGGCCGGGAGTCTCGAGCAGCCACCAGTCGAGGCCGGAGCCCTCGTCCCACTCGGCGTCCTGCGCGAACTCCTGGCCCATGAACAGCAGCTGCTTGCCGGGGTGCGTCCACTGGTAGGCGAGGAAGGCGCGCACGCCCGCGAGCTGCTTCCACCGGTCGCCCGGCATGCGGCGCAGCAGCGAGCCCTTGCCGTGCACCACCTCGTCGTGGCTGATCGGCAGCACGTACTGCTCCGAGAACGCGTAGACCAGCGAGAACGTCAGCTCGTGGTGGTGGTAGCGCCGGTACATCGGGTCGTGCGCGACGTACCGCAGCCCGTCGTTCATCCAGCCCATGTTCCACTTCAGCCCGAAGCCGAGCCCGTCCGCGTCGGTGGGCCGGGTGACGCCGGGGAAGGCCGTCGACTCCTCGGCGATCATCATCACGCCGGGGGAGCGGCGGTAGGCGGTGGCGTTGGCCTCCTGCAGGAAGGCGATGGCCTCGAGGTTCTCCCGCCCGCCGCGCACGTTCGGCTCCCACTCGCCGGGCTTGCGCGAGTAGTCGAGGTAGAGCATCGACGCGACGGCGTCCACGCGCAGGCCGTCGGCGTGGAACTCCTCGAACCAGTACGTCGCGTTGGCGACGAGGAAGTTCCGCACCTCGCGGCGGCCGAAGTCGAAGACGAGCGTCCCCCAGTCGGGCTGCTCCCCGCGGCGGGGGTCCGGGTGCTCGTACAGCGGGCCGCCGTCGAACCGCGCGAGGGCGAACTCGTCGCGGGGGAAGTGGCCGGGCACCCAGTCGAGGATGACGCCGACGCCGGCCTGGTGCAGGCGGTCCACGAGGTACCGGAAGTCGTCGGGGTGCCCGAACCGCGCGGTCGGCGCGTAGTAGCCGGTCACCTGGTAGCCCCAGGACCCGCCGAACGGGTGCTCCGCCACGGGCAGCAGCTCGACGTGCGTGAAGCCGTGCTCGACGACGTAGGCGGTCAGCTCCTCCGCGAGCTCGCGGTAGCCCAGCCCCGGCCGCCACGAGCCCAGGTGCACCTCGTAGACGCTCACCGGCCCGGCGTGCGGGTCGGACGCCGCGCGGCGCGCCATCCACTCGCCGTCCGCCCACTCGTACGCCGAGTCGACGACGACCGACGCCGTGGCCGGCGGCACCTGCGTGCCCTTGGCGAGCGGGTCGGCCTTGGCCCGCCACACGCGGTCGGCGCCCAGCACCTCGAACTTGTACCGGGTGCCCTCGCCCACGCCGGGCACGAACAGCTCCCACACCCCGCTCGCGCCGAGCGAGCGCATCGGGTGCACCGTGGTCCAGCGGTTGTGGTCGCCCACGAGGCGCACGCCCCGGGCGTTCGGCGCCCAGACGGCGAACGCCGTCCCGTGGACGTCGCCCAGCGCGCTCGGAAAGCGGCGGGGGTTGGCGCCGAGCGCGCGCCACAGCTCCTCGTGGCGGCCCTCGGCGATCAGGTGCAGGTCCACCTCGCCCAGGGTGGGCAGGAAGCGGTACGGGTCGTCGACGGTCTGGACGTCGTCGTCGTAGCGGGTGCGTACCCGGTAGTCCGGGGCGTGGCGCCCGCCGCCGGCGTCCACGCCCGCCGGCACCACCGACTCCCACACGCCCGCCGCCACGTGCCGCCCCGGGTGCTCGCCGTCCGTGGTCACGACCGTCACCTCGTCGGCCAACGGCCGCAGCACCCGCACGACGGCCCAGGCCCGGTCGCCCGGCGAGCCGTCGTCGTCCAGCAGGTGCGGCCCGAGCACGGCGTGCGGGTCGTGCAGCGTGCCCTGGGCCAGGGCGGTCAGCACCTCGGGGTCGACGGGCGGTGGCGACGGCGTCATGCGCCCACGATTCCACGGACGTATGTCGGGCGCGTTCCGACGCGCGGCCCGACCCCGGGCGCGGGCAGCGGCCCGGCGAGGCATACCATCCTGCTCGGGAAGGAGAGCGGATGGCTCGGATCACGATCGCGGACATCGCCCGGCGGGCCGGTGTGTCCACGGGGGCGGTGTCCTACGCCCTCAACGACCGCCCGGGCGTCTCCGACGAGACCAGGGCGCGGATCCTCGGGGTCGCGGCGGAGCTCGGGTGGGTGCCGAGCCAGGCGGCCCGGGCCCTGTCCGGCGCGCGGGTGGAGACGATCGGCCTGGTGCTCGCCCGCGCCCCGGAGACCCTGGGCTTCGAGTCGTTCTACATGCAGTTCATCGCGGGCATCGAGCAGGTGCTCACGGAGCGCTCGTACGGGCTGCTGCTGCAGGTCGTGCCCGACATGGACGCCGAGACCCAGGCGCACCGGCGCTGGCACGCCGCCCGCCGCGTCGACGGCGTGATCGTGGTCGACCCCCGCAAGGACGACCCCCGGATCGCGGCGCTGTCGGAGCGCGACGCCCTGCCCGCCGTCGTCGTGGGCGACCCCGAGTTCGCGGGGAACCTGCCCGCCGTGTACACCGACGACGCCACGGCCCTGCGCGAGTGCGTGCGCTACCTCGCCGGGCTGGGGCACCGCAGGATCGGCCGCGTGTCCGGCACGGAGGGCTTCGGGCACACGACCATCCGTGACCTGGCGTTCGACGACGAGGCGACGCGCGCGGGCGTGGTCGCCCGGGTGGCGCGGGCGGACTTCACGCCGGACTCCGGTGCGGCCGCCACCCGCTCCCTGCTGGAGACGGACGACCCCGTGACGGCCGTGATCTACGACAACGACGTCATGGCGTTCGCCGGCCTCGGGGTCGCGCACGGGCTCGGGGCCCGCGTGCCCGAGGACGTCTCGCTGGTGGCCTGGGACGACTCGCCGCTGTGCCAGGCGGCGTACCCCCGGCTCACCGCGCTCAGCCACGACGTGACGAGCTACGGGGCGCACGTGGCTCGGCGGCTGTTCGAGCGGATGGCCGGGGCCGAGGCGCGGGCGTACCGCGACTCGACCCCGACCCTCACGGTGCGGGGGAGCACCGGACCGCCGGCCTAGGCCGGAGCGAGGTGCAGCACGAGCGCCTGGACGGGCCACAGCGTCGGCAGCTGCAGCCCGACCTCGGCGAGCACCCGGCCGGACAGGGTGACCGGTCCGTCGCCGAGCCAGCCCGGCGTGACCCAGCCCCAGCGTGACTCCCCGATCTCGTCCCGCAGCCGCACCGTGTACCGCCGCTCCGGGTCGAGACCGTCGATCCGCAGCCGTTCCGCGAGCGCCTCCTCGGGCGACGCGACGGTCGCGACGGTGACGACGGCCTCCGACCGGTCCTGGGCGACCACGGTGCGCACCCGGAGGGCGGGGTCGGCGGTGTCGGGGTGCCGCACGGTGCCCGAGTGGAGGAGGCCGCGCAGCTCCTTGTAGAGCGCCGCGAACGCGGTGATCCGGGCGGTCTCCTCCGGGGTGCAGCCGAGGATGTCCCACTCGAACCCGGCCGAGCCCTGCAGCGACGTGGCGATCCGGTACGACAGGTCGGTGGCCCGCCCGGAGGAGTGCGCGGGCGAGGGTCCGACGTGCGCGCCGACCAGCTCGGGGGGCAGCACCAGCTCGGTCCAGCGCTGGACGTCCTGCCGCTCCACCGGGTCGTTGGAGTCGGAGGCCCAGACCCTGTCGGTGCGGGCGAGGATGCCGAGGTCGGTGCGCGCCCCGCCCGAGGAGCACGACTCGATCTCCAGCGCGGGGTGGTCCTCCCGGAGCCGGTCCAGGAGCCGGTAGGCGGCCAGCGTCTGGGCGTGCGTGCCGGGCGCGCCGTCGTGGACGGGCTCGACCAGGTCCCGGTTGTGGTCCCACTTGACGAAGTCGATGCGGAGGTCCGTCACGAGCGCGGACATCTGCCCTCGGACGTGCTCCCACGCGTCGGGGTTCGCCAGGTCGAGCACGTACTGGGTGCGGAACGACAGGCCGTCGGGCGACGGCACGGAGGCGGGGTTGGCCAGGATCCAGTCGGGATGCCGGCGCGCGAGGTCCGAGTCGAGGTTGACCATCTCCGGCTCGAACCACAGGCCGAGCTGCATCCCCAGGCCGTGCACCAGCCCGGCGAGCGGCTCGAGGCCGTCGGGCCACACGCCTCGGTCGACCACCCAGTCGCCGAGACCCTTGGTGTCGTCCCGGCGCGCGGGGAACCAGCCGTCGTCGAGGACGAAGCGCTCGACCCCCACCTCCGCCGCCCGCCGGGCGAGCGCGAAGAGGCGCTCGGGGTCGTGGTCGAAGTAGACCGCCTCCCAGGTGTTGAGCACGAGCGGCCGGGGCGAGCGCGGGTGCTCGGGGCGCGCGCGCAGCCAGGTGTGGAACCGTGCCGCGACGCCGTCGAGGCCGCCGTCCGACCAGGCGAAGTACGCCGTCGGCGCGCGGTACGACTCGCCGGGCGTCAGGACGAGCTCGCCGGGCCGGAGGAGCTCTCCCGCGCCGAGCAGCGAGACGTGCTCGGTGACCCGGTCGACGCGGTGGCGCACGTCGGCGCTCCAGCCCAGGTGAGCGGCCCACACCCGGCCCTCCCCGGCGCGGGGCGCGCCCTCGGAGGCGAGGGTCACCCACGGGCCGTCGTGGCCGCCGCGGCCCCGGCGGGACTCGCGCACGGTGGTCCCCCGTGGCATCGGGGTCGTGAGCGGGGACTTCTCGCGCGTCCACCGGCCGCCGAACGTGGTGAGGTGGTCGGCCGTCTTCGGCACGGGCAGGGTCGCCTCGAGCCAGGCGACCTCGAGACGGTCGGCGCCGTCGTTGACGAGCTCGTGGTCGAGCACGACCAGGCCGCCGGGGCCGACCTCCACGCGGGTGCGCAGGGTGAGGCCGCCGGTCGCGTCGACGGCGGTGATGATCGCGCTCGCCTCGTCCGGGCGGTCCACGGAGGACTCCCAACGGGGGTACACGGGGCCGCCGGCACGCGTGACGAGGAGGCCGGGGCGGCCGGACCAGCCGTCGGACTCCTGCGGCAGGAGCGGCAGGCGCCAGGCGGCGTCGAGGGTGCCGGGCGGCGTCTGGCGGCTGGTCGCCCGGAGGAGGGCGTGGGCGGCGTCGTCGTCGAGCGGACCGAGGTCCGCTCCCCAGTGCACGACGGCGGGCAGGCCGTGCGTCGGCAGGTGGAGGACGAGGGCGGTCCCGTCGCGGTGCAGGACGTGGTGGTCGGTGGTCACAGGGCTCCGATCGTGGCGGGCTGGTCGGGTTCGGGCTCGGGGCTGAGGTCGGTCGACGGTCGGGGTCGGGCACGCCCCAGGGGCAGTCCCGTGTCGGGCGCGCCGCGCAGCACCGTGAGGGCGCCGCCGACGGCGGCGGCCGTGGCGACCTGGCCGGAGAGCGCCACCCGGGGCGGGCTGAGGGTGCGGCTGAGGGCGTGCTCGGACAGCGCGGCGCCGACGACGCGGCGGTACAGGGGGCCGGCCGTCGCGAACGCCGGGCCGGCGAGCAGCACGGTGTCCACGTCGAAGAGGTTGACGAGGACGGTGGCCGCCTGGCCGACCCGGCGGGCGGACCGGGTGAGCAGGTCGGTGGCGGCGGCGTCGCCGTCGCGCGCGGCGCGGGCCACGCGCTCGAAGTCGGCGAGCGTGTCCTCGGCGGGTCCCCGCACGCCCCAGCGCTCGGCGACGTCGCCGCGGGCCAGGGCCTGGGCGACGACGGCCGCCGGGCCGGCCACCGCCTGCGTGCACCCGCGGTTGCCGCAGACGCAGGCGGAGCGCGCGTCCGGGAGCGGGACGTGGCCGATCTCGACCGCGTTGGAGGCGCGCCCGCGGTAGGCGACGCCGTCCACGACGACGGCCCCGCCGATCCCCGAGGCCATGTAGACGAGCCCGAACGTCTCGGTGTCGAGCTCCCGCGTCCACAGCTCGCCCACGGCCGCCGCGGTCGCGTCGTTCTCCAGCAGCACGGGCAGGCCCAGCCCGGCGGCGAGCCGCGCCGTCAGGGGGAACCTCTCCCACGCGGGCGTGGGCTGCGCGGTGAGGAGCATGCCCCGCTCCCGGTCCTGCGGGCCGTGGGTCACGAGGCCCACGCCGAGCACACGGTCGCGGGGGACGCCGGCGCTCGCGAGCAGGTCGCCCACGTGGTCGACGAGCGTCCCCACGGTCCGGGCGGGCGAGCGCCGTCCGGAGCCCCGCAGCCCGGCGCTCGCGACCGTCGCACCGGCGAAGTCGACGACCACCGCCGTCGCGGTCGTCAGGTCGACCTGGATGCCCACGGCGTACCCGGCGTCCGCCGTGACGCTCAGCAGGCGGCGCGGCTGGCCGCGGCCGCGCTGCTGGACCCCGGTCTCGTGCACCAGACCGAGGTCCAGGAGCCCCCGGACGACGTGCGTGACGGTCGGGGAGGTGAGGCCGGAGAGCCGGGCCAGCTCCACCCGGCTGATCGACCCGCGGGTCCGCACGAGATCGAGCAGACGGCGCGACGAGACGACCTGCGCGACGCCGTCCAGCAGCATCTATCGCCTCCTTGCGTGAGTGACCTACGGCACTTGACCGCTTAAGTTAACCATGGCAAGAATACCCACGAGCGCCGACGACGGCGCCGCTGGAGCCGGCTCTGGTGCCGGCACGAGAAAGGACCGCAGATGTTCCTCAGGACAGGAATCCGTCGGCGCGGCGCGGTGCTCGCCGGTGTCGCGGCCCTCGGTCTCGCCCTCGCGGCGTGCTCCGGGGGCGGCTCGGCCGGCAGCTCGGGCGGCTCGGGCGGGGGCGCGGACAGCACGCTCGTCGCGTACACCGGCCAGGCCGGCGACTACCAGATCAACTTCAACCCGTTCTCGCCCTCGAAGATCGGCGGCCTCGGGACCATCTACGAGCCCCTGTTCTTCTACAACAAGGCCGAGGTGCGGGACCCGGTGCCGCTGCTGGGCACCGAGCAGGCGTGGAACGACGACGGCACGGAGCTGTCCGTCACGCTGCGCGAGGGCGTCACCTGGAGCGACGGCGAGCCCTTCACCGCGAAGGACGTGGAGTTCACCTTCACCCTCCTCAAGGACAACCCCTCGATCAACAGCGGCGGCTTCGACGGGACCGCGAAGGCCGTCGACGACACCCACGTGACGTTCACGTTCGAGCAGCCCGCGTTCGTCAAGGGGCCGGACGTCATGAACACGCCGATCGTGCCCGAGCACCTGTGGAAGGACATCAACCCCGTCGAGGACGTCATCGAGAACCCCGTGGGCACGGGGGCCTACCTGCTCGACAGCTTCAAGCCGCAGGCGTTCACGTACAAGGCGAACCCCGACTACTGGGGCGGTGAGCCTGCCGTCACGAACATCCGCTTCCTGTCGCTGTCGGGCAACCAGGCCGGCGCCGACGCGATCGCGGCCGGCACGGTCGACTGGCAGACCGGCCCCATCCCGGACATCCAGAACACCCACCAGAACTTCCCGAGCTACGACGCGTACACGCAGTGGCAGAACCAGATGGTGCTGTCCACCTGCTCGAGCGCGGAGATGGGGTGCACGGGCCCGCAGACGGACCCCGCCGTCCGCAAGGCGCTGTACTACGCGATGGACCGCACCCAGCTCAACAAGCTGGCGTTCATGGAGACCGCGAACGAGATGTCCCCGGTCTTCACGCTGACCCCCAGCCAGGACGAGTTCGTCTCGGACGCGGTGACCGAGAAGACCGCCCCGATGACGGCCGACCCCGACAAGGCGGCGCAGCTGCTCGAGGACGCCGGCTGGGCGAAGGGCTCGGACGGCATCTACGCCAAGGACGGCGAGAAGCTCACGCTCACGGTCGAGGTCGTCACCGGGTGGACGGACTACATCACCGCCCTGGACACGATGGCCTCCCAGGCGAAGGCGGCCGGCATCGACCTCCAGACCGCGCAGTCGTCGTGGAACGAGTGGACGGAGAAGAAGGGGTCGGGCAAGTTCGAGCTCGCGATCGACTCCCTGTGGCAGGGGCCCGCTCCCGACCCGTTCTACCTCTACAACTACTTCTTCGACTCGGGCTCCGGCGCGAAGGTCGGCAAGTCCGCGGGGAACAACTACTCGCGGTACTCCAACCCCGAGGTCGACAAGGCGCTCGACGAGCTGGCGAAGCTCCCGCTCGACGACGCGGCGGCGCGCCAGCCGTACTTCGACACCATCCAGGAGCAGATCCTCGAGGACATGCCGTACGTGCCGATCCTCACCGGCGGCACGACGAGCGTGTGGAACACGGCGAAGTTCAGCGGCTGGCCGTCCGACGACGACCTGTACGCCTTCCCGGCCGTGTGGTCCGCGATGGACGCCGCCGAGATCTTCAAGAAGATCCAGCCGGCCGGCTGACATGACCCGAGACGTCGTCCCCGAGGAAAGCACCCTGCCGTGAACTACTTCCTGCGCAAGATGGGCTTCTACGTCGTGGCGCTGTGGGCCGCGCTGACGTTGAACTTCGCGATCCCCCGGCTCCTCCCGGGCAACCCGGTCGACATCCTGCTCGCCAAGCTGCAGCAGCGCGGCGGGACGGTGACGCCCGAGACCCGGGAGGCGTACGCCCTCCTCCTCGGGGGCGACGACTCCCAACCGTTGTGGAACCAGTACGTCGACTACCTGAACAACCTCGTCCACGGTGACCTGGGCGTGTCGGTCAGCTATTACCCGGCGCAGGTGACGGACGTCATCGCGCAGTCGCTCCCGTGGACGGTGGTCCTGGTGGGCATCGCCACCGTGATGGCCGCCGTCCTGGGCGTGACGCTCGGAGCGTTCGTCGGGTGGAAGCCCGGCACCTGGCTGGACTCGCTGATCCCGGCGACCACCCTCCTGGCGGCGGTGCCGTACTTCTGGCTGGCGCTGATCCTGGCGTACGTCCTGGCCCGCGTGCTCGGCTGGTTCCCGCTGCAGGGCGGCTACGACGTCGTCCTCGACCCCGGCTGGAACGCGGAGTTCATCCTCTCCGCGATCCACTACGGCGCACTGCCGGCGCTGACGATCGTGCTCGCCTCCGTCGGGGGCTGGCTGCTCGGGATGCGCAACATGATGGTCTCCACGCTGTCCGAGGACTACGTGCTCACCGCCGAGGCCAAGGGGCTGTCCCCGCGCACGGTGCTGCGCTCCTACGCCTCGCGCAACGCCGTGCTGCCGTCGGTCGCCGGGTTCGCGATCTCGCTCGGGTTCGTCGTCTCGGGGTCGGTGATCACCGAGCAGGTGTTCTCGTACCCCGGCATCGGCGGACGCCTGCTCGGGGCCGTGACCAACAACGACTACGCGCTCATGCAGGGGCTGTTCCTCGTCATCACGCTCGCCGTGCTCGGCGCGAACCTCGTGGTCGACCTGCTGTACGGCCTGATCGACCCGCGCACCCGAGCCCGGTCCTGAGAGGAGGCACCGTCATGACGAACCTGAGTCCTGCGAACGAACCGTCCCTCGTGGACGAGGCCGAGGCCGCGGAGGTGGCGCGCGACCGCGCCGGCGGCGCGCCGCGCTCCGGCTGGCGCATGCTCCTGCCCACGATGACGCCCTGGTTGGCCGTCGGCCTGGTGCTGGTCGGCGTCATCACGCTCTTCGGCACCTTCGGCCCGTACCTGGTCGGCGACCCGCGGCAGATCCGCGACATCGGGCTGACCCCGCCGTCGGCCGACTTCCTGCTCGGCACCACGCAGACCGGCCAGGACGTGCTCGCCCAGCTGGCGTACGCGACCCGCGGCTCGCTGCAGATCGGCCTGCTGGTCGGCGTGCTGGCCACCGCCCTGTCCGCGTTCTTCGGCATCTACGGCGCCTACCGCGGCGGCTTCGCCGACGAGGCTTTCTCGCTGCTCTCGAACGTCTTCCTGGTGATCCCCGGGCTGCCGCTCGTGATCGTCATCTCCGGCTTCGTGCCGCGCGAGAGCCGTGGCCTGTGGACCATCGCCGTCGTGCTGGCGGTGACGAGCTGGGCCGCGTCGGCGCGGGTGCTGAGGGCCCAGACCCTGTCCGTGCGCAACCGTGACTACGTGGCGGCGTCGAAGGTCTCGGGCGAGAAGCCGTGGCGCGTCATCGTCGTCGAGATCCTGCCGAACCTCCTGCCGGTGATCGCGTCGCAGTTCGTCTTCGCGGTCATCGCGGCGATCCTCGGCGAGGCCGGCCTGTCGTTCATCGGCCTCGGGGCGTCGAACTCCGCGACGCTCGGCACGATGCTCTTCTACGCGCAGAACGGCTTCGCCCTCTCCCTCGGCGCCTGGTGGTGGTTCGTGCCGCCGGGCCTGGTGATCGCGCTGTTCGGCATGGGCCTGTCGCTCATCAACTTCTCGATCGACGAGATCATCAACCCCAAGCTCAAGAACCTGCGCCAGCACCGCAGGCGGGCCCGCAAGGCCGCCCGCCTCGAGCGCGAGCTGGCCCGCGCGCACCGCCGGTCGCGCCCGCAGGAGCCGGACGCGGTCCGCGAGGCGGACGGCGCGAAGGAGGTGTCCGCGCGATGACGACGACCCTGGTGCACGACGAAGGGACCGCCGCCCGCGGCGGCCGGACGGAACCGGTCCTCACGGTCTCGGACCTCACGGTGGTCTACGAGGTGGAGCAGCCGGTCACGGCGGTGAAGGGCGCGAGCCTCACGCTGCACCGCGGGGAGATCCTCGGCCTCGCCGGCGAGTCCGGCTGCGGCAAGACGACGCTCGCCTACGCGGTCAACCGGCTGCACCGGCCCCCGGCGCGGATCGCGTCCGGGAGCATCACCTTCCACGACCGCGACGGTGCGGACGTCGACGTGCTCGCCCTGGAGGACTCCGCGCTGCGCGCGTTCCGCTGGGACAAGCTGTCGATGGTGTTCCAGGGCGCGATGAACGCCCTCAACCCGGTGACCACCGTGCGGGCACAGCTGCGGGACACGCTGCTGGCCCACCGGCCGGGCACGCCGCGGGCCGAGGTGCGCCGCCGGTCGGAGGAGGTGCTGACCCGCGTCGGCGTGGACCCGCGGCGCCTCGGGTCGTACGCGCACGAGCTGTCCGGCGGCATGCGCCAGCGCGTCATGATCGCGATGGCGATGCTGCTGGAGCCCCAGATCATGATCATGGACGAGCCGACGACGGCGCTCGACGTCGTCGTGCAGCGCGACATCCTGCGCGAGATCGTACGGCTGCGCGACGAGCTCGACTTCGCGGTCGTGTTCATCACCCACGACCTGCCCCTGCTGCTCGAGATCAGCGACCGGATCGCGGTCATGCTGGCGGGCGAGATCGTCGAGCTCGACACCGCCCAGCGGCTGTACCGCGAGGCGCGCCACCCGTACACCCGCAAGCTCCTCGGCTCGTTCCCGAGCCTGTCGGGGGAGCGGGGCGGCTTCATCCGCAGCGGCGTCGACGACTTCGCCGACGCCGGCACACCCGTGCAGAACGCTCAGGAGGACCGAGCATGACCCGCGTCCACGTGTCCGACCTGGTCAAGGACTACTCGATCCGCACGGGGCTGCGCCGGTCGCGGCTGCGCGCCGTCGACCACGTGAGCCTCGACCTGGTCCCCGGGCGCACCGTGGCCCTGGTGGGGGAGTCGGGCTCCGGCAAGTCGACGATCGCGAAGATCCTCACGCGCATGGAGAAGCCGACGTCGGGGACGGTCGACGTGCGCCTCGACGACGACACCCCGGTCCAGGGGTCGCTGTACCGGCGCCAGGTGCAGATGGTCTTCCAGGACCCGTTCGCGTCGCTCAACCCGTTCCACTCGATCGAGCACCACGTCGCCCGTCCGCTGCGGATCCACCAGCGCACCCGCACGGCGCAGGAGACGCACGAGCGGGTGGTCGAGATGCTCGAGCGGGTCAACCTCACGCCCGCCGAGGACATCGCCCCGCGCCGGCCCCACGAGCTGTCCGGCGGCCAGCGGCAGCGCGTCGCCATCGCCCGTGCCCTCGCCCCGGGCGCCCAGGTGCTCATCGCCGACGAGCCCGTGTCGATGCTCGACGTGTCGATCCGGCTCGGCGTCCTCAACCTGCTCGGCCGCCTGCAGCGCGAGGACCGCCTCGCCGTCCTCTACATCACGCACGACCTGGCGACCGCCCGGCACTTCTCCGACGAGATCGTCGTGCTGTACCGGGGGCGGGTCGTGGAGCGAGGACCGGCCGACGCGGTGATCCTCGACCCGCACCACGACTACACCAAGCTCCTCGCGACGGCGGCACCGGACCCCGAGCGCGTCGACCGCGTGACCCTCACCCAGGAGGGCACGGACCGCGGCGCCATCGACAACAGCGTCTGCTACGACCACTTCGCGGGCGAGTGGCAGGAGGCCGGCGTGCCCGCGGCGCAGGCGCAGGGCGGGGCGGCCGCCCGGAGCACGTCGTGACGGCGGCGCCCACCACGACCGCGACGCGCTGGCCGACCGACGGCCTGTCCTACGGCGGCGACTACAACCCCGAGCAGTGGCCGCGGGAGGTGTGGGACGAGGACGTGCGCCTCATGCGCGAGGCGGGCGTCAACCTCGTGACCCTCGGCGTCTTCGCCTGGGGGACCGTGGAGACCTCCGACGGCGTGCGGGACTGGTCGTGGCTGGACGACGCGATCGAGCTGCTGCACGCCCACGGGATCGCCGTGGACCGGGCCACCCCCACCGCGGCGCCGCCGAGCTGGCTCCTCACCGCGCACCCCGGCATCGCGCCGGTGCTCGCCGACGGGTACCGGGAGCCCGCCGGGGGACGCAACGCGTGGTGCCCGGAGTCGACCGTCTACCGCCGGTACGCGCTGCGCCACGTCGAGGCCCTCGCCCGCCGCTACGGGAACCACCCCGCCGTGCGCCTGTGGCACGTGGGGAACGAGCTCGGCGGCGGCAACGCCCGCTGCTACTGCGACGACTCCGCGGCGGGGTTCCGCCGGTGGCTGCAGGCTCGGCACGGCACCCTCGAGGCCGTGAACGCGGCGTGGGGCGCGGCGCAGTGGGGCCACCGGTACGGGGAGTGGGACGAGATCATGCCGCCGCGCGGCCGGCACGGCGCCCCCAACCCCGGGCTCTACCTCGACTACGAGCGCTACTCGTCCGACGCGCTGCTGGCGCACTACCTGGCGGAGAAGGAGGTCCTCGAGCGGCACTCCGCCGCGCCCGTCACGACCAACCTCATGGTCGGCGCCGGGGCCCAGGTGGTCGACTACGCGTCGTGGGCGCCGCACACGGCCGTCGTCGCCAACGACCACTACACGCTGGTCGGCGACCTTCCGGCGGGCGACCGCGAGCACGACCTCGCCTTCGCCGCCGACCGGGTGCGCGGGATGTCCCCGGGGCGTCCGTGGCTGCTGATGGAGAGCTCGACCGGCGCCCCGAGCTGGCAGCGCCGCAACCGCGCCAAGGACCCCGGGGAGATCGTGCGGCACTCGCTCGGTCACGTCGCCCGGGGGTCGGACGGCGCGATGTTCTTCCAGTGGCGCGCCTCGCGCGCCGGCGCCGAGCAGTTCCACTCGGCGATGCTCCCGCACAGCGGCACCCGGTCGCGGGTGTGGCAGGAGGTCGTCGAGCTGGGCGGCCACCTGCGCTCGCTGGCGGAGGTCGCCGGGACGGCCGTCGAGCCCGCCCGGGCCGCGATGGTGGTCGACGACCCCGCCGGGTGGGCCCTCCAGCACGGCCTGATGCCGCACCGCGAGCTGTCGTACGGGCGGGAGCTGCGGGCCTGGCACCGGGCCCTGTGGGACCGGCAGGTGGTGTGCGACGTCGTGCCGCCCGGCGCGCCGCTCGACGGCTACGACCTGGTCGTCGTGCCGACGCTCCTGGTCGTCGACGACGACGCGGCCGCGCGGCTCGCCGCCGTCCCCGCGCGGGGCGGCACACTGCTCGTGACCTACCTGTCCGGCGTCTGCGACGACGACGGCCAGGTCCGCACCGGCGGCTTCCCGGGCGCGTTCGCCGACGTGCTCGGCGCCTGGAGCGACGAGCTCTACCCCCTCCAGGAGGGGCAGGCCGTCCGGCTGGACGACGGCGGCGAGGCGACCGAGTGGACCGAGCGCGTCCACCTCGACGGGGCGGAGGCCGTGGTCCGGTACGCCTCGAGCTCGCTCGCGGGCGGGCCGGCCGCGACCCGGCGCGAGATCGGCGACGGCGCCGCCTGGTACGTCTCGGCGGCGCTCGGCGCCGACGGCGTGGGGCGGCTCGTCGACCGGCTCGTCGACGACAGCGAGTTGCCGCGCGTCCTCGACGCGGCGCCCGGGCTCGAGGCGGTGCGCCGCCGCGGCGACGACCGCTCCTACCTCTTCCTCCTCAACCACACCGGCGACGAGCAGAAGGTCGCCGCCGCCGGGCACGACCTGCTGTCCGGGGCGGAGGTCGGGCCCCTGACCACCGTGCCTGCCGGCGGCGCGCGCGTCCTGCGCGAGCCGCGCCGTCCGGCGTCCGGCTGAGCCACCTGCGACCCTGACCGGGTCGGCACCCAGCGAACTCCCTGCGAACCACGAAGGACTCCGCCATGACGCACCTCCCCACGACCTTCCGCGCCCTGCACCAGGGGTGGAGCCTGACCGCCGCGGAGCTCGCGGCCGACGCGCCCGACGGCGTGGCGCCGGCGCTCGCGGACGGGATCCCCGCCGTGGTGCCCGGCGAGGCGCACCTCGACCTCCACCGCGAAGGGCTGGTCGACGAGCCGTTCGACGGCGACAACGAGGCGGCGCAGCAGTGGATCGGCGACACGGCGTGGCGGTACGCGACGACGTTCGCGTGGCGGCCGGGCGACGCCGCGCGGCACGACCTCGTCGCCCTCGGCCTCGACACCGTGGCGACGGTGGAGCTCAACGGGGTGGAGCTCGGGCGGACCGAGAACATGTTCCGGTCCTTCCGCTGGGACGCCCGTGACGCGCTGCGCGAGGGCGACAACTCCCTCGTCGTCACGTTCGCCGCGCCCGTGCCCGAGGCGCTGGCCCGCGCCGAGCGCGACGGGGTGCTGCCGTCGACCAACCACCACGAGTACAACCAGCTGCGGAAGATGGCCTGCTCGTTCGGCTGGGACTGGGGGATCGACGTCGCCGGCGCCGGCATCTGGAAGCCGATCGGCCTCGACTCGTGGTCCGGGGTGCGCATCGCCGCGGTGCGACCGCTGGTCGACGTCGTGGCGGGGGCCGACGGCGCGCACGACGGCGTCCTGGTCGCGCACGTCGAGATCGAGCGCGACGGGGTGGCGGCGGACGGCGAGGTCCCGCTGCGCGTGGCCCTCACCGGGCCGGACGGCGGGGAGCTCGTGGCCACGGGCAGCGTGCCCGCGGGGCGGGCGGAGGGCACGGTGACCGTCGAGGTGCCCGGCGTGCGGCGCTGGTGGCCGGTCGGCCACGGGGACCAGCCGCTGTACGACGTCGAGGTCGCGGCCGGCGACGCCCGCTGGGCGGGGCGCGTCGGGTTCCGGACGGTGGAGCTGGACACGACCGCGGACGAGGCCGGAGCGCCGTTCCTCCTCAAGGTCAACGGCGAGACGGTGCTCGTCCGCGGGGCGAACTGGATCCCCGACCACGCGTTCCTCACGGAGATCGACCGCGACCGGTACGCGCGCCGGGTCGACGACGCCCTCGAGGCGAACATCAACCTGCTGCGGGTGTGGGGCGGCGGCATCTACGAGTCCGACGACCTGTACGACCTCGCCGACGAGAGCGGCCTGCTCGTGTGGCAGGACTTCCCGTTCGCCTGCGCCGCGTACAGCGAGGACGAGCCGATGCGCGCCGAGGTGGAGGCCGAGGCCCGCGAGAACGTCACGCGGCTCAGTCCGCACCCGTCGCTCGTCATCTGGAACGGCAACAACGAGAACACGTGGGGCTCGGTCGACTGGGGCTGGGCCGGCCGGCTCGGCGGCCGTCCGTGGGGCGACCTGTACTACCGCGAGCTGCTGCCCGGCGTGCTCGCCGAGCTGGACCCCACGCGCCCGTACTCGCCGGCGAGCCCGTACTCGTTCGGCGACTACCGTCACCCGAACGACGAGCGCTACGGCACCATGCACGTCTGGGACGTGTGGAACCGGGAGGACTACTCCGTCTACGCCCGCTACCGGCCGCGGTTCCTGTCGGAGTTCGGCTTCCAGGGTCCGCCCGCCTGGTCGACGCTCACGCGCGTGGTCCACGACGAGCCGCTCGACCCGTTCGGCCACCAGATGCTCGTGCACCAGAAGGCGCACCTGGGCAACGCCAAGCTCGAGCGCGGCTGGCAGGGGCACCTGCCCGACCCGGCGACGATCGAGGACTGGCACTGGACCACGCAACTCAACCAGGCGCACGCCGTGCGCTTCGGCATCGAGCACGTGCGGTCCCTGACCCCGCACAACACCGGCGCCATCGTGTGGCAGCTCAACGACAACTGGCCCGTGGTGTCGTGGGCGGCGGTCGACCACGACGAGCACCGCAAGCCGCTGTGGCACGCCCTGCGCGCCGCGTACGCGCCGCGGCTGGCCACCTTCCAGCCGCGCGCGTCCGAGGCGGCCCGGGCCGCCGCGTGGGAGGGGCTGGAGCCGGCGCCCGACACCGTCGCGCTCGTCGTCGTCAACGACACCGGCGAGCGTCTGGCCGGGACCTGGACGGTCACGCGCGAGGCGCTGGACGGGTCGGTCCTGGCCAAGGCGACCGTGGAGGTCGACGCGCCCGCCCGCGGCGCGGCGACGGTCACCGTGCCCGCCGAGGTCGCCACGTTCGACGACGCGGCCGCCGAGGTGCTCGTGGCGACGGCCGACGACCCCGAGTCCGGCGTGGCGGCGGCCCTGCGGCACGGGGCCGAGGTCGTGGACCAGCGGCTCGACCCGAGCCCGCTGCGGATCGAGGCGTCGCCCGTCCCCGGGGGCTGCGAGCTGCGGCTGACCGCGACCTCGCTCGCCCGTGACGTCTTCTGCCCGGTCGACGTGGTGGACCCGGCGGCGCGCGTCGACGCCGGGCTCGTCACGCTGCGTGCGGGCCAGAGCGTGACGCTCCGGGTCACCTCGCAAGGGGGCGACCCGGAGGCGTTCGCCGCCGCGGTGCGCTGCGCGAACGACCTGCTCGGCGGGGTCAGCGCGGCCGGGTGAGCACGCGGTCGACGGCCGACAGGGGGATGTGCACCCAGGTCGGCCGTTGCCGCGTCTCGTAGACCACCTCGTAGAGCGCCTTGTCCAGCACGAGGGCGGCGAGGACGGCGTCGGCGGTGGGCGGGTCGAGCTCGGGCGGACGTCGGGTGGTCAGCCCGCTCACGGCCGCGGACGTGTCGGCCGACTGACGGTAGCGGGCGAGGAAGGCGTGCACGGACTCCGCCTCCCACCACGGGTCGGGCGCGCCGCCGACGGCGGCCGCGTACGCGAACGAGCGGACCATGCCCGCGACGTCGCGCAGCGGGAGGTCGGGGGCCGTGCGCTCGGCGGCGGGCCGTTGCGGCTCGCCCTCGAAGTCGAGGAGCTTCCACCCGGTCTCGCCGTGCAGCGCCTGACCGAGGTGCAGGTCGCCGTGCACGGTCTGCAGGCGCAGCCGCGGCAGCCGGCCCTGGAGGTCGTCGAGCAGCGCGTCGATCGCGGGGGCCCGGGCCGCCAGGCCGGGCGCCTCGGACACGGCGAGCGCCGCCCGGTCGCGCAGGCCTCCGACGAACGTCGCCGGGTCGAGCAGCGGCCCGGGCGGCATGGCCTGGCGCAGCACCGAGTGCAGCTCCGCCACGACGCGCCCGAGGTCGGCCGCGAGGTGTGCGAACGACTCGCCGCGGCCGGCGTGCTCGCACGCCAGCTCGAACCCGTCGCGGGCCCGCGGCACCAGCTCGCTGAGGACGGCCAGGGCGGTGGTCGTGCCGGGCGCGGTGGCCACCTGGAGGGCGCCGAGGAAGCGCGGCACGCCGTCCCAGCCGGCGCGGGTCAGGGCACGGGGGACGACGACGTCGGGGTGCGGCCCGGGGGTCACGGTGCGCAGGATCTTGAGCATCCCGCCGGTGCCGTCCGGCGACGGCACGCCCGGCAGCACGACGCTCGTGTTCGACTGCTCGCCCGCCACGACCTGGCCGCCCGCGACGAGCGCCTCGCCCGGCACGCCGTCGCCGACGCCGGCCGCCCGCAGCAGGGCGAGCCAGCAGGCGGGGTGGGCGCCGCCGTCGTGCACGGCGACGTCGCCCGCGGCGGTGCGGACCTCGGCGACGAACCCGGGGCCGCGCGCGGCGGGGTCCGTGAGCACGAGCGGCACCTGCGCGACCACCTCGCCGCCCGGCACGCCCGCGCCGCGCAGGCGCACGAGGAGGACGACGACGTCGGCGCCGTCGGGGCCGCCGCCCGGGCCGTCGTCGAACGTCACCGCGAGCCACGGTTCGACGTGCACCGTGGCGGCGCTCGCGCCGCCCGCGGGGAACCACCGCCGGCCGGGCAGCCAGGCGGCGAGCAGCTCCCCGACGCTCGGGTCGGGGACGCCCGCGGCCGGCCGCACCGCGGTCATGCCGGCTCGCCTCCGGTCGATGGCGCGGAGGTGTCGCCCTCGCCGCGCCCCGGCGGGGTCAGGAGCAGCCAGTAGAAGTCGCGCGACCCCCAGGTCATGGTCACGGTGCCGTCCGCGCCGACGTCGGGGAAGCGGGCGCCGCCGAACAGGTCGGTGAGCGACCAGCCGGCGCGGCCGGGCACGCGCACGACGGACGACCGCGCCGTCGCGGACAGGTTCGCCGCCACGAGCAGCGTCTCGTCCGCCGAGGTGCGGGTGAACGCGAGCACGGCGTCGTCGTCGGCCTCCAGGGGCGCGAACGCCCCGGTACCGAACGCCGGGTGCAGCCGTCGCACGGCGAGCATGCCGTGCACCCAGTGCAGCAGCGAGGAGGGCTGCGCGAGCTGGGCCTCGACGTTGACGTGCTGGTAGTGGTGCACCAGCGACTGCACGAGCGGCAGGTAGAGCTTGCCGGGGTCGGCGGTGGAGAAGCCGGAGTTGCGGTCGGGCGTCCACTGCATGGGCGTGCGCACCGCGTCCCGGTCGGGCAGCCAGATGTTGTCGCCCATGCCGATCTCGTCGCCGTAGTACAGGCACGGGCTGCCCGGCAGGCTGAGCAGCAGCGCGTGGGCGAGCTCCACCTCCTTGCGCGAGTTGTCGAGCAGCGGCGCCAGGCGGCGGCGGATGCCGATGTTGGCGCGCATGCGCGGGTCGGGCGCGAACCACCCGTACATCGCCGCGCGCTCCTCGGTGGAGACCATCTCGAGGGTGAGCTCGTCGTGGTTGCGCAGGAACGTCGACCACTGCCCGCCCGGCGCGGGGATGTCCGGCGTGTCGGCGAGGATGTCGAGCAGGGGCCGGGCGCGCTGGTCGCGCATCGCGTAGTAGACGCGCGGCATCACGGGGAAGTGGAAGCACATGTGGCACTCGGGCTCGTCCGCCGTGCCGAAGTAGTCCACCACGTCCTGCGGCCACTGGTTCGCCTCGGCCAGCATGATCCGGCCCGGGAACTCGTCGTCGATCATGCGGCGCACCCGGCGGAGGAACGCGTGCGTCTCCGGCAGGTTCTCGCAGTTGGTGCCCTCGGCCTCGAACAGGTACGGCACCGCGTCGAGGCGGAAGCCGTCGACGCCGACCCCCAGCCAGAACCGCGCGACGTCGAGCATGGCGTCCACCACGCGGGGGTTCTCGAAGTTGAGGTCCGGCTGGTGGTGGAAGAACCGGTGCCAGAAGTACTGCCGCCGCACCGGGTCGAACGTCCAGTTCGACGTCTCGGTGTCCACGAAGATGATGCGCGCGTCCTCGTAGCGCGTGTCGTCGTCCGACCACACGTAGAAGTCGCCGTACGGGCCCTCCGGGTCCGACCGCGACGCCTGGAACCACGGGTGCTGGTCGCTGGTGTGGTTCATCACGAGGTCCACCACCACGCGGATACCGCGCGCGTGCGCCGCCTCGATGAGCTCGGTGAAGTCCCCGATCGTGCCGTACTGGCTCGCGATCGACGTGTAGTCGGCGATGTCGTACCCGCCGTCCCGCAGCGGCGACGGGTAGAACGGCGGCAGCCACAGGCAGTCCACGCCCAGCCACTGCAGGTAGTCCAGCCGTTCGGTCACGCCCCGCAGGTCGCCCGTGCCCGCGCCGCCGGTGTCCGAGAAGGCCCGCACGATGACCTCGTAGAACACGGCCGTGCGGTACCACTCCGGGTCCTCGGACAGGCCGGGCTTGTCCAGGGGCGGCGGTGCGGGCTGCGGCCGCGTGGGCAGCGCCTGCACCGGCACCTGGCGCGTGACGGGCCGCGGCACCTGGGGCGTCATCGGGGCCCTCTCATGCGGGCCTGCTCATGTCGGCCTCGTCATGCCAGGCCGATCGTCAGGACGTGCGCCACCTGCTCGCGGGGGTCGAGGCGGACGTACGGGTGGGCACCCCACGGGTAGGTGGCGCCCGACAGCTCGTCGTGGGCGACGAAGAACGGCTGGTCCTCGACCCCGTCCGGTCGCGTGAGGCCGAGCGCCTCCAGGTCGAGGAACAGCGTGGACTCCTGCGTGGCCCACGGGTCCAGGTTGACCACGACCAGCACGACGTCGTCCTGCGTGGCGCCCGGCCGGCCCGCGGCGGGCAGGTGCTCGGCCCGCACCCGCCGCGAGAACGCGACGACCTGGTCGTTCGTCGTCGGGTGCACCGTGAGGTCGCGCAGCTGCTGCAGCGTCGGGTGGGCGCGCCGGATCTCGTTGAGGCGTCGCAGCAGCGTGGAGACGCCGACGACGTCGGCCTGCGACCAGTCGCGCGGCTTGTACTCGTACTTCTCGTTGTCGATCTGCTCCTCGACACCCGGGCGCGGCACGTTCTCCACGAGCTCGTACCCGGAGTAGACGCCCCACGTGGGGCTGCCGAGGGCCGCCAGCACGGCGCGGACGGCGAAGCCCGCCACCCCGCCGTGCTGCAGGTACGGGGGCAGGATGTCGTGCGTCGTGGGCCAGAAGCTCGGACGCAGCACCGAGCCCTGGGGTCCGGAGACCTCCTGCAGGTACTCCTCGACCTCCTCCTTGGTGTTGCGCCAGGTGAAGTACGTGTACGACTGGTGGAAGCCGATCCGCGCCAGCGTCTGCATCATCGCGGGCCGCGTGAACGCCTCCGACAGGAAGATCACCTCGGGGTGCGCGGCGTGCACCCGCGCGAGCAGCCACTCCCAGAAGTCCAGCGGCTTGGTGTGCGGGTTGTCGACGCGGAACGCCGTCACCCCGCGGTCGATCCACAGCTCGACGATCCGCAGGATCTCCGCCGAGAGGCCCTGGGGGTCGCGGTCGAAGTTCAGCGGGTAGATGTCCTGGTACTTCTTCGGCGGGTTCTCGGCGTACGCGATGGTGCCGTCCGCGCGCACCGAGAACCACTCCGGGTGCTCGGTGACCCACGGGTGGTCGGGGGAGCACTGCAGCGCCAGGTCCAGCGCCACCTCCAGGCCCTCCGCGCGGGCCGCCGCGACGAAGTCCCGGAAGTCCTGCTCCGTGCCCAGGTCGGGGTGGATGGCGTCGTGCCCGCCGTCCGGCGAGCCGATCGCGTACGGGCTGCCGGGGTCGCCCGGCTGCGGGTCCAGGGTGTTGTTGCGGCCCTTGCGGAACGTCGTGCCGATGGGGTGCACGGGCGTGAGGTAGACGACGTCGAACCCCATCCCCGCGATCGCGGGCAGTCGCTTCGCCGCCGTGGCGAACGTGCCCGAGCGCCAGCTGCCGTCCTTGCGGCGCGTCGCGCCCTCCGAGCGGGGGAACAGCTCGTACCAGCTCGCGGCCAGCGCCAGCGGGCGGCTCACGCGCAGCGGGTAGGCGGCGCTCGCGGTCACCAGGTCGCGCAGCGGTGCTCGACGGAGCGCGTCCTTGACGGCCGCCGTCATCGCCATCGCGAGCCGGGCCTCGGGCGGGCGGGTCGTGTCGGCCAGCTCGCGGGCCGCGGCCTCCAGCACGGCGGCGTCGTCGGCGGAGCGGGTCGCCTGCAGCTCCGGCGCGACGATGCGCTCGAACAGCAGCCGCCCCTCCGCGAGCACCAGGTCGACGTCCTGCCCGGCGTCGAACTTGATCACCGCGTCGTGGGACCACGTGCCGTACGGGTCGGACCACGCCTCGACGCGGAACGACCAGTCACCCTCCGCGTCGGGCTGCAGGAAGCCGCGGAACCGGTCCAGCCCGGGCGCGACGTCGGCCATGGGCGCGGTGGAGTGCACCGTGCCGTCCGGCGCGAGCAGGACGGCGGTGGCCCCGACGGCGTCGTGCCCCTCCCGGAACACCGTGGCCTCGACGGGCACCACCTCGCCGCCCGCCGCCTTCGCCGGCCAGCGCCCTCCCTCGACGACGGGGGAGAGCTGCAGGACGGGGATCCGTCCGATGGGCGCGTGCGGCGTGGGCTGCGGAGACGTCACGGCCTCCACGCTAGCCAGCCGCGGTCGTGGGCGCTCGCGGGCCCACCGTCGGGGCGTCGCCTCGCGAGGTCGAGCCTCCGGTCCTCCGGTCGAGCGCCCAGCCCTCGACCGGAGGGGCGGACGCTCGACCTCGCGGCGGAACCGAACGGCTGTCCACAGGGCGGCCGGGGCGGCTCGGGGTTGTCTGCCACGCTGCCGCCATGGCAGACGACACCCGCAGGCCGCTGGCCGAGCGCCCTCGCGACCGTCGCGACGGACGTCGCCCCGGCGACACGGCCGTCCCGGTTCCGCGCCGTCTGCCGGAGGTGATCCGGTCAGGTCCGTGGCGGCGGTCGGCGATCGAGAGGCAGGTGCGGCGCGGTGATCTGGATCGGGTGCGGCGTGGCGTCTACCTCCCCGCGGGGGCGGACGACGACGGCCCTGCGCTGCGACGTGAACGTCGCGTGCTCTCGCTGGCCGCCGCCGTGGCCGCTGTGCTGGAGACCGACTTCGTGTTCAGCAACGAGACCGCGGCGCTCGTGCACGGCCTGAACGTCTACGGGCTCACCGAAGCGGTGCACGTTTGCCAGGGCTCCAAGCCCGCGGGGCGCCAGGCGCCGGACCCGTACCTGCGCCGGCACCCGATCGCAGTGCCCGACCGGGACCGGGCGGTCGTGAGCGGTCGTCCTGTCACCACGGTCGAACGCACGATGGTGGACTGCGCCCGGTGGCTGCCGGGGCCGCGCGCCCTTGTCGTCGCCGACTCGGCGCTCCGGGCGGGCGCGGACCTCGAGATCGTCGCGAGGCTGCTCGACGAGGCCGCCGGCAAGCCGGGCGTACAGCAGGCGCGCCGGATCGTCGAGGTCTCCGACGTCCGAGCGGAGTCGGCAGGGGAGTCCCTGGTGCGGTGGTTCGTGCTCGAGGCGGGCCTGGGCGCCGTCGAGCTCGCGATCGAGTCGCCGACCCGGCGGGGGAGGTACTGGGTCGACCTGGGATGGCCGGCGCTCAAGGTCGGGGTCGAGTTCGACGGGCTGGTGAAGTACTCCGGCGGGAGGTTCGGGGACCCGCGCGAGCGTCTCCTAGCGGAGAAGCGCCGCCACGACGCGCTGACGGAGGCCGGGTGGATCCTCGTCCACGTCACGTGGGACGACCTGCGGGACCCGGCCGCCCTCGTCGCCAGGATCCGTGCGGCGCTCGCCACCGGGCACCGCCGTCGAGCAACGAGGTAGAGCCGCCGGGGCTGAGGTCGAGCGCGCGGGGCTCGACCGCACGACGGGAGGCGCGACCTCGCGGGCGGTGCGGGTCAGGCGTCCGCGGCGAGCGCCCGGCCGGTGGTGCGGCCGGTGTGCAGGCACCCGCCGAGGAAGGTGCCCTCCAGGGCGCGGTGGCCGTGCACGCCGCCGCCGCCGAACCCGGCGGCCTCGCCCACGGCCCACAGGCCGTCCAGCACGGACCCGTCGGCCTGCAGCACGCGGCCGGACGGGTCGCACCACAGGCCGCCGAGGGTCTTGCGCGTCAGCACGGACAGCCGGACGGCGAGCAGCGGGCCGTCCTTCGGCGTCGTCAGGGGCCGCGGCTTGGCGACCCGGATGAGCTTGTCCACGCGGTAGTCGCGGGCGGCGCGCGTCGCGACCACCTGCGGGTCCTTGCCCAGGCCGGAGGCGACCTGGGAGTCGCGGGCCGCGACGACGGCGGCGAGCGCCCCCGCGTCCACGTGCCCCTTCGAGCCGGGGGTGGCCTCGACCAGCGCGTTCATCTTGGCGGCGAGCTCGTCGGTGGTGTCGGCCCAGAGGAACTCGGGCGACTCGGCGGCGAACTTCGCGACCGGCCCGACCGCGCGCGGCAGCACCCGTTGCGCGAGGAGCTTGACGTCCTTGCCGGTGAGGTCGGGGTTCTGCTCCGAGCCGGACAGGGCGAACTCCGACTCCATGATCGCCTTGTTGAGCACGAACCAGGAGTGGTCGTCGCCGCGCCGCGTCACGTGCTGCAGCGCGCCGAGCGCGTCGAAGCCGGGGAACAGCGGGGCGGGCAGGCGGCCGCCGTCGGCGTCGAGCCACAGCGACGACGGGCCGGGGAGGATGCGGATGCCGTGGTTCGTCCAGACGGGGGAGTGGTTGGCGATGCCCTCCGGGTAGTGCCACATCCGGTCCTCGTGCACCAGCGCCGCGCCGGCGTCGGCCGCGATGCCGAGCATGAGCCCGTCGGTCGAGTCCGGGACGCCGGACAGCATCCGCTCGGGCAGCGTCCCGGCCTCGGGGTCCCAGTGCGCGCGGGCCAGGTCGTGGTTGGCGCCGATGCCGCCGGTCGCGACGACGACGGCCCCCGCCGTGATCTCCTCGGCGCCCACCACGTCGCGGTTCGACGGCGTGCCCCGGCCGCCGAACGGCAGCCCGGTGAGCGGTTGGTCGGCGAGCACGTCGGCGCGCACCCCGGTGACCCGCCCGTCGGTGGTGACGAGCCCCGTGACCCGGCGGCGGAACCGCAGGTCGAGCAGGCCGGCGTCGCGGGCGGCGAGCGCCGCCTCCACGAAGGGTCGGACGATCCCGGGGCCGGTGCCCCAGGTGACGTGGAAGCGGGGCACGGAGTTGCCGTGCTCGGTCCGCCCGTCGTCGTGCCCCACCGTGTACCCGCCGCGCTCGGCCCACTGCACCAGCGGGAACCAGCGCACGCCCTTGGCGTGCAGCCAGGACCGCAGGTCGCCGGCCGCGAACTCCACGAAGCGGTGGGCCCAGGCGTACCCGTGCCGGTCGGGGCCCTCGCCGCGGTCGGCGCCGGGGGCGAACTGCGCGGAGCCCAGCCAGTCGGACCAGGCCAGGTCGGCGGAGTCGTGCACGCCCATCGCGCGCTGCTCGGGCGAGCCCACGAGGAACAGCCCGCCGAACGACCACCAGGCCTGGCCGCCGAACGACGCCTCCGGCTCCTGGTCGAGCAGCACCACCCGGCGGCCGGCGGCCGTGAGCTCCGTGGCCGTGACCAGTCCCGACAGGCCCCCACCGATGACGACGACGTCAGCATCCATGCGCGCAGTCTGGCAGAGGAGCGGCCCGGGGAGAACGGTCGGCTGGAGGCGGGCGTCACCGCCCGACGAACACCTCGACGCTGAGCGACTCGAGCACGACGTCCTCGGCCTCGTCGTCGGGCGCCTCGGGCCGGTCCCACGCGGAGCTCCACACCCGTTCCCAGGCGCCGCCGCCGGGGGCGCCGGGGAGGGTGACCTCCGCGTCGTCGAGCCCGCCGTTGAACACGAGCAGCACGTGCGCGTCGCCGTCGTCGGGCCCGGGCCGCAGCATCTGCACCACGCGGCGCCCGGCGACCGCCCAGGCGTCGCGGTCCATGGGTGCGCCGTCGGCGGCGAACCACAGCAGGTCGGTCTCGTCCTCGCCGGGGCGGGGCGCGCCGAGGAAGAACGAGTCCGCGCGCAGGGCCGCGTGCTCGTGCCGCAGCCCGACCAGGAAGCGCGTGGTGTCCAGCAGGTCGCGGGCGGCGTCCTCGAGGTCCCACCCGACCCACGAGATCGCGTTGTCCTGGGCGTACGCGTTGTTGTTGCCGCGCTGGGTGCGGCCCAGCTCGTCGCCGGCGGTGAGCATGGGCGTGCCCGCGGACAGCAGGAGCGTCGCGAGCAGGTTGCGCTGCGAGCGCCGCCGCAGCGGCACCACCGCGGACCACGGCTCGGTGCCCGTGTCGCCCGCGCCCTCCCCGTCCTCGGCGCCGGGCGCGTGCCCCTCCACGCCGTGGTTCCACGACAGGTTGTGGTCCGAGCCGTCCCGGTTGTCCTCGCCGTTCGCCTCGTTGTGCTTGTGGTCGAATGCCACGAGGTCGGCGAGCGTGAACCCGTCGTGGGCGGTGACGTAGTTGACCGACGCCACCGGCCCGCGCGCCAGCGGCGGGTCCGAGTGCCCGAACAGGTCGGCCGAGCCCGCGAGGCGGGTGGTCAGCTCCCGCAGGCCGTGCATGGGCCGGCCGTGCGAGCCCTCGCGGGCGGCGTCGAGCCAGAACCCGCGCGCGGCGTCGCGGAAGCGGTCGTTCCACTCGGCCATCGGCGGCGGGAAGTTGCCGGTCTGCCACCCGCCGGGGCCGACGTCCCACGGCTCGGCGACCAGCTTGAGATTGTTGAGCACCGGGTCGGTCTGCAGCGCCACGAGGAACGGGTGGTCGGGGGAGAAGCCGTGGTCGCCCCGGCCCAGGGTGACCGCGAGGTCGAAGCGGAACCCGTCCACGCCCACGACCTCGGCCCAGTAGCGCAGCGAGTCCAGGGCGAGCTGCACCACGCGCGGGCGGCGGAAGTCGAGCGAGTTGCCGGTGCCGGTGACGTCGGCGAGCGCGGCCGGGGACGCGCCGTCGTGCAGGTAGTAGCCCGCGTTGTCCAGGCCGCGCCAGCTCACGTGCAGCGCGTCGTCGCCGCCCTCGCACGTGTGGTTGTAGACGACGTCGAGCAGGACCTCGATGCCCGCGTCGTGCAGCAGGTGCACCATGCCGCGCACCTCGTCGAGGACGGCCGCCGGGCCGGCCTCGCGCGCCGCCCGGGTCGCGTACGCCGCGTGCGGGGCGAAGAACCCGAGCGTCTGGTAGCCCCAGTAGTTGGTGAGCCCGCGGGCGACGAGGTGCGGCTCGCTGGCGAACGCCTGGATCGGGAGCAGCTCGAGGGTGGTGACGCCGAGGCTCGTCAGGTGCGCGATCGTGGCCGGGTGCGCGACGCCCGCGTACGTGCCGCGCAGCTCCGGCGGGACGTCCGGGTGCGTCGCGGTGAGGCCCTTGACGTGCGCCTCGTAGACCACCGTGTCAGCCCAGGGCACGCGCGGTCGGCTCAGCGGCGGCGGGCCCGGGTGGGACGCGACGACGACGGAGTGCGGCACGAAGGCGAGCGAGTCGCGGTCGTCGGCGGCGCCGTACCGTTCGGCCACCCACGACCGGCCTGCCGGCGAGTCGGGGTCGTCCGGGTCGACCACCGCGCCCACGGCGCCGAGCGTCTCCGGGCCGTAGGTGAGGTCGCCCGTCAGCCCGCGGGCGTACGGGTCGACGAGCAGCTTGGCCGGGTTGTGCCGGTGCCCGGCCTCCGGGTCCCAGGCGCCGTACGCCCGGAAGCCGTACCGCTGCCCCGGCCGTACGTGCGGCACGTGGGTGTGCCAGACGCCGTACACCGGGCCGTCCAGCGGCACGCGCCGCTCCGCGTACCGCGCCGGGTCGTGCACGTCCCGGTGCGGCTCGACGACGTCGATCAGGCACAGCTCGACCGCGTCCGCGTGCGCCGCCGCCACGGCGACGTCGACCCCGCCGTCCGGCGTCGGATGCACCCCGAGCGGGGGGACGTGGCTGCGGCGTGCCGTCGGCCGCGTCAGCGGCGTGACCTTGGGTCGCGACTCCATGGGGACATGGTGCCCGGGGTCGGCGACAGCCGCGCGGGCGCAGGTGGGGACCGGTGGGGACCAGGTCAGGGCAGGATCGAGTCCACGTAGCCGCCGTCGACGCGGACGGCGCCGCCGGTGGTGGCGGACGCGAGCGGTGAGGCGAGGTAGGCCACGAGGTTGGCGATCTCCTCCGGCTCGATGAGGCGCTGCAGCAGGGACTGCGGCCGGTGCTTCACCATGAACTCGCGCTGGGCCTCGTCCCACGGCAGGTCGCGGTCGACGAGCTGGTAGACGAAGTCCTCCACCCCGCCGGTGTGCGTGGGGCCCGCGATGACCGAGTTGACCGTGACTCCGGTGCCCGCCGCCTCCTTGGCGAAGCCCCGCGACACGGCGAGGAGTGCCGTCTTGGACGCGCCGTAGTGGATCATCTCGGCCGGGATCACGACGGCCGAGTCGCTCGCGATGTCGAGCACCCGCCCCCAGCCGCGGGCCACCATGCGGGGCAGGTGGTGGCGGATGAGGCGGACGGCGGCCAGCACGTTGACCTCGAAGTAGCGCCGCCACTCGTCGTCGGTGATCTCGAGCGCGGGGCGGGAGCCGAAGATGCCGAGGTTGTTGACCAGCACGTCCACGTCGGGCAGGGCGTCGACCGCGGCGGCGAACCCGTCGTCGGTGGCGACGTCGGCCACCACCGGCACCCCCTCGAAGCCCTCGACGTCCCGGGCGAGCTCGTCGAGCGCCCGCCCGACGGAGCCCTCCGAACGGCCGTTGATCCCGACGCGGGCCCCCGCGGAGGCGAGCCCGCGGGCGATGGCGAGGCCGATGCCCTGCGTGGATCCGGTCACGAGCGCCGTCCTGCCGGCGAGGTCGATCCGCATCCCCCGACCGTAGGCCGCGTCACACCGCTCCGCCCCCGGACGCGGGGCCGGTCCGGGGAAGGCCGCGGGTAGGCTCGGCACCGTCGGCCGCAGCGCGTGCGGCCGCCGTCACCACCGTGAGCTGGAGGTCGCGCCCGTGCGCATCGTCGTCGCCGTGAAGTACGTGCCGGACATCAACGCGGACCGACGTTTCGTGGACTGTCGCGTCGACCGCGACCCGGGCGTCGGCACCCTCAACGAGCTGGACGAGAACGCGCTCGAGGCGGCGCTGCGGATCCTCGACGCACTGCCTGACGACGAGCGCGCGGCCAGCGAGGTCGTCGCCCTCACGGTCGCCCCCGCCGACGGCGACGTGGCGCTGCGCAAGTCGTTCCAGATGGGCGTGGACCGCGCGGTCCGCGTCACGGACGACGCGCTGGCCGGCTCGGACTACTTCGGCACCGCCACGGCGCTCGCGGCCGGGGTGCGCCGGCTCGAGGCGGACGGCGCGCCCGTCGACCTCGTGATCACCGGCATGGCCGCGCTCGACGGCCTGGGTTCCGTGGTCCCGGCGCTCGTCGCGGCCGAGCTCGGCCGCCCGGCGCTCACGCTGGCGAAGAAGGTGGACGTCGCGGACGGCACCCTGACCGTCACGCGCGAGACCGACGAGGCCACCGAGACGCTCGCCGCGCCCCTGCCGGCCGTCCTGTCCGTCGCGGACACCGCGAACACGCCGCGCATGCCGAACTTCAAGCTGATCATGGCGGCCCGCACCAAGCAGATCGAGGCGTGGTCGGCCGCCGACCTCGGCCTCGATCCCGCCGCCGTCGGCACCGCCGGGGCGCGCACCGAGGCGGTCTCGGCCGCTCCGCGCCCCGCCCGCCCGGAGGTCGAGCTGGTCGTCGACAAGGGCGAGGGCGGTACCGCGCTGGCCGAGTACCTCATCCGCAACGAGCTGGTCTGAGAGGACGCGACCGTGACGACATCGACCGAGCCCACCCGCAACCGCACCGTCCTCGTCCTCCTGGACCCCGCCACCGAGGTGCGCTCCGGCGCGCTCGAGCTGCTCACCATCGCGCGCAGCCTCGGCCGCGTCGAGGCCGTGACCCTGGAGGCGCCGACCGTCGAGGCGCTCGCCCAGCTCGGCGCGTACGGCGTCGAGACCGTGCACCAGGCCGAGGTGCCCACCGACGCGCTCGCCGCCGCCGGGGGCGACGGCGCCCGCCACCTGCCCTCCGTCGTGGCCGCGACGCTCGCCGCGGCCGTGCGCCGCACCGACGCCGACGTCGTCCTGGCACCCGCCACGTTCGCCGCGAAGGAGGCCGCCGCCCTGGCGGCCCACGCGCTCGGCGCCGGGCTGGTCATCGACGCCGCCGCCGTGGAGGAGGACGCCGAGGGCCGGATCGTGGCCGGCAAGCGCGTCTTCGCCGGCGCCTGGGACACCCGCTGCGTGGTCACCGCCGACGTCGCCGTGCTCACCGTGCGGGCGAACGCCGTCGTGCCCGAGCCCGCCGAGGCGTCGGTCGCGACCGAGGTCGACCCGCTGCCCGTCGCGTTCGCCGGCACCGCCGGTGTCGTCGTCACGTCGCGCGAGGTCAAGGAGCGCGCCCCGGGCCGCCCGACCCTCGAGGAGGCGGCGGTCGTCGTCGCCGGCGGGCGCGGCACCGGTGGCGACTTCGGCCCGGTCGAGGAGTTCGCCGACGCCGTCGGCGCCGCGATCGGCGCGTCGCGCGACGCCGTCTTCGAGGGCTGGTTCGACCGCTACATCGGCCAGACCGGCGTCACCATCGCGCCGCGCCTCTACGTGGGGGCGGGGATCTCCGGCGCCCCGCACCACCGCGGCGGGATGCAGGCGGCACAGGTGATCGTGGCGGTGAACTCCGACCCCGAGGCGCCGATCTTCGAGATCTGCGACTTCGCCGTCGTCGGCGACCTCGCGGAGGTGCTGCCGCAGGCCGCTGCCGCCCTCCGCGCCCGCCGGGACGGGTGAGGCGGCCCGCCCCCGCCCGACCCTGAGGGCGGCGTCGTCGCCCCTCGATGGGGAGGTCTGCCCATCGGCACGGGCAGCCACGCGACGGTGCGAGTCGGTATGCTCCGGCGAGGAAAGCATCGTGCTGTTCCCCATCACCGTCCCCGGATGGGTCACGCCGTGCCTCCGTCCGCGCCGCCACGAAGGCTCGCGGGCTGTCGCACCTGGTCAGGGGACCGAGGGGTAGGGCATGAGCTTCGTCTCGCGCGTCCTGGAGAACCGTCGCTCCATCGCGTCCGTCGGGGTCGTCGCGCTGTTCGGCGCGGGCCTGACCGGTTTCGCGCTCTGGTACGACGGCGAGGCGACGGTGGACGTCGACCTCAACGACTCGGGCGTGTGGGTGACGCAGACGTCCACGGGCACGCTCGGCCGGTTCAACTACCAGGCCCAGGCGCTCGACGGCACGCTCCTCGCCAACTCGGTGAGCTTCGACGTCGAGCAGGACGCGCAGCACGTGCTGCTCGAGAGCTCCGTCGACTCCTCCGCGAGCCCCGTCGACCCGGCGCAGCTCGCCCTGCGGAGCACGCTCAAGCTGCCGGCCGGGTCCGAGGTGGCGACCGGCGGGAGCACCGCCGCGGTGCTCGACGGGGAGACGGGTCGGGTCTGGGTCGTGCCGTTCGACGGCGCGATGGCGTTCGACGCGGAGAAGACCGACCCGGAGCTCGAGGACCTGGGCCAGGGCGCCCAGGTCGAGGTGAGCACGGGCGGCACGGTCGTCGTCGCGGCCCCCGGCGTGGGGAAGCTCTACACCATCGAGACTGGCGCCCGGGGCACGGCGGAGTCCACCTCGGAGGAGCGGCTCTCCCTGGCGAAGGACGCCGAGGTGCAGGTGACCACGGTGGGCGACGCCGCGGTCGTGCTGGACCGCTCGACCGGCAAGGTCGTGCTGCCGGGCGGCGACGCGGTGGAGATCGATGGCGGCGCGGCCGCGCAGCTGCAGCAGCCGTCGGCCGACTCCGACGCCGTCGTCCTGGCCACGTCCCGCGGCCTGGTCTCCCAGCCGCTGGACGGCAAGGCCGCGGCGAAGCGGACCGCGAACGGCACCCCCGCCCGCCCGGTCCAGCTGGGCGAGTGCGTCTACGGCGCGTGGTCCGTCTCGGGCCAGGTGGTGCGCGACTGCCCCGGCACGGACGCGGACGAGGACATGGTGCTCGAGGGCATCGGCACGGACACGAATCTCGTCTACCGCGTGAACCGCGACGTCATCGTCCTCAACGACGTCGTCAACGGCACGCTGTGGATGGCGGCGGACGAGTTCCAGAAGGTCGACGACTGGGACCTGACGATCCCGGAGAACGACGAGGGCGAGAAGACCGAGTCCGAGGAGACGACGCCGGAGCAGGTCGACCAGTTCGTCGCCGACCGGGACAAGAAGAACCGGCCGCCGCAGGCGAAGGACGACCGTTTCGGGGTCCGGGCCGGGGGCACCACGGTGCTCAACGTGCTGGGCAACGACATCGACCCGGACGGCGACGTGATGACGGCGTCGGTCGACGGCGACCCCGACGGCGAGATCGCCGTGGACCGGGTGCTCGACGGCGCCGCGCTGCAGGCCGACGTGCCCGCGGACGCGACGGGGAGCACGACGTTCACCTACATGGTCGACGACGGCCGCGAGGGCGGCACGGACACCGCGAAGGTCACGGTCACGGTCGTGCCGCAGTCAGAGAACGACCCGCCGACGCAGTCGGGCGAGCCCGTGCTCCGCGTCGGCCAGGGCGGCACCGCCGACGTCAAGGTGCTGCCCTACTTCAAGGACCCGGACGGCGACGACCTCTTCCTGTCCCACGCGGGGACGAAGGACCCGAACGACGAGGTCCGGTTCCGCCCGGACGGGACCGTCGAGTTCCGCGACGGCGGGGCGGCCACCGGCCGCAAGATCGTCGACGTCACCGTGTCGGACTCCTACGGCGAGCCGGTCGAGGGCCGTCTCCTCGTCGACGTGGTGGCGACGAACGAGCCGCCGGTGGCGGTGCAGGACCACGTCACGGTGCTCGCCGGCCAGCCGGTGACCATCGAGCCGCTGGCCAACGACTCGGACCCGAACGGGGACGAGCTGCGGCTCGTGCACGTGACGGAGCAGAAGGGCCTCAAGGTCACGAACAACCTGTCCGCCGGGGTGTTCTCCGTCCAGGGGCAGGAGCCCGGCTCCTTCGACATCACCTACCAGCTGAGCGACGGCCCCAACGTGGCCCTCGGCCTGGTCCGCGTGGACGTCGTCGCGCCGCCGGAGGACGAGGCACCGCCGGTGGTGGTCTCCGACCAGGTGCTGCTGCCGTCGGACGGCTCCGCGCTGCTGGACGTGCTGGCCAACGACACCGACCCGGCGGGCGGCGTGCTCGTCGTGCAGTCGGTCACCGTGCCGGAGGACTCGCCCGTCGACGTGGCGGTGCTCAACCACGAGATCCTCAAGGTCACGGAGAAGCGCCGCCTCAGCGAGCCGGTGACCTTCGAGTACACGGTCGCGAACGGCAGCGGGTCCTCGACCGGCCAGGTGCGCGTGGTGCCCATCCCGGCGCCCGACCGGCTGCGGCCCCCCGAGGCCGGCGCGGACAAGGCGCTGGTGCACGCGGGCGACGTCGTGACGATCCCGGTGCTGAAGAACGACTCGCACCCCGACGGCCTCGAGATCGTCCTCAACGACGAGCTCCAGGAGGAGCCCGAGGCGGAGCTCGGCGAGGCGTTCGTCTCCGAGGACACCGTGCGGTTCAAGGCGGGCTCCGAGGCGGGCACCGCGCACCTCGTCTACGAGGTCCGCGACAGCAACGGGCAGAAGGACTCCGCGCAGGTCACGATCACGATCAAGGACGACGAGGAGAACGCGTCTCCCCAGGTGCCCGACACCGAGACGCGGGTGCTCAGCGGCAAGACGGTGCGCATCCCGCTGGACCTGGACGGCACCGACCCCGACGGCGACCAGGTCACCCTCAGCTCCATCGCGGACGCGCCGAGCCTGGGCACGGCGACGATCGTCGACGGCTTCGTGGACTACACCGCCGAGGAGGGCGCGGCGGGCTTCGACTCCTTCGCCTACGAGGTGACCGACACGCGGGGCGCCGTGGGCCGCGGCGTCGTGCGCGTGGGCATCGCCGTGCCCCCGGAGACGAACCAGCCCCCGCAGGTCGTGGACGACGAGAGCACGGTGCGGCCGGGCCGGACCGTGGCCGTGCGGGCGCTGGAGAACGACAACGACCCCGACGGCGACGAGATCGGCCTCGTCAAGGACGGCTTCACCGGCATGCGCGAGGGCGTCGAGCCGGAGGTCGTGGAGGACGACGTCGTGCTCACGGCTCCCGACAAGGACGGGGCGTACTCCTTCTACTACACGGTCCAGGACGCCTTCAAGGCGCGCGCGACCGGCGCGATCACGGTGACCGTGGACGCCGAGGCCCCGCTGCTCCGGCCGGTCGCGCACGACGACGTCGTCACGGCCGACCAGATCCGCGACGCGTCCACGGTGACGGTGGACGTGCTCGCGAACGACGTCGACCCGGACGGCGTGGCCGGCGACCTCGAGGTGTCGGTGGAGAGCGCGTCCGAGGGCGTCACCGTCGGCGAGGACGGCACGATCCAGGTCGCGGTGGGCGCGACGGCGCAGGTCGTCACCTACACCGTGACGGACGTGGACGGGCTGCAGGCCAAGGCCTTCGTGCGCGTGCCGGGCGACCAGTCCCGGCCCTACCTCAAGCCGGGCTCGACCCCGCTGCAGGCGGTCAGCGGCGAGCCGCTGACCGTCGAGCTGGGCGACCTCGTCGTGGTGCGGGACGGCCGGGAGCCGCGCATCACCGAGGAGAAGACCGTCAAGGCGACCGGCGGCGCGGTCGAGGTCAAGGACCGCGACACCATCGAGTTCACGTCCGCCGAGGACTTCGCCGGCGGCGCGTCGGTGAGCTTCGAGGTGACCGACGGCAAGGGGCCGGACGACGAGGAGGGGCTGACGGCCGTCCTCACCGTCCCGATCGACGTCGTGCCGTCCAAGAACCAGCCGCCGGAGGTCGTCGGCTCGCCGACGCTCCAGGTGGCGGCGGGCGAGGAGAACGTCGTCGACCTGTCGCGGTACGCCAAGGACCCTGACAAGGACAAGCTGACCTTCGACGTCGAGGGTGCCGAGGGCATCTCGACGTCCGTGTCGGGCGGCACCGTGACCGCGCAGGTCGAGCCGTCGGTGCCCAAGGGCACCGCCGCGGACGTCGCCTTCACGGTGTCCGACGGGACCAACCCGCCCGTCGGCGGCACGCTGAAGGTCACCGTCGTGGGTTCCACGCGCCCGCTCGTGCAGACGACGCCGGACAAGGTGCCCGACGCGCACCAGGGGGAGCCGGTGACGATCCCGGTGCTCGAGAACGACACCAACCCGTTCCCGGGCGAGGACCTGACCGTGGTGGGCGCGGTCGGCGAGACCGGCTCCGGCGACGTCGCCTTCGACGGCTCGGTCGTCACGATCACCCCGGACGCCGACTTCCACGGCGTGCTCACCGCGCGCTACACGGTCGAGGACGTCACGCAGGACCCCGACCGCCAGGTGGACGGCACGGTCTCCGTGACGGTGCTAGGCCGCCCGGAGCCCCCGAAGGCGCCGGCGGTCGAGGAGGTGCGCTCCGGCACGGTGGTGCTGAGCTGGGAGCAGCCGAACGACAACGGCGCGCCCATCACCGGCTACACGCTGCACGCCACCGACGGCAAGACAAAGGAGTGCGCCACCACGACGTGCACCTTCGACGGGCTGACCAACAACGTGGAGTACACGTTCACGGTCACCGCGACGAACGACGTCGGCGAGTCCGACCCCTCGTCGGCCTCCGAGATGGCCCGCCCCGACGAGAAGCCGGACCCGCCGGCGGCCCCGACGCTGACGTTCGGCGACCAGCAGATCACCGTCGACTGGACGAACAAGACGTACACCGACCGGTCCCCGATCGAGTGCGTCAACCTGGAGATCAGCCCCGCTCCGGTGAGCGGCGCGATCCAGCAGCAGTGCGTCACGGGCGGCACGTACGTGTGGGAGGGCCTGACCAACGGCACCCCCTACACGGTGCGCCTGCAGGCCGTGAACGCCGCGCCGGACCCCTCCGACTGGGGCGACGCCTCCGCGCCGGAGACCCCGGCCGGGCCGCCGGCCGCGCCCGCCGCGCCGTCGGCGAGCCGGGTCGACACCGCCCTGGGCGGCCAGACCACCGTGACGTGGCAGCAGCCCGACACCAACGGCGCCCCGATCGAGATGTACTACCTCGACGTCTACGAGGACGGCACGAAGGTCCGGACCATCGAGGCCGGCACGGCGCTGTCCCAGGCGGTGGAGGGGCTCAAGACGACCTCCTCGTACACGTTCCAGGTGCGGGCGCAGAACAAGGCCGCGATCTCCGAGGCCAGCCCCTCGTCCAACGCCGTCGTGCCCTACGGCACGCCGGGCGTGCCGGGCAACGTCAGGGCAGAGCTGGGTTCCGACACGAACGGCAAGGCGAACGTGAGCTGGAGCGGCACGGACGACTACCGCGGGACCGGCGGCTACTACCAGGTGCAGGCCAACGGCGGCGGCGCGACGAGCGTCGGGAACCAGACCTCGTACACGTACGGGGGGCTGTCCAACGGCACCGCGTACACGTTCCAGGTCCGGGCCTGCAACGCGTACACCTGCTCCGCCTGGTCGGGGAGCTCGAACTCCGTGACGCCGTTCACGACGCCGGGCGCCCCGGGCATCTCCGCCTCGAAGCTGTCCGCGACGCAGGGACGGTTCACCATCTCGGCCCCGAGCAACAACGGCGGGCGGAACGTCCAGAAGATCGAGTGGCAGCGGAACTGGAGCTCGGGCAGCGGCTCGTCGACGTCGTTCCCCTTCTCGATGGACACCGGGTCCGCGTACTCGACCACCTACACGGTCCAGGCGCGGGCGTGCAACGAGGCGGGCTGTGGCGCGTGGGCGAACGCGAGCCACACCACGGACGCCCCGCCGAACCCGCGTGCGGTCGTCTCGCGCGGCAGCTCGGTGAGCAACAGCGACTGCAACGACGGCACCTGCGCCAAGCTGGTGATCACCACGCACGACTTCCAGGACACGGGCAGCCAGAGCGTCGCCTGCTGGACGGACTTCGGTGGCAGCGCGCACCAGTTCTACGGGTCGTCGACCTACTCCCGGAGCATCCCGGCGAACGGCTCCCTCGAGCTGCTGTGCTTCATCGGCAGCGCCGCGCCGACGTACAGCGGCCACAACGTGTGGGTCGTCATCAACGGCAAGCACTACGAGAAGACGTGGTGGACCAAGTAGGCGCGGTGGCCAGGGCCTGATCCGGCCCTGACCCGACGGTGAGCCGGCGCCCCGCGGGGCGCCGGCTCAGCCGCCGGCGAAGGGCGGCAGCAGGTCGAGGCTCGCGCCGGCCGGCACGACGTCGGACGGCGCGGCCCGGCGGCCGTCGAGCAGCACGCTGCACCGGGCGAGCACGGGCCCGGCCGCGGGCGTCGCGGCGGCCACGCGGGCGACGACGTCGGCGACGGTCGTGCCCGGCGGGACGGCGAGCGTCTCCTCCGAGCGGCCGAGCGCGGCACGGGCGGCGGCGAAGTAGCGCAGCACCACGGTGTGCCCTGCGGCCTGTTCGGGGGCGGTCGTCATCTGGGTCACCTGGTCCGTCATCGTCATCCTCCGCATCATCCGCCGATGGCGCTCATGGTGCGCTCGGGCTGCGTGAACCCCGAGCTGTCCAGGTCCGTGCCGGAGCCGGTGTCGCTCATGCCGTGCCCGGCCTGCTTGGCCCACATGGCGGCGCGCCACAGGTCGGCCAGCACGGCGTCGTCGGCGCCCGCGCGCAGCGGCCCGAGCAGGTCGGTCTCGGTGTGCGCGAAGAGGCAGTCGCGCACCCCGCCCTCCGCGGTGAGCCGGGTGCGGCGGCAATCGTCGCAGAACGGCTCCGTGACGGACGCGATGATGCCCACCCGGCCCAGGCGGTCGCCGCGCGGGTCCCGCACGACGAAGCGTTCCGCGGGGGCGCCGTCGCGCGGCTCCTCGTCGGGCTCGAGCGCGAACCGGGTGCCGAGCTGCTCGCGCACCTCGGCCGCGGTGACCATCGCGGCGCGGTCCCACGCGTGGTCGGCGTCCAGCGGCATCTGCTCGATGAACCGCAGCTCGAACCCGCGCTCCAGGCACCAGGCGAGCAGCTCGGCCGCGTGGTCGAGGTTGACGCCGCGCACCAGCACCGCGTTGATCTTCACGAGGTCGAACTGCCGCGCCGCGGCGTCGATCCCCGCGAGCGTGCGCTCGAGGAACGGGCGGCGGGCGAGCGTGGCGAACGTGTCGGGGTCGAGGGTGTCGAGGGAGACGTTGACGCGGTCCAGCCCGGCCTCGCGCAGCGCGGCGGCGCGGGAGTCGAGGCCGACGGCGTTGGTCGTGAGGCTGAGCTCCGGGCGGCTGGGGAGGGCGGCGCAGTCGCGCACGATCTCCACGAGGTCGCGGCGCAGCAGCGGCTCCCCGCCGGTGAACCGCACCTGACGCACGCCCAGGTCGCGCGTCGCGATCCCGACGAGCCGCACGATCTCCTCGCGCGTCATCACCGAGTCCTTCGGCAGGGTCGGCAGGCCCTCGGCCGGCATGCAGTACGTGCAGCGCAGGTTGCAGCGGTCGGTGAGCGAGACGCGCAGGTCGGTCGCGACCCGGCCGAACGTGTCGACGAGGCCGCCGGTGGCCGGTCGGTCCGCGGGCAGCCGCACGTCGGGCACGCCCGCGCCGGGCAGGCGCGGCATCCCGAGGGAGACGGTCGTCATCCGATCAGCTCCCCGCCCCGGTCTCGGTCCCGGCCGTGACGCCGGGTCCCGGGTCCTGCCAGGAGAGCGCCGACGACGTCGCGCGGTCGAGCGCGTCGGACGACTCGCCGCGCGCCGCGGCCAGCCCCTCCGCGTACCCGACGGCGTACGCGGTGACAGGCGCGGCGGGCCGCGCCACCTGGTGCGCGGCGTCGCGCGCGAGGTCGAGCACCGCGCCGACGTCCACGCTGCGCGGGGGCAGCCCGAGCTCCGCCTCGAGGGCGTCCACCCACCGGTCCAGCACGCTGGAGCCGGGCTCCGCGCCGCGGGGGGTGGCGGGGGGCGTCTGGTCGGTCATCGGTGTCCTCCCGGGCGGTCGGTCGGCGGTCGGGGCGTCGCGGGCTCCGTACCGGCGCGGGCCGCCACGACCGTGTGGCTTCCCGTGCGGCTTGCTGTGTGGCGTCCTGCGTGGAGTCCTACCGTAAGCCGTCGCAGGTCGTCCCAGGTGTCGACGTCCGCGCTCACGGCGTCGCGGTCGGGCACCTCCGCGCACGACAGCTCCGCGACGAGGCGGCGCACCGGCACCCCGGCGAGCCCCGCGGCGCCGGGCGATGCCGACGCCGCCACGGCGTCGAGGGCACGGCGCAGCGCGTCGCGCCGGTACAGGCCCACCAGCCACTGCGCGTGGCCCTCGCGGACCAGGTACGCGCCGTCGAGGTCGCCGACGGGCAGGTCGACGGCGGCGCGCAGCAGCGGAACCGCGTCGCCCGCACGCGGCACGTCGACGGCGAGCACGAGCACCCACGGCGGCGCGTCGTGAGCCGGCGCCGGGACCGCCGCCGCGTCCAGGGCCCGCAGCCCGGCGTCGAGGCCGGCGACAGGGCCCCCGAACGGCGGGTCCTCGCGGGTGGCGAGCACGTCGCGGCCGGGCGGCAGGACGGGGTCGGGGCCGACGACGACGGTGCGAGCGGCGTCGCGGGCCGCGGCGAGGGCGCGGTCGAGCAGCGTGGCGCCGTCGAGCACGACGGTCGGCTTGGGCACGCCGCCCAGGCGCGTGGCGCGACCGCCGGCGAGGATCACGGCGTCGTGCCCGACGGGCGTCGTGCGGTCGGTTGCCACGTCAGGCCCCGGCCCCGAACGGCAGGTCGAGCGGCAGCACGTCGAGCGCGTCGCCGGCCTCGACCTTCTCGACGTCCGCCGGGACGAGGGCGAGCGCGTCGGCGCCCAGCAGCGTCGACGTCGCGTGGCCGCCCGGGCGGTGGTCGGAGCCGGGCCCGGTGGCCCGGGCGACGGCGCCCGACGGCAGCGTCCGCACCGGCACGACGTGGGTGCGTCCCGGCGGGCTCGGCCAGGCCTCGGCGGCGGGGCGCCGCACCGGTCGCGGGGGCTCGCTGCCCGTGAGGACGGCGACCGCGGGGCGCACGAACAGCGCGAACGACACGAACGCGCTCACCGGGTTGCCGGGCAGCGCCACCCACGGCACCCCCCGCCAGCGCGCGAGCGCCTGCGGCCGCCCGGGCCGCAGCGCCACGGCGGCGACGTCCACGTCCGCGAGCCGCGCGTCGTCCGCGGCCAGCACCGCCCGCACGACGTCCGACGCGCCCGCCGACACCCCGCCGGTCGTGACGACCAGGTCGACGGCCGCACCCGCGGGACGAGGCGTGGGCGCGATCTCGCCGGGAATGGCGGGCCGCGCACCTGCCGAGATCGCGCCCACCACGCGATCGAGGGCGGCGCGGAGGGCGTCGGCGTCGTCGCGGACGGCGCCGACGCGCACGACGTCGGCGCCCGCGGCGCGGGCGAGCGCCGTCAGCAGCAGCGAGTTGGAGTCGGGGATCCGCCCGCCGCCGGCGAGGTCACCGCCCTCGGCCGGCACCAGCTCCGACCCCGTCGACAGCACGGCCACGCGCGGCCGCCGGCGCACCGGCAGCGCGGCCAGCCCGCCCGAGGCCGCGACGGCGACCAGCGCCGGGGTGACGGCGTCGCCCGACCGGCCGAGCAGGTCGCCGGGCCGCACGTCCTCGCCCCGGTGCCGCACGTGGGCCCGGGGCTGCCGGGCGAGCGTGACCTCGAGCTCCGTCGTCGGGCCGCCCGCGACGAACCGGCCCGTCGACGTGCGCTCGACCGGCACGACGGCGTCCGCCCAGCCCGGCACCGGCGCACCGGTCATGATCCGCACCGCAGCCCCGCCTGTGTCGTGGGTGGGATCGTGGCCCTCTCCGTCGGCGTGACGAGGGCGTGTCTCCCGCTCACAGCGGCCGGGGGGCGCGCCGGGGCGGAGGTCGCCGACGACGGGCAGGGTCACGGGGGAGCCGTCCGTGGGGAGGTCGGCGAGGCGCACCGCGTAGCCGTCCATCGCCGCGGCGTCGAACGGCGGCACGAGCGCGACGGCGCGCACGTCGGCGCCGAGCACGCGGCCGGGGCCCTCGACGGCGAGCTCCGCCAGGCCGACGTCGACCGCGGGCAGCGGCGCGACCCGCGCCAGCACCGCGGACACGTGCTCGGCCATGCTCCGTGGCGTGCTGCGCGCGGTGCTCATGGGGCCACGCTAGGCCGACGACGTGTCGCCCGTGCGGCGCGCGCCTCACGACCGACCACATCCGGGGGTGAGGCGCCGGGGCGCGCCGTCATCCGGCGTTCGCCCGCACGCGCTTGCGCACCGGGCCGAGCGTGAACAGCAGGGTGAGCAGCGCCGTCAGCGCGAGCAGGCCGAACCCGATGCCGTAGTCGCCCCGCGCGCCGTACACGGCGCCCATGATCAGCGGCGGGATGAAGCCGCCCAGGCCGCCGGCGGCGCCGACGACGCCGGTCACGGCGCCCACGGTCCCGGGCGGGGCCATCTTCGCCACGAGCGCGAAGGTCGCGCCCGAGGACCCGCCGAGCGCCGCCGCCATCGCGAGGAACGCGATCGTCGCCACGGGGATCAGGGCGGGCTGGAAGATGATCACGGCCGCCCCGACCGTCACGATCGCGTAGCACACCAGGTTCACCGCGACGCCGCCCACCTTGTCCGACAGGGTGCCGCCGAGGGGCCGGCAGACCACCGCGAGCACCACGAAGCCGGCGGTGCGGAACGACGCGTCGCCGGCGCTGAGGTCGTAGGCGTTCTGCAGGAACGTGGGCAGGTACACGGAGAAGGCGACGAAGCCGCCGAAGCCGATCGCGTACAGCCAGGACAGCTGCAGCGTGGCGGGGATCTTCAGCGTCGCCCAGGTGCGGGCCCACATGCCGCCGCCGGACCCGGGCGACCACGCCGGGGAGTCCTGCAGCAGGGCCCGGGAGGCCAGGGCGAAGACCGCGAGGAACACCGCCACGATGATGAACGGGGCCCCGTCGCCCCACGCGTCGCGGATGGGCACCGTGGAGAACGACGCGATGGCCGTGCCGCCCATGCCCGCGCCGAAGATGCCGATCGCGGTGCCGCGGCGGGCCGGCGGGTACCAGTTGTTCACGAACGGGACGCCGATGGCGAACGTCGTCCCGCCCAGGCCGAGGAAGAACCCGCCGATCAGCAGCCACACCAGGCTGTTCGCGACGAACCCGATGAACAGCACGGGGATGATCGTCAGCGCGCTGCACAGCGGGAACATCACCTTGGCGCCGAACCGATCCGTGAGCGCGCCGATCGGGATGCGCCCGAGCGACCCGACGATCACGGGGATCGCGACGAGCACGGACACCTCGAAGTCGGACAGGTCGTACAGCTCGCCGTAGCTCTTGCCCAGCGGGCTCAGCAGCGCCCACGCCCAGAAGCAGATCGCGAAGCCGATCGTCGCGAGGGTGAGCTGGGTGACGTTGCCCTGCACGGCCGGGGCGGCGGGCGCGTCGGCCGGTCCGGGGGTGGCTGCCGAGGTCATGGTTCCTCCAGTCGTGACGGACGGTCGTGACGGACGGTCGGGATCACCGGGGCGGCGTCGTCGTCGGGTCCCACCCGGGCCGCGGCGCCCGCGACGTCACGGACGCCTCGCGGGAGCGGTAGACCACGTAGGGCCGGAACGGGTACTGCACGGGGGCGGAGAACGCGTGCACCAGCCGCGTGAAGGGCCACAGCGCGAACAGCAGCATCGCCGCGACGATGTGCACCTGGAACGCCGCGGGCACGCCCTCCATGAGCGCGGGCTGCGGCTGGAGGTACCAGAGCGAGCGGAACCAGGGCGAGATCGTCTCCCGGTAGTCGTACCCGTGCCCGCCCGCGAGGATCTGCGTCTGGACGGTGGCCCAGGCCCCCGACAGCAGGGACGCGGCGAGGAACACGTACATGGTCTTGTCCATGCGCGTGGTCGCGAGGAAGACCGGCCCGGTGGCCCGGCGGCGGTAGATGAGGATGAGCAGCCCGGCGACCGCCACGAGAGCGGCGATCGACCCCATCGACGTCGCGATGAAGTGGTAGAACCCCTCGCTGACCCCCACGGCCTCGGTCCAGGTGTTCGGGATCACGAGCCCGAGGAAGTGGCCGAGCACCACGAACAGCAGCCCGAAGTGGAACAGTGGCGAGCCCCAGCGCAGCAGGCGCTTCTCGTAGAGCTCGCTGGACCGCGTGGTCCAGCCGAACTTGTCGTACCGGTACCGCCAGATCGACCCCACCACGAGGACGGCGAAGGTCACGTACGGCAGCACCACCCAGAGGATGATCTTGTCGGCGGAGGCGTCCGTCAGGCCCATGGCAGGTCCTTCCCCTCGTTCCCGTACCCGGCATCCCCGTACCCGCTCAGGCCCACCAGCTCCGCGGGCGGGCCGGCCGCCACGAGGTCGGCGACGCGCTCGGCGGTGGCCGCGTCGACGGGCGGGAGGGTGAGGCTCACGGCCTCCACCGCCGCCGTCCAGGGCGAGCGCTGCGCGGCGAGCGCCGAGCGCAGCACCTCGATCCCGTCCCGGTGGGCCGTGAGCAGCGCGCCGGCGATCCGGGCGCCGTCGGGTCCGCCGCGGGCGGACAGCTCCAGGACGGTGGGCAGGTAGTCGGGCAGCTCGTCGCCGGTGGTCTCGAACCCGGCGGCGCGGTACGCCTCGACGAACCGCACGAGGGCGGCGCCGCGCTTCCGGGTGTCGCCGGCCGCGTAGTACGACAGGTACATGGCGCACCGACGCTTGAGGTCGAACGTCGCCACGTACCGGGCCTGCAGCGCGTCGGGATCGCCGTCGAGCAGCGTCGTGGCGAGCCCGCCGAGGCGGTCCCGGACCGGTGCGGGCAGGGGCGCGACGGCGTCGCGCACCGTGGGCGCCGCCGCGAGCGTCGCGTCGTCGGGGTAGGCGAGCAGCACCGACGCGGCCATGTGCGCGACGGCGCGGTCGCCGTCGCCCAGCGGCACCGGCGCGAGCGGGTCGAGCCGCTTCGCCCGGACCCCGGGGCGGGGCAGGAACGCGAGGCGGCTCATCGCGCGCTCCCCTCGAAGCCCCCGGGCTCCTCGTTCGTCGCGTCCTGGCGCCCGCCGGGCAGGGTGCCCCGGTCGCCCGCGCCCTGCCCGCCGCCGTCGCCGGGCGGGAAGAGGCCGGACGGGCGGCCGCGACCGTCCCAGTTGAGCAGGTTGACGCGGCTGGGCGAGGAGGGCGTATGCGGGGAGTCGGCCGTCTGCCGTGCCGCCAGGGCGTGGAAGTTCTCCACCGCCACGGGGGTGGGCTGGCCCGACGACGTGCCGAACGGGCCGGCGCCGCCCATGCCGGGGCCGCCCTCGAAGTCGAGCGAGCAGGCCATCTCCTCCAGCTCGCGCGCGACCTCGGTGTGCGCGGTGGGGATGACGTACCGCTCCTCGTACTTCGCGATGGCCAGCAGGCGGTACATCTCCTGGACCTGGTCGCCGGTCATGCCGACGGCCTCGGCGTTCTCCTCGGGGAACTCGCGCCCCAGGTTCACCTCCCGCATCCCCGACCGCATGGCCGCGAGCCGGCGCAGCACCCGCTCGACGGGGCCGGTGTCGCCGGCGGTGAACAGGCCGGCGAGGTACTCCAGCGGGATGCGCAGCTGCGAGATGGCGGCGAACAGGGTGCGCCCGTCCTCGCCGTCGTTGCCGGAGCTGGCGACGACGTCGACCACGGGGGACAGCGGCGGGATGTACCAGACCATCGGCAGCGTCCGGTACTCCGGGTGCAGGGGGAGCGCGACCTCGTACTCCGAGATGAGCTTCCAGATCGGGGAGCGCTGCGCGGCGGTGATCCAGTCGTCGGGGATGCCCTCGCGGCGCGCCGCGGCGACCACCTCGGGGTCGTGCGGGTCGAGGAACACCGACCGCTGCGCCGCGAACAGGTCGGTCTCGTCCTCGGTGGCGGCGGCCGCGCCGACCTTGTCCGCGTCGTAGAGGACGAGGCCGAGGTAGCGCAGGCGGCCGACGCAGGTCTCGGAGCACACGGTGGGCAGCCCGACCTCGAGGCGCGGGTAGCACAGCGTGCACTTCTCGGCCTTGCCGGTCTTGTGGTTGAAGTAGACCTTCTTGTACGGGCAGCCCGTGACGCACATGCGCCAGCCGCGGCACTGGTCCTGGTCCACGAGCACGATGCCGTCCTCGACCCGCTTGTACATCGCGCCCGACGGGCAGGAGGCGACGCAGGACGGGTTGAGGCAGTGCTCGCAGATGCGCGGCAGGTAGAACATGAACGTCTGCTCGAGCTCCTCGGCGACGTGCTCGCTCATGTGCTTGAGGATCGGGTCGTCCTGCATCGTCGCGGTGGACCCGCCGAGGTCGTCGTCCCAGTTCGCCGACCACTGGATCGACATGTCCTCGCCGGTGAGGAGCGACTTCGGCTTCGCCACCGGCGTGTGCTCGCCCTGCGGGGCGCTGAGCAGCATGTCGTACTCGTACGTCCACGGCTCGTAGTAGTCGTGGATGGAGGGCAGCTTCGGGTTGGCGAAGATGGAGGCGAGCTTCTTGGCCCGCCCGCCGGCGCGGAGCTTGAGCTTGCCGCGCTTGGTGCGCACCCAGCCGCCCTGCCAGGTCTCCTGGTCCTCGTAGGTGCGGGGGTAGCCGAGGCCGGGGCGGGTCTCGACGTTGTTGAACCACACGTACTCGGTGCCGGTGCGGTTCGTCCACGCCTGCTTGCACGTCACCGAGCAGGTGTGGCACCCGATGCACTTGTCGAGGTTCATCACCATCGACATCTGCGCCATGACCTTCACTGGTACCGCACCTCCTGGCTGCGACGCCGGATGACCGTGACCTCGTCCCGCTGGTTGCCGGTGGGGCCGAGGTAGTTGAACGCGTAGGTGAGCTGCCCGTACCCGCCCGCGAGGTGCGTGGGCTTGAGCAGGATCCGGGTCAGGGAGTTGTGGATGCCGCCGCGGCGGCCGGACGTCTCGGCGAGCGGCACGTCCACCGTGCGGTCCGTGGCGTGGTGCATGTAGACCGTGCCCTCGGGCATGCGGTGGGAGACGACGGCGCGCGCCACGACGACGCCGTTGCGGTTCACCGCCTCGATCCACTCGTTGTCCTCGACGCCGATCTTCGCGGCGTCCGCGGGGCTCATCCAGACGTTGGGGCCGCCGCGCGACAGCGACAGCATGAACAGGTTGTCCTGGTACTCCGAGTGGATGGACCACTTCGAGTGCGGGGTCAGGTAGCGCACCGCGACGGCGGCGTGGCCGGTTCCGCTGCCGTCGGCGCCCCCGTCGTCGAACGCGCCGGGCGTGGGGGAGTCGCCGAACAGGCGGTGCAGGTCGAGCGGCGGCCGGTACACCGGCAGCTGCTCGCCCAGCTCGATCATCCAGTCGTGGTCGAGGTAGAAGTGCTGGCGCCCGGTGAGCGTGTGCCACGGCTTGAGCCGCTCGACGTTCACCGCGAACGCCGTGTACCGGCGCCCGCCGTGCTCCGACCCGGACCACTCGGGGGAGGTGATCACCGTCGTCGGGCGGGACTGCACGTCCGGGAAGGTGACGCGCTTGGCCTGGTCGTCGGCCGCCAGGTCCGCCAGTCGTTGGCCGGTGCGCTTCTCCAGGTGCTCGAACCCCTGCACCGCGAGCCGGCCGTTGGTGGTGCCGGAGAGGGCCAGGATCGTCTCGCAGGCGTGCGTGTCGCGGTCCAGGCGCGGCCGTCCGGCCGCGGGGCCGGACGTGACCAGGCCGTTGACCTGCCCGAGCCTGCGCACCTCCTCGTCCGGCATGAACGCGACGCCCTTGGTGGCCATGCCCTTGGAGTCGGTGAGCGGTCCGAGCGCGGCCATGCGCGCGGCGAACGCCGGGTAGTCGCGCTGCACCACCTGCAGCCGCGGCATCGTCACGCCCGGGACCAGCTCGCGCTCCGTGACCGGCGCGCCCGCGTCCGTGAGCGTGCCGTGCGGCACCGCGAGCTCGTCGGGGGAGTCGTGCAGCAGGGGCGTGGCGACCAGGTCCTCGCGCACGCCCAGGTGCTCCACCGACATCTGCGAGACCAGCCCCGCCAGCGTGTGGAACGTGTCGAAGTCGGTCCTGGTCTGCCACGGCGGGTTGATCGCCGGGTTGAACGAGTGCACGAACGGGTGCATGTCCGTGCTCGACAGGTCGTGCTTCTCGTACCAGGTGGCCGCGGGGAGCACGACGTCGGAGAACAGCGTGGTGCTCGTCATGCGGAAGTCCATCGTGACCAGCAGGTCGAGCTTGCCGCGCGGCGCCTCGTCACGCCACGTCATCGACGTGGGACGCCGGCCCTCCGGGGCCTCGTCGGCCAGCACGGAGGCGTCCGTGCCGAGCAGGTGCTTGAGGAAGTACTCGTTGCCCTTGCCGGAGGAGCCGAGGATGTTGGCCCGCCAGATCGTCAGCACCCGGGGGAAGTTCGCCGGGTCGTCGGGGTCCTCGCAGGCGAACCGCAGGGTCCCGGCCCTGAGCTCGTCGACGACGTGCTGCTCGGGCTCCTTGCCCGCCGCGCGCGCCTCGTCGACGAGGTCCAGCGGGTTGCGGTCGAACGTCGGGTAGCTCGGCATCCAGCCGCGCTGCGCCGACTCCACCAACGAGTCCGCCGTCGTGCGGCCCGCCAGGACCCCGGGCGCGAGGGGGGAGGCGAGCGCGTCGGCGGGCATCCCGTCGTAGCGCCACTGGTCCGTGGCCAGGTAGAACCAGCCGGTGCCGATCATCTGGCGCGGCGGGCGCACCCAGTCCAGGCCGCCCGCGTACTGCGCCCAGCCGGTGATCGGCCGGCACTTCTCCTGGCCCACGTAGTGCGCCCACCCGCCGCCGTTGACGCCCTGGCAGCCGGTGATGGTGGTGAGCGTGAGGAAGGCGCGGTAGATCGTGTCCGAGTGGAACCAGTGGTTCGCGCCCGCGCCCATGATGATCATCGAGCGGCCGCCCGAGTCCTCGGCGTTCTGCGCGAACTCGCGGCCGATCTGCGCGGCGTCCGCGGCCCGCACGCCGGTGATCTCCTCCTGCCAGGCCGGGGTGCCCGGCGCCGTCGCGTCGTCGTAGCCGGTGGGCCACTCGCCCGGCAGGGCGAGCTCCGCCCGCTCGACGCCGTACTGCGCCAGCAGCAGGTCGAAGACCGTGCACACCAGGTGCCCGCCCACGCGCCGGGTCGGCACGCCGCGGGTCAGCACGCCCTTGCCGCCGAGGTGTGCCTGCTGCGCGCCGTCGCCCGCACCGCCGTCGTCGTCATCGTCGTCACCGTCGGGGACGACGTCGAACCGGGGCAGCAGCACCGCCGCGGTGCCCCGCTCGCCGGACGCCGCGCCGTCCGCCACCGACAGCAGCGGGTCGACGTCGCCCAGGTCGAGGTTCCACCTCCCCTCGCCCGCCTCGCCGTACCGGTCGGCGAGGGTGCCGTTCGGTGCGACGACGGCGCCGTCGGCGCCCAGCAGCAGCGTCCGGAAGCTCGGGTTCGCCGCCGTCGACGCGCCCGGGAGGACGGCGTCGTCCACGTCCGCGGCGGTGAGGAACTTGCCCGGCACGTACGCGCTGTCCTTCTCGTCCAGCCGCACCAGGAACGGCGCGTCCGCGTACTTCTTGAGGTAGTCGACGAACGGGGCGGTCCGCTTCTCGACGAGGAACTCCCGCAGGATCACGTGTCCCATCGCCATCGCCAGGGCCCCGTCGGTGCCCGGCTGGGGCGCCAGCCACTGGTCGGCGAACTTCGTGTTGTCCGCGTAGTCGGGGGACACGGAGACGACCTTGGTGCCGCGGTAGCGCGCCTCGGCCATGAAGTGCGCGTCCGGGGTGCGGGTCACCGGGATGTTGGAGCCCCACATGATCAGGTAGGACGAGTTCCACCAGTCCGCGGACTCCGGCACGTCCGTCTGGTCGCCGAACACCTGCGGGGAGGCGACCGGCAGGTCCGCGTACCAGTCGTAGAACGACAGCATCGTGCCGCCCAGCATCTGCACGAACCGGGCACCGACGCCGTGCGACACCATCGACATCGCGGGGATGGGGGAAAAGCCAGCGACGCGGTCGGGGCCGTGCGCCTTGATCGTGTGGACGTGCGCCGCCGCGACGATCTCCGCCGCCTCGTCCCACGTGGCCCGCACCAGGCCGCCCTTGCCGCGCGCGCTCTTGTACGCCCGCGCCGTCTCCGGGTCGGACGTCAGCCGCTCCCACGCGAGCACCGGGTCCCCTCCGACCGCGGCCTTCGCCTCCCGGTACGCCCGCAGCAGGACGCCGCGCACGTAGGGGTAGCGCACCCGCGTGGGCGAGTACGTGTACCAGGAGAACGCGGCGCCGCGGGGGCAGCCGCGCGGCTCGTACTCGGGGGAGTCCGGGCCCACCGACGGGTAGTCCGTCTGCTGCGTCTCCCACGTGATGATGCCGTCCTTGACGTACACCTTCCACGAGCACGAGCCCGTGCAGTTCACGCCGTGGGTGGAGCGCACCACCTTGTCGTGCGACCACCGGTCCCGGTAGAAGACGTCACCCTCGCGCCCACCCTTGAGGAACAGCTGGCGCAGGTCCTCCGACACGTCCCCCTTGCGCAGGTGCTTGCCGAGCCGCAGCAGGGCGTCGGCGGCCCCGGTCGGCGGCGCCGCCCCGAGGTCAGCGGTGACGGGCGGGCGGGTGGTCGACATGCGCACTCCTGGGGCTGGGGGACCGTAGAGTCACTGCTTCGCATCATGGGCCCGGACCTGCGACAGCGCATGTCGGGCAGGGTGCCGGCGGGACCGCCCGTCGGCGGCGTCGGAGCCGGGTCCCGCCCGCTGCTCCGCGGACGACCGGGCACGCCGGGACCTCACAGGGCTGCCCCGGCGTCTGTGCGTTCGTGCTCACGCGCATTTCACGGCCGGACGCCGGGCGTCGAAACACCGCCTTCCTAGCGTCGGACCTGCCGGCCCGACGACGCGCCGGTGGTTCCAGACCACCGCCCGGCGTCGTCGGGCCTGCGCACAGGAGGACACGCGATGGCCGCACCGACCACCGTGACAACGCCGGCCCGACCTGACGCGCGTCCGGGGGCGATCGACCGCCCCGGCCGCTGGATCGACAGGTGGGAGCCGGAGAACCCGGAGTTCTGGGCGGGCGGCGGCCGCCGCGTCGCGCGGCGCAACCTGGCGATCTCCGTGTTCGCCGAGTTCCTCGGGTTCTGCGTGTGGGCGCTCTGGTCGATCGTCGTGCCGCAGCTGCCCGCGGCCGGGTTCACGCTCACCACCGACCAGATGTTCTGGCTCATCGCGGTGCCCTCGCTCGTGGGCGCCACGCTCCGCATCCCCTACACGCTCGCGGTGCCGGTCTTCGGCGGGCGGACCTGGACGGTCGTGTCGGCGTCGCTGCTGCTGATCCCCACGCTGGCGCTGGCGGTCGTCGTGCAGCGGCCGGAGACGTCGTTCGGCGTGATGCTCGCCGTCGCGGCGCTCGCGGGGTTCGGCGGCGGCAACTTCGCGTCGTCGATGGCGAACATCTCCTTCTTCTTCCCCGAGCGGGAGAAGGGCGCGGCCCTCGGCTGGAACGCCGCGGGCGGCAACCTCGGCACGGCCGTCGTGCAGCTCGTCGTGCCGCTGGTGATCGTCACCGGGGCCGGCGTGGCGCTGGAGCGCGCGAGCCTCGTGTTCGTCCCCTTCATCGTGCTCGCGGCCGTCCTCGCCTGGCGGTTCATGGACAACCTCTCGGCGGCGAAGGCCGACCCGCGGTCGTTCGCGGTCGCCGTGCGCGAGCCGCACACGTGGGTCATCTCGTTCCTCTACATCGGCACGTTCGGGTCGTTCATCGGCTTCTCCGGCGCGTTCCCGACGCTCCTGGCGGGACAGTTCCCCGAGGTGAGCCTGTCACTGGCGTTCCTCGGCGCGCTCGTGGGGTCGGTGGCGCGGCCGCTCGGCGGCATCCTCGCCGACCGCGTGGGCGGCGCCGTCGTCACCGTCGGGTGCTACGCGGTGATGATCGCCGGGGCCGTCGGCGCGATCTCCGCCCTGGGGAGCCACCGGTTCGGCCTCTTCTTCGCGTCGTTCCTCGTGCTGTTCGTCGCGACCGGGGTCGGCAACGGGTCGGTGTACCGGATGATCCCGGCGGCGTTCCGGGTGGCGGGCGCCGGGCGTGAGGCTGCGGCCACCGCCCGCGCCGCCGCGGGCTGCATCGGCATCGCCGGCGCGGTCGGCGCGCTCGGCGGCTTCCTCGTGCCGCGCGGGTTCGCGATGTCGACGTCGATGACGGGGTCGCTGGTCGCCGCGCTGTGGGTGTTCGTCGGGGCGTACGCGGTGATGGCCGTCGTCACCTGGGCGGTGTACGCGCGGCGCGGCACCGCGATGCGGGCGGCGCGCGTATGACGCCGTCGGGGGCCGCGGTCGCCACCCACTGCCCGTACTGCGCCCTGCAGTGCGGCATGGACCTCGCGCCCGCCGGTGCCGCCCTCGCCGGGCCCGCGTCGGAGGGGCGGGCGGCGCTGCCCGTGACGGTGACGCCGCGGCAGTTCCCCACGAACGGCGGCGGGCTCTGCCAGAAGGGGTGGACCAGCGCGACGGTGCTGCGCGCGAGCGACCGGCTCGTCACGCCGATGGTGCGTGGGGCCGACGGCGCGCTCGCCCCCGCGTCGTGGGACGCCGCCCTCGACCTCGTCGCCGGGCGGCTCGCCGGGCTGGCCGCCGAGCACGGGCCGCAGGCCGTGGCGGTGTTCGGCGGCGGCGGGTTGACGAACGAGAAGGCGTACGCCCTCGGCAAGTTCGCCCGGACGGTGCTGCGCACGCCGTTCATCGACTACAACGGCCGGTTCTGCATGTCGTCGGCCGCCGCGGCGGGGAACCGGGCGTTCGGCCTGGACCGCGGGCTGCCGTTCCCGGTGACCGACCTGGCCGGGGCCGGCGCGATCCTGCTGCTCGGCTCCAACGTGGCCGAGACGATGCCGCCGTTCGTGCAGCACCTCGCCGGCGCGCGCGCCGCGGGCGGGCTCGTCGTCGTCGACCCGCGACGGTCCGCCACGGCGCGGCTCGCCGGGCCCGGCGAGGGCGTGCACCTGCAGCCCGTGCCGGGCACGGACCTCGTGGTGCTGCTGGCGCTGCTGCACGTGCTGGTGGCCGAGCGCCTCGTGGACCGGGAGTACGTGGCGGAGCGCACCGCGGGGTTCGACGACGTCGCGCGGTCGGCCGCGGCCTGGTGGCCGGAGCGCGCGGAGACGGTGTGCGGCGTCCCCGCCGAGGAGCTGCGCCGGGTGGCCCGCCTGCTGGCCGCGGCGTCGCCGTCGCGCGGGGGGCGCGGGGCGTACGTGCTCACCGGGCGCGGCGTCGAGCAGTCGGCGCAGGGCACCGCCACCGTGACGGCGGCGATCTCCCTGGCGCTGGCGCTCGGCCTCCCCGGGCGCGTGGGCTCCGGGTACGGCTGCCTCACCGGCCAGGGCAACGGGCAGGGCGGCCGCGAGCACGGGCAGAAGTGCGACCAGCTGCCCGGCTACCGCAAGATCGACGACCCGGCCGGCCGCGCGCACGTCGCCGGGGTGTGGGGTGTGGACCCGGGGTCGCTGCCCGGGCCGGGGGTGCCCGCCGTCGAGCTGCTGACCTCGCTCGGCGCGCCCGGTGGCCCGCGCGCGCTCCTGGTGCACGGCTCGAACGTCGTCGTGTCGGCGCCGAACGCCGACCGGGTGCGCGAGCGCCTGGCCGCCCTCGACCTGCTGGTGGTGTGCGACGTCGTGCCGTCCGAGACCGCGCTGCTCGCCGACGTCGTGCTGCCCACCACCCAGTGGGCCGAGGAGGAAGGCACGATGACGAACCTCGAGGGGCGCGTGATCCGCCGGCGGCGCGCCGCCGCCCCGCCGGGCGACGCCCGGTCCGAGCTGTGGATCCTCGCGGAGCTGGCCCGGCGCCTGGGCTCCGACGTCGCGTTCCCGACCGACCCCGCCGTCGTGTTCGACGAGCTGGCGCGCGCGTCGGCGGGCGGCGTCGCCGACTACTCCGGGCTCAGCCACGCCCGCCTCGACGCGCACGAGGCCGCCGGTGGACCAGGGCTGTACTGGCCCTGCCCCGCCGCCCCTGCCGACCTGTCAGGACCAGCGCGGGGTATACCCGCCGCAGGTCCTGACACGCCGGGCGAGCACCCCGGGACGCCGCGCGTGTTCCTCGACCGGTTCGCGACGCCGGACGGCCGGGCGCGGATGGTCGCGGTGGACCACGCGGGCCCGTCCGACGACGTGCGCCCCGACGCGCCGACGTACCTCGTCACGGGGCGGGTGCTGCAGCACTACCAGTCCGGCGCGCAGACGCACCGGGTGCCCGAGCTGGAGCGGCTGGTCCCCGAGCCGTACGTCGAGCTGCACCCGCTGCTCGGGCTGCGGGTCGGCGTGCCGGACGGCGGCCGGGCGCGCCTGGCGTCGGCCCGCGGCGTCGTCGAGGCGACGGCCCGCTGGACCGACGCCGTCCGCCCGGACACCGTCTTCATGCCCTTCCACTGGAGCGGGGCGGGCAGCGTCAACCGCCTCACCACCGACGCCGTCGACCCCGTCTCCGCGATGCCGGAGTTCAAGGTCTGCGCGGTGTCGGTGACGCCCGCCGGCCCCGCCCCGGCCGCGACGGCCGAGCACGTCGAGTCCCTGGAGGTCCTCGCATGAGTCACGACCCGCAGCAGGGGCTGCGCGTGCCGCACCGGGTGGTCGTGATCGGTCACGGCATGGTGGGCGCGCGACTGGCGGACGAGCTGTCCCGGCGCGACGGCGACGGCGCGCTCGACGTCACCGTGCTCGGGGCCGAGCCCTACGAGCCGTACAACCGGGTGCTGCTGTCCGACGTGGTCGCCGGGCGCACGGACGTCGCGGCGATCGGCATGCCCACCGTCGACGACGGCCGCACCCGCGTGCTGCGGGGCACGGCGGTGACGGCCGTCGACCGGGACGCCCGCGTGGTCCTCACCGACGAGGGGACCCGCCACCCCTACGACCACCTGGTCCTCGCCACCGGTGCCGCCGCGCGCCTGCCCGACGTGCCCGGCCTCGGCACGGACGCCACGGCGCTGCCCGCCGGGGTGCACGCGCTGCGCACGCTCGACGACGCCCGCGAGGTGGTCGCGGCCACCGTGAACACCCCGCGCGCGGTGGTCGTCGGCGGCGGGGTGCTGGGCGTGGAGCTGGCGCTCGGCCTGGCCGGGCGCGGCCTGCCCACGACGCTCGTGCACGGCGCGGGCGCGCCGATGGACCGGCAGCTCGACGACCAGGCCGGCGCCGTGCTGCGCGCGAGCCTGGAGGCGGCGGGCGTGGCCGTGCGCACGGGGGTGCGGCCGCAGGAGGTGCTCGTCGTCGGCGGCCGGGCCGTCGGGGTGCGGCTCGACGGCGCCACGACCGAGCCGGGGGAGACGCTCGGCGCGGGCATGGTCGTCCTCGCGTGCGGCACCGCGCCGGAGACGGCGCTGGCCCGACGGTCCGGGCTCGCCGTCGAGCGGGGCGTCGTCGTGGGCCCGGACCTGGCGAGCGTGACCGACCCCCGGGTCTTCGCCGTCGGCGACTGCGCGCAGCCGCCGGAGGGGTCGCGCGGCCTCGTCGCGGAGGGCTGGGACCAGGCGCGGAGGCTCGCCGAGCACCTCGTGGCGCTCGCGGCGCGCCCGCGTCCGGCGGCACGGGGCGAGGGCCCGCGCGAGCACCTGCGGCTGCCGGGCGACGGCTCGGGGCCGTCGATGGCGGTGCGCCTCGGCACCCTGCTGTCCTCGCGCGCGCCGGGGGCGCGGGCGGGCGGCGTCGACGCCCGCGGGACCGACGTCGTCAAGGTCAAGGCAGGGCCGCTGAGCGTGGTCGCGATGGGCCGCTGCGGCTCCGGCCGCGTCCCGCAACCGGGGGAGCGGGCCGTGCGCCTCGGCGATCCGGCCGCGGGGCGCTTCGTCGAGGCCGTGGTGGCGGGCGGCGTCCTGGTCGGCGCGACGTGCGTGGGCGACGCCCGGGTGGCCGCCGACCTCACCGCCGCGTACACGCGCCGCACGCCCGTGCCCGCCGACCCGGCGTTCCTGCTGCTCACGCCCGTCATGCCGGCCGCCGAGCCGGCGTCCAGCCCCGAGCACATGCCCGACGACGCCACCGTCTGCCGCTGCAACGGCGTCACCAAGCACGACATCGCGGCCTGCGTCGCCGACGGCGCGACGACGCAGGACGACGTCGCCCGCGCCACGCGCGCCACCACCGGCTGCGGCAGCTGCTCCGAGGCCGTGTGCGGGCTGGTGGAGTGGCTGGGGGAGGCGCGGCAGGCGCGGTCGGAGACGGAGGATCAGGAGGCCGGGGAGGTCCACTCGAGCGTGTAGCGGAACAACAGCCGCTGCCGGAACCGGGCGCCCGGCAGGACGTGGTGGGCGGTGTCGCGGACCTCGCCGTACGTCTCGCGCGAGTCGCGCAGGGGGACGACCGGGCCGTCGTCGCCGACGTGCTCGGGGAGGACCGTGCGGGGGCGGACGAGGCTCTTGGCCAGCCCCACCACAGGGTTCGCGAACGACGAGACCAGATCGACGGCGAGGTCGCGCGGCGCGCCGATCCGCGCCAGGCCCACCACCAGCAGCCGCCCGCCGGGCGCGAGCACGCCGGCGGCGTGCCGCAGCGCGGGCTCGAGGTCCAGGTGGTGCAGCGAGGCGACCATCGTCACGACGTCGAACGACCCGTCGGCGGGGACGTCCTCGAACCGGCCGTGGCGGGCGGTGACACCGGGGTCGCCGGCGAACCGGGCGCGGGTGGCCTCGACCATGGGCTCGTCCACGTCGAGGCCCACCACCATCGCGCCCGAGGCACGCAGCCGGCCGACGAGGGTGCCGAGGCCGCAGCCGACGTCGAGCGCGCGGCGTCTCCGCCGCGGCAGCCGCCGCAGGATCCAGCCGTGGAAGTGGTCGTTGTGGTTCCACGGGTACCGGTCGTTGAGCCGGCCGAGCCATCGCCCGACGGCGCGGACCAGCGGGTTCGTCGTCGTGCGCGGATCGAGCTGCGTCGTCGGCGTCGTCGTCGGCATCGTCGTCGGCATGGACAGCGAGGGTAGCGTCACGACCGTGCCGAACCTCGTCCTGCTGTGCGGTCCCGCCGGCGCGGGCAAGTCCACGCACGCCCGCCGCTTGGCGGCCGACGGCTACGCCGTCGTGTCCGTCGACGAGCTCGCGTGGGCGGCCGGGCACCCGGCCGTGCACCCGCTGCCCGACGACGCCGCCCGCCGGGTGGCGGACGCGCTGCGCGCCCGGGTCGAGACGCTCCTGGACGAGGGTCGCGACGTCGTCGTCGACTCGTCGTTCTGGTCCCGCGCGTCCCGGGAGGAGTACCGGGCGCTCGGCGCGGCGCACGGCGCGGACGCGCTGGTCGTGCACGTCGACACCCCGCGCGACGTCGCCCTCGCGCGCGTCGCCGCCCGGGCCGCCGCGCACCCGCACGACGTCGTCCTGACCCCCGAGGTCGCGGCGGCGTACCACGACGGCTTCGAGGTCCCGACGCCGGACGAGGGCCCGATGGAGGTCGTCGCCGGAGTCTGACCTTCCAGCAAGGGATCCTCTGCGTCATTCAGCCCGATGGCGCGAGAGATCGCTTGCTGGAAGGCGTTCGAGGGGCCGACCCTCTCGCGCGGCATGTTTCGCGCGTGAGGCAGATGTTCCCGTGAGGTAACCGTGGCCTGACGGCCGCGACACGGCGGCTTCCTAGCGTCAGCGCCATGAACGAGACGCAGGGCACGCCCCCCAGCACCCGGCCGGACCCGCGGCACGTCGTCGTCGTGGGCGGCGGCATGGTCGCGCAGCGCTTCGTCGAGGCGCTGCGGGCGCGCGACGACGCCGGCGCCTGGCGCGTGACCGTCTTCGCGGAGGAGCCGCGCAAGCCGTACGACCGGGTCGGGCTCACGCGCTACTTCGAGGTGCGCGACGCCGAGGACCTCACGCTCGGCGACCCGGCGCTGTGGGACGACCCGTTGGTCGACCTGCACCGGGACTGCGCCGTCGCGTCGATCGACCGCGCCGCGCGGACGGTCACCGACCGCCTCGGCCGCGTGCACGCCTACGACGAGCTGGTGCTCGCGACCGGGTCGAGCGCCGCGATGCCGCCCATCGACGGCAACGACCTGCCCGGCGTCTTCGTGTACCGCACCATCGACGACGTCGCGGCGCTGCGCGGCTGGGTCGAGTCCAAGCGCGAGGCGGGGCGCGTCGAGACGCGGGGCGGCGTGGTCGAGCGGCCGGTGCGCGGCGCGGTCGTCGGGGGCGGCCTGCTGGGGCTGGAGGCCGCGGGCGCGCTCAAGGCGCTCGGCGCGCAGGCCACGGTGATCCAGTTCGGCACGCACCTCATGGACGTGCAGATCGACCTGGGCGGCGGGCACGCGCTCAAGCGGCTCATCAACGACAAGGGCATCTCGGTGCGTACCGACACCGCGACCAAGGCGATCCGCCCGCACCGCCGCACCGGGCACGTGGGCCGCATGGACTTCGCCGACGGCGGCCGGCTGGACGTGGACGTCGTCGTGATGGCCACGGGCGTGCGGCCCCGCGACGAGCTGGCCCGCGCGGCCGGCCTGGAGGTCGGCGAGCGCGGCGGTGCCGTCGTCGACCTCACCTGCCGCACGGCCGACGCGCACGTCTGGGCGATCGGCGAGGTCGCCTGCATCGAGGGCCGCTGCCTCGGCCTGGTGGCGCCCGGCAACACGATGGCGGAGGTCGTGGCCGACCGGCTGCTCGGCGGCGAGGCCACGTTCCCCGGCGCGGACACGGCGACCAAGCTCAAGCTCTCGGGCGTCGACGTCGCGAGCTTCGGCGACGCGCACGGCCGCACCGAGAAATCGGTCGAGATCGTGTGGGCCGACCCGCTGCGCGGCGTCTACAGCAAGCTCGTCATGGCCGACGACGCGCGGACCCTGCTGGGCGGCGTCTTCGTCGGCGACGCCGGTCCGTACGCGTCGCTGCGCCCGATGCTCGGCGCGGAGCTGCCGGGCGACCCGTCGGCGTTCCTGCTGCCCGAGGGCGCGGGCGGCGCGCCCTCGCTCGAGCTGCCCGACGACGCGAACGTCTGCTCGTGCAACAACGTCTCGGCGGGCACGATCCGCGGCGCGGTGACGGAGCACGACTGCACCGACGTCGCCGGCGTCAAGGCGTGCACCCGCGCCGGCACCACGTGCGGGGCCTGCCTGCCGCTGGTCACCAAGCTGACGAAGACGGAGCTGGCCAGGGCCGGCGTCGAGGTGAGCAACGCGCTGTGCGAGCACTTCGAGCTCTCCCGCGCCCAGCTCTTCGACGCCGTGCGCGTGGCCGACCTGCACACGTTCAGCGAGATCATCGCCAGGTTCGGGCGGGTGCCCGACGGCGCGAGCGACGCCGGCCGCGGCTGCGACATCTGCAAGCCCACGGTCGCCTCGATCCTGGCCAGCCTCGGTAACGGGCACATCCTCGCGGGCGAGCAGGCCACCCTGCAGGACACCAACGACCACATGCTCGCCAACATGCAGAAGGACGGCACGTACTCGGTCGTCCCGCGCATGCCGGGTGGCGAGGTGACGCCCGAGGGGCTGATCGTCGTCGGGCAGGTCGCGAAGGACTTCGGCCTCTACACGAAGATCACCGGCGGCCAGCGGATCGACATGTTCGGCGCCCGCGTCGAGCAGCTCCCGGAGATCTGGCGGCGGCTCGTGGACGCCGGCTTCGAGTCCGGGCACGCGTACGGCAAGTCGCTGCGCACCGTGAAGTCGTGCGTCGGGTCCACCTGGTGCCGGTACGGCGTGCAGGACTCGGTGGGCATGGCCGTCGAGCTCGAGCTGCGGTACCGCGGGCTGCGCTCGCCGCACAAGCTCAAGCTCGGCGTCTCCGGCTGCGCCCGCGAGTGCGCGGAGGCCCGCGGCAAGGACGTCGGGGTCATCGCCACCGACCAGGGCTGGAACGTCTACGTGGGCGGCAACGGCGGCCAGACGCCGAGGCACGCGCAGCTCCTCGCCGAGAACCTCTCGTCCGCCGAGCTGCTGCGCACCGTCGACCGCTTCCTCATGCTGTACATCCGCACCGCCGACCGGCTGCAGCGCACCGCGCCGTGGGTGGAGGAGTACGAGGGCGGGCTCGAGGCGATCCGCCAGGTGGTGATCGAGGACTCCCTCGGCATCGGCGCGGACCTCGATGCCGCGATGGCGCAGCACGTCGAGGGGTACGAGGACGAGTGGAAGGCCGTGCTCGACGACCCGGAGAAGCTGGCCCGGTTCGGCTCCTTCGTCAACGCCCCGACCACGCCCGACCCGGCGCTCGCGTACGTGCCCGAGCGCGGGCAGAAGCGCCCGGCCACCGCGGACGAGGTCGCCTCCGGCGCCGACGGCCCTGTCGACCCCGACCTCGTCTCCGCCCTCACCAGCCCCGTCCTCGTCGCCGGCCCCACCCTGGAGGTGCGCGCATGACCGCCCTGACTCCGAGCACCACCGCCACGACCCTCGTGGACGGCCCCGGCTGGACCGCCGTCTGCCCGCTGGGCGCGCTGGTCCCCGAGCGCGGCGCCGCCGCCCTGGTGACCGGCTCGGACGGCGAGGAGCTGCAGGTGGCGCTGTTCCGCCTGCTGGACGGCACGGTCTGCGCCGTGCAGCAGCTGGACCCGTACTCGGGCGCGAACGTCATGTCGCGCGGCATCGTCGGCACCCGCGGCGGCACGCCCACGGTGGCGTCCCCGGTGTACAAGCAGGTCTTCGAGCTGCACACGGGCCGCTGCCTCGACGCGGCGGGCAAGGAGCCGCGCGCGGGGCTGGCGGGGGACCTCGCGTCGTTCCCGGTCGTCGTGTCCGACGGCGTCGTGCACGTGGGGATCGGATGACGACGCCCGGCGCGACCCTCGGCCGCGTCACCCTGGTCGGCGCCGGTCCGGGCGCCGCGGACCTGCTCACGTACCGCGCGTGGCGCGCGCTGACCACGGCCGACGTCGTCGTCACCGACCGGCTGGTGCCGCGCGAGGTGCTCGACGACCTGGACCCCGGCGTCGAGGTCGTCGACGTCGGCAAGACGCCGGGCCGGCACACGCTGCCGCAGGAGGAGATCGACGCGCTGATCGTGGCGCGCGCGCTGACCGGCCAGCGCGTGGTGCGCCTCAAGGGCGGCGACCCGTTCGTCTTCGGCCGCGGCGGCGAGGAGGTCGCGGCCTGCCGGGCCGCCGGGGTGCCGGTCGAGGTGGTGCCCGGGGTCTCGTCCGCGCTCGCCGCGCCCGCGCTGGCCGGGGTGCCGTTGACGCACCGCGGCACGACGACGGCGTTCCACGTCGTCACGGGCCACACCCGCGACGGCGCGGCGGGCGGCGACGTGCTCGACGACGTCTCCGTCGCGTGCGTGACCTCGCGGGCGGCGACGCTGGTCGTGCTCATGGGCGTGGCCGCGCTGCCCGGGATCGTCGCCCGCCTGCTGGACGCGGGCGCCGCGCCGGGGACGCCCGTCGCTATCGTGGAACGAGGTTCGCTGCCCGACCAGCGGGTCACGCGCGTCGCCCTCGACCTGGCCGCCAAGCGTGCCGAGGAGGTCGGGGTCCGCGCGCCGGCCGTGGTCGTGATCGGCGACGTGGCCCACGAGGAGCTGCTGGAGGTCGCGCGTGACGCAGGAGGAGCCGCAGGGCAGGTCGGTGGCTGATACCGCGCCGGGCCCACGGCCGGCGCTGGGGCAGGTGATGGCGGGCTGCACGGTGCTGGTCACGGCCGACCGCCGCTCGGGCGAGCTGGCCGCCGCCCTGGAGCGCCGCGGCGCCGCCGTCCGGCACGCTCCGGCGCTCAGCATGATCCCGCACGTGGACGACGACGCCCTGATCGCGGCGACGCGCGCCCTCGTCGCCGACCCGCCGGACGTCGTCGTCGCGACCACCGGCGTCGGGTTCCGCGCGTGGATCGAGGCCGCCGACGCGCACGGGCTCGCCGACGACCTGCTCGCCGTCCTGGGCCGGTCGCGGATCGTCGCGCGCGGTCCCAAGGCGCGCGGCGCCATCCAGGCCGCGGGGCTGCAGGCCGACTGGGTCGCGGAGTCCGAGACGTCCGCCGAGGTCGCCGAGGTGCTGCTCAGCGAGGGCGTGAGCGGGCTGCACGTCGCCATCCAGCACCACGGTGCGGGCGCCGACGGGCTGGACGTCGTGTTCGAGAAGGCGGGCGCCCGGGTGTCCGCGCTGGTCGTGTACCGGTGGGGGCCGCCGCCCGACCCGGCCGCCGTCGAGGCCTCCGTGCGCGCCGCCGCGGCGGGCGAGATCGACGCGGTCGCCTTCACGTCCGCGCCCGGCGCCGAGGCGTGGCTGAGCGCCGTCGAGACCCAGGGCCTGCGCGACGCGGTCGTGGCGCGGTTCGTCGACGGGTCGATGGTCGCCGCCGCCGTCGGGCCCGTCACCGCGCGCCCGCTGGAGTCGCGCGGCATCCCGACCCTGCAGCCCGAGCGCGGTCGGCTCGGCGCGCTCGTGCGGTCGATCGTCGGGCACTACGAGCACCTGGAGTCGGTGGCCCTCGCCACCGTCGCCGGGCCGCTCGTCATCCGGGCGCGTGTCGCCGTCCTGGACCAGCAGGTGCTGCCCCTGTCGCCGACCGGCGTCGAGGTGCTGCGGCTGCTCGCCTCCGCCGGCGGCGACGTCGTGCCGCGCGAGCGCGTGCTCGACGTGCTGCCCGGCAGCTCCCGCGACCCGCACGCCGTCGAGGTCGCCGTCGCCCGCCTGCGCGACGCCACCGGTCGCCGCGAGCTGGTCAAGACGGTGGTCAAGCGTGGCTACCGGCTAGAGCTGGCGCACGACGAGGCGCTCTGAGGGTCAGGCCGGGTAGACGTCGACCTCCGCGGCCTTGACCGTCAGCCACACCCGCGCGCCGGGCACGAGGGCGAGCTCGGCGGCGGACTGGGGCGTGACGTCGGCGGCGAGGCGGTCGGTGCGCACACGCACCAGGTCGCCGCGCGGCTCGAGGGACCGCACCGTGGCGCGGAACGCGTTGCGCGGGGAGCCGTGCCGCTCGTCGAGGTACACGGCGACGGCGGCGGGTCGGAAGACGGCGGTCGTCGGCGTCCCCGCGGCGATCCCGTCGGCCGGGGTGCGGCCGTGCACCACCTCGCCCGCGGGGGTGCGCACGCCGTCGCCGGTCCACGACCCGGCCAGGAGGTTGAGCCCGGCGATCTTCGCCGCGAACGCGCTGCGCGGCCGGCTCAGGACCTGGGCGGTCGGGCCGTGCTCGACGACGCGCCCGCCCTCGACCACGGCCACCTCGTCGGCGAGCAGCAGCGCGTCGAGGACGTCGTGGGTGGTGATCACCGCCGTCTGCCCCTCGAGCAGGTGGCGGAGGGTCTGGCGCAGCTCGGGCGTGACGTCGACGTCGAGCGCGGCCATGGGCTCGTCGAGCAGCAGCAGCCGCGGTTCGGCCGCGAGCGCCCGCGCGACGGCGACGCGCTGCGCCTGCCCGCCCGACAGGGTCGAGGGCGCGCGGTCCGCCAGGTGCGCGAGCCCGACCTGCTCGAGCCGCCGGCCTGCCGCCGCATCGGCCGCGCGCCGTCGGGCGCCCTGGGACCGCGGCCCGAACGCCACGTTCTGCCGCACGGACAGGTGCGGGAAGAGCAGCGGCTCCTGCGCGAGCAGCGCGACGTGCCGGTCGTGCGGCGCCACCCAGGTGCGGACGCGGCCGCCGGCGGCGCGCACGAGGGGGCGGCCGTCGAGCACGATCTCGCCGTCGTGCGGGCGCAGCGTGCCCGCCGTGAGGCCGAGCGCCGTCGACTTGCCCGCCCCGTTGGGGCCGAGCAGGGCGAGGGTGCGGCCCTCGGGGACGTCGAGCTCGACGTCGAAGCCGCGGGCGGGCAGCGTGGCGGCGAACGTCAGCGTCACAGCAGGCTCCGGTCCCGCCGCGTGGCGGCGATGACGAGGACGGCGACGACGACGAGCAGGAGGGACAGCGCGACGGCGGCGTCGGGGTCGGTCTCGCGCTGCAGGTAGATCTCCAGCGGCAGGGTGCGGGTGACGCCCTGCAGGCTGCCGGCGAACGTGATCGTGGCGCCGAACTCCCCGAGAGCGCGGGCGAACGACAGCACCGCCCCGGACAGCAGGCCCGGCCACACGAGGGGGAGGGTCACGCGGCGGAGCACCGTCGTCGGGCGCGCGCCGAGCGACGCCGCGACCACCTCGTAGCGTGCGCCCGCCGTGCGCAGGGCGCCCTCGAGGCTCGTCACGAGGAACGGCAGCGCGACGAACGTCTGCGCGAGCACCACCGCCGTCGTCGAGAACGCGACCTGCACGCCCGCCACCTCGAGCGTCTCGCCGAGCAGGCCGCGCCGACCGAACGTGTAGAGCAGCGCGATGCCGCCCACCACGGGCGGCAGCACCAGCGGCACCATCACCAGCGAGCGCAGCAGGTCGATGCCGGGGAAGCGGCACCGCGCCAGCACCAGCGCCATCGGGACGCCGAGCACGAGGCACGCCACCGTGCTGGCCGCCGACGTCTGCAGGCTCAGCAGCAGCGCCGCCCGCGCCGACTCGCTGGTGATCAGCGACCAGTAGCTCGACCAGTCGACCCGCGTCGCCATCGCGACCAGCGGCAGCAGCACGAACAGCCCGCCCACCGCGGCGGGCAGGAACGCCCAGCGCGGCAGGCCGACGGCGGTCCCCACGCTGGTCGAGCCTGTCGAGTTCCGCACGGTTCCCCTACGGGGCCGCGAAGCCGAACCCGGCGAGGGTCTGCCGGCCGTCGTCCGACAGGACGAGGTCGACGAACTCCTGTGCCAGCTCCGCCTGCCTCGCGTCGGCGACGGGCGCGATCGGGTACGTGTTGACGGCCTCGGACGCCTCGGGGAGCTCGACGCCCTCGACGTCGGCCCCCGCGGCGGCGACGTCCGTGACGTACACGAGCCCGGCGTCCGCCTCGCCCGCGATCACCTTGCCGAGGACGTCGGTGACGCTCTGCTCCTCGCTCACCGGCCGCAGGTCGAGGCTCGCGGCGTCGGCGACCTTCGCGGACGCGGCACCGCACGGCACCTCCGGCGCGCACAGCACGAGCCTCACGTCCGGGGAGGCGAGGTCCTGGAGGGACTCGACGCCGGCCGGGTTGCCCGGCGGGACGGCGATCTCCAGCGCGTTGGTGGCGAAGTCCCGCGGGTCGGTCACCAGGCCGTCTCCGACGAGCTTGTCCATGTTCGCGGTGTCCGCGGAGGCGAAGACGTCGGCGGGCGCGCCCTGCTGGATCTGCGCCACCAGGTCGGACGACCCCGCGAAGCTGAGCTGGACGTCCACGCCGTCGTGCGCCGCCTCGAACTGCTCGGCGAGGTCCTCGAACGAGCCTTTCAGCGACGCCGCCGCGAACACGGTGAGCGTCGTCGTGCCGCCGTCGTCGCCCGACGCCGGCGCGCCGCAGCCCGCCAGCGCCGTCACCGCGGCGCCGATCGTCAAGGCCGCGGCCCCGGCGGCGACGTGCTTCCTCATGCGACTCCCTTGTCCTCTGCCTCGATCACGACCGTCGTCGACTTGATGACCGCCACCGCCACGGAGCCGCGCTCGAGACCGAGGTCGCGCACGGCCTCGCTGCTCATGAGCGACACCACGCGGAACGGGCCGCACTGCAGCTCCACCTGCGACATGACCGGGTCGCTCCGGATGTCCGTGACGAGCCCGACGAAGCGGTTGCGCGCCGAGCTCCTCATCCCGCCGGGCAGGGCCGGGACGGTCGCGTGCTCGCGCGCCACCATCGCCACCTCGTACCCGTCGACGACCTTGCGGCCCGACGCGTCCGTCGTGGACCCGAGCAGCCCGCGGTCGATCCACCGGCGCACGGTGTCGTCGCTGACGCCGAGGTACACGGACGCTTCCGAAACTCGCATGTGCGGCACGATCAGCAGCATAGTCCCGCACATGCAGGACGAGGGAGCTGAGTCTGCTGCACCGTCGAGGGTGACCGCGCCCGTGTCCGGAGGGGGACCTGAACCCCCGCGCCCCGGACGAGCGCGACGGGGCGGGCCTCCGTGACCTGCTGAGGACCGTGGGCGGCGCGGGACATAGGCTGACGCCCGTGCATGACGACGTGACGCGGCGACGGTCGGTGGCCGACCACGCGGCCGCGGTGGCCGAGGCGGTCGAGCCCGCCCTGGCGGCGGCGCGCGGGCGGGCGTCCGCGCGGATCGACGTCGCGACCCTGCTGACGCAGGTGGGCGCCGGGGCCGGGCTGTCGCCGCGCGTGCTGGCGCGTGACGCCGTGGCCGCCGTCGCGCTGCCCGGCTTCGACAACTCCCAGATGGACGGGTACGCGGTGCGTTCCGCGGACCTCGCCGGCGCGTCCGTCGGCGACCCGGTGGCGCTGCCCGTTGTCGCCCCCGTCCCCGCCGGGACCCGGCCGCCGGCGCTGGACCCGGGCACCGCGGCGCCCGTGATGACCGGGGCGCCCGTGCCCGCCGGGGCCGACGCCGTCGTCAAGATCGAGGACGCCGACCCGCCGCGCTTCCCGGACCCGGCCACGACCGCGGAGGTCCGGTTCGCCGCTCCCGTCACGCGCGGCACGTTCGTGCGGACGGCTGGCTCCGACGTCGCGGCCGGCGACGTGCTGGTCCCTGCGGGCACGCCGCTCGGAGGCCCGCAGCTCGGGGCGCTCGTCGCCGCGGGCGTCACGACCGTCGAGGTCGCGGCCCCGCCGCTCGTGCTGCTCGTCTCCACCGGCTCGGAGCTGGCCCCGGCGGGAGCACCGCTCGGCCCGGCGCAGGTGCACGACGCCAACGGCGCCGCGCTCACCGCGGCGCTCGGGCAGGCGGGCGCCCGGGTCACGACCCGCGTCGCGCCGGACCGGCCCGACGCTCTGCTCCGGGTGCTCGCCGACGCGGCGGGCGACGTCGCCCTCGTCGTGACGACAGGCGGCGTGTCCGCCGGGGCGTACGAGGTGGTGCGGCAGACCCTCACCGACGCCTGGTTCGGGCACGTCGCCGTCCAGCCGGGCGGGCCGCAGGGCCTCGGCACGGTCACCCTCGGGTCCGGACGGGACGTGCCGCTCGTGGCGTTCCCCGGCAACCCGGTGAGCGCGTACGTGTCGTTCGAGCTGTTCCTGCGCCCGGTGCTCGCCGCGGCGACGGGCGCGTCGCCGGCCCGCCGGGCCACCGGCCGCGCGCCCCTCGCCGAGCCGCTCGACTCGCCGCACGCGCTCCATCAGGTGCGGCGGGGCGCGCTCGACCCCGACGGCCGTGTGCGCATGACCGGCGGACCCGGCTCGCACCTGCTGACCCACCTCGCCGCCGCGACCGTCCTCGTGCACGTACCGCCCGGCGTCGCGCGCCTCGACGCCGGCGACCTCGTCGACTACCAGGAGCTCCGTTGACCGACCCGACGCCCGACCCGCACGACCCGAACCAGGGCCTGACCCACTACCGCGCCGACGGCGCTGCCCACATGGTCGACGTCTCCGCCAAGGACGTGACGAAGCGGGAGGCCACGGCGACGGGCGTGCTGCGCACGCGCGCGGACGTCGTCGAGCGGATCGCCTCCGGCGACCTGCCGAAGGGGGAGGCGATCGCCACCGCGCGCATCGCCGGGATCCTGGGCGCCAAGCGCACGCCCGACCTCGTGCCGCTGTGCCACCCGCTGCCGATCTCCGGCGTGGAGATCGACGTCGTGCCCGCCTCCGACGGGTCCGGCACGGTCGGGATCTCCGCGACCGTGCGCACCACCGGCCGCACCGGCGTCGAGATGGAGGCGCTCACCGCCGTCACCGTCGCCGGGCTGACGCTCTACGACATGATCAAGGCCGTCGACAAGGCCGCCGTGCTCACCGACGTGCAGGTGGTGGCGAAGTCGGGCGGCAAGTCCGGCGACTGGGCGCGCGCGGCGGCCACCTCCGAGGCGGGCCGGGAGGACGCATGACCGGCACGCACGAGCACCACGGGGGCGCTCACGCACAGCGGCGCGTCGCCGTCGTCGTAGCCTCGGACCGCGCGGCGGCGGGGGAGTACGAGGACCGCTCGGGCCCGGCGGCCGTCGCGTGGTTCGCGGCCCGGGGCTGGCGCACGTCGTCGCCCGTCGTCGTGCCCGACGGCGAGCCGGTGCGCGAGGCGCTCGCCGCGCTGCTCGCACCCGGGACGGGGGAGGCGCCGGACGACGTGCCGCACCTGATCGTCACCAGCGGCGGCACGGGGCTCGGCCCGCGCGACCGCACCCCGGAGGCGACCCGCGCCGTCCTGGACCGCGAGGTGCCGGGGATCGCGGAGCTCGTCCGCGCGCGCTCGACCGCGCCGACCGACCCCGCGAAGCGGGCCGTCCCCGCGGCGGCGCTGTCCCGCGGCGTCGCCGGCGTGGCCCGCCGCACGCTGGTGGTCAACCTGCCGGGCTCCGTCGGCGGCGTGACGGACGGCCTCGACGCGCTGGCCGACGTGCTGCCGCACGCCGTCGACCAGCTCGCCGGCGGCGACCACCCCGGGCAGGTGGGCCAGGAGCCTGACGCGCCCGCGGATGTCGCCGTGCTGCGCGCCGACGTCGTCGACTCGCCCCTGGACCCGCTGGTCGCGGAGCTCGGGGCGCTGGTGCGCGACGACGCGTGCGGCGCGGTGGCGACGTTCGCCGGCTACGTGCGCGACCACGACGGCGGGCGCGGGGTCGCACGGCTGCACTACGAGGCGCACCCGGACGCGGCGACGGTGCTGCGGACGGTGGCGGAACGCGTCGCGCGCCGCACCGCCGCGGCGACGGGGGACCGCGTCCGCGTCGCCGTGGTGCACCGCACCGGCGACCTGGCGATCGGCGACGTCGCGGTGGTGGCCGCCGTGGCCGCGGGGCACCGGCAGGCGGCGTTCACCGCGGCGTCGGACCTGGTCGAGGAGCTCAAGGCCGAGGTGCCGATCTGGAAGGAGCAGGGCTTCGACGACGGAACGTCGGAGTGGGTGGCGTCGCTGGGCTGAGCGCTCGGGCGGTCGTTCAGGCGACCGCGTCCCGGGGCAGGGTGAGGATCTCGGCCCCGTCGTCGGTGATGGCGATGGTGTGCTCGCTGTGCGCCGTGCGGCAGCCGGTCGCGCTGCGGAGCGTCCAGCCGTCGGCATCGGTGACCAGCTCGTCGGTGTCCGCCATGACCCACGGCTCCAGCGCGAGGAGCAGGCCGGGCCGCAGCCGGTACCCGCGGCCGGGCCGTCCGGTGTTGGCGACGTGCGGGTCCTGGTGCATCGTCGACCCGATGCCGTGGCCGCCGAACTCGGTGTTGACCGGGTACCCCGCGCCGGCGAGGACGGTGCCGATGGCGTGGGAGACGTCGCCCAGGCGGACGCCGGGCCCGGCCGCGGCGATCCCCGCGGCCAGGGCGCGCTCGGTGACGTCGATCAGGGCGAGGCTCTCCGCGGGCCGTGACGACCCCACGACGACGCTGATCGCGGCGTCGGCGGCGACCCCGTCCCGGAGGACGGCGAGGTCGAGCGTGAGCAGGTCGCCGTCGGCCAGCGCGCGGTCGTGCGGCATGCCGTGGAGCACGGCGTCGTTGACGGCGGTGCACAGGTGGTGGCCGAACGGCCCCCGGCCGAAGGGCGGCGCGTAGTCGACGTAGCAGGACCGCGCGCCCGCCTCGGCGATCAGCTCGGCGGCCCACCGGTCCAGGTCGAGGAGGTTCGTGCCGACCGTGCTGCGGCGGCGCAGGGTCTGCAGGATGTCGGCGACGAGCGCACCGGTCTCCCGCGCCCGGGCCAGCTCGACGGAGTTCAGGATCTCGATCATGCGGTGCGGCCTCCTCGGTATACCTATAACAATACCGGCCATGTTATCCCGGTATTAGAGTCGGATCATGGTCCGGCTGCCCCTCACCCCCGCCGAGGTCGAGCGCGGGCGCCGCCTCGGCGCCCTCCTGCGGCGCGCCCGGGGCGAGCGCTCGATGCTCCAGGTCGCGCTCGACGCGCGGGTGTCGCCGGAGACCCTGCGGAAGATCGAGTCCGGGCGCGTCGCGACCCCCGCGTTCCCGACCGTCGCCGCGATCGCGGACGTCCTCGGCCTCTCCCTCGACGACGTGTGGGCCGAGATGGCCGGCCCCGACCGCGCCGTCGACGAGGCCGGCCACCCTGCGCGTCATTCCCTGTTCACCTGAGGGTCGGCGTCACGACGACGTGACGCCATCGGTGCTCCCTACCGTCGGGCTCGTCACCCCCGGTCCCGTCACCGCCCTATCTCAGGAGTGCCACCGATGACGATCGCCCCCGAGTCGCGCCCGCTGCTGGAGCTCGCGGCCACGCCTCACAGCCCGCACTACGCGCGCGGCAAGCGCAGCCCGGTCACGTGCCGGCTCAAGTGCGCCGACGCGTGCTCGCACCCCGCGCCCAACGAGTCCGCCAACGAGTACTTCCGCGACGTCGCGGCGCGGGCGCTGTCCCGCCGCGTCATGCTCGGCGGCCTGGCCGCCGCGGCCGCCACCGTCGTCGTCGGCACCCAGGTGGCGGGCGCGCCCGGAGCGAGCGCCGTCACGGCCGCGGGCCGTGGCCACGGCGCCGGCAAGGGCCTCGCCTTCGGCGCCATCGCGCCCCAGGACGCCGGCGTGGACGCGTTCGTCGTGCCCGAGGGGTACGAGTGGTCGCCGATCATCCGCTGGGGCGACCCGATCCTGCCCGGCGGTCGCGCGTTCGACGCCGCGCACCAGACGCCGGAGCAGCAGGCCAAGCAGTTCGGCTACAACGTCGACTACCTCGACATCCTCCCGGCCGACCCCGACGACGTGCAGCCGCGCGGGGGCAGGACGAAGCGCGGGCGGCGCGGCCTGCTCGTCAGCAACCACGAGTACACCAACGCCGGGATCATGTTCGACGAGTCGTACGACGCCGCCACGCGCCGTGCGATCGAGCGCGCGGCCTGGGGCCTGTCGGTCGTCGAGGTGCGCCGCGACCGCGAGGGCTCCCCGTGGAGCTACTCCCGGATCAGCCGCTACAACCGCCGCATCACCGTGGACACGGAGTTCCGCGTGGACGGCCCGGCGGCGGGCTCGTACCTCATGAAGACGGTCGAGGACCCGACCGGCACCCGCGTGCGCGGCACGCTCAACAACTGCGCGGGCGGCACGACGCCGTGGGGCACCGTCGTCTCCGGCGAGGAGAACTACAACGCGAACTTCCGCGTCAACGGCAAGGACCCGCGCGACGCGCGCTACGGCCTCAAGGACGCCGCCACGAGCTACGGCTGGGAGCTCGACGACCCGCGCTTCGACGGTCGCAACCCCGGCTACGAGTACGAGAGCCACCGCTTCGGCTGGATCGTCGAGGTGGACCCGTACGAGCCCGACGAGGCGCCGGTGAAGCACACGGCGCTGGGCCGCTTCAAGCACGAGGGCGCCAACGTCATCCTGTCCAAGCGCGGGCACGCCGTCGCGTACATGGGCGACGACGAGCGCTTCGACTACGTGTACAAGTTCGTGTCGAAGAACCGCTTCCGCGAGGGCAGCAGCCGGTGGGCCCGCCGCCACAACAAGACCCTGCTGTCCGAGGGCGACCTGTACGTCGCCCGGTTCCGTGGCGACTCCCCGGCGTCCGAGATCGACGGCACGGGCGCGGTCCCGTCCGACGGCGCCTTCGACGGCACGGGCGAGTGGGTGGCGCTGGTCAAGGACGGCGAGTCGCAGGTGCCGGGCATGACCACCGAGGAGGTGCTGGTCTTCACCCGCCTCGCGGCCGACGCCGTGGGCGCCACCAAGATGGACCGCCCCGAGGACGTCGAGCCCAACCCGCTCACCGGCCGCATCTACGTGGCGTGCACCAACAACACCGACCGCGGCAAGGCGGACAAGGAGGGGGCCACCGAGCCCAACCCCCGCACCACCAACCGTGACGGGCACGTCGTCGAGATCATCGAGGACGGCGGCGACCAGACCGCGACGACGTTCACGTGGAACCTCCTGCTCGTCGCGGGCGACCCGTCGGTGAACGGCTCGACGTACTTCTCGGGCTTCCCCGCCGACAAGGTGTCGCCGATCTCCTGCCCCGACAACCTCGCGTTCGACGCCGAGGGCAACCTGTGGATCTCCACGGACGGCGCGCCGTCGACGATCCAGAAGTGCGACGGCCTGTTCAAGGTGACCCTCACGGGCCGCCAGCGCGGCCGCGTCGAGCAGTTCCTGTCCGTGCCGCGCGACGCCGAGACCTGCGGGCCCGTCGTCGACTCGCGCGACGGGATGGTCTACGTCAACGTCCAGCACCCGGGGGAGGACGGGACCTTCGCCGCGCCGAACTCCTACTTCCCGGACTACCTCGCCGAGGGCGAGCGGGCCCCGGCCGGCGCCTGGCGCGGGCCCCGCCCGTCCACGATCCAGGTCTACAAGACCGGGCGGGGCGAGCACCCCGGGAACGGCCACGGCAACGGTCACGGGAACGGCAACGGTCACGGCAAGGGCGGCGACGGCTGGGACGGCCCCGGGCCGTTCCCGTGGCCGCGCCACCGCTGACCCGCAGCGGACGGCCGCAACGAGCGTGCTGACTTGATCCTCATTCCGCCCGAATGAGGATCAAGTCAGCACGCTCGTTGCCGAGCCGGGGAGTTCGTAGACTGGGGGACCGTGACCACCCCCGAGGCGCCCGCCGGTGCCTACCTCGACCACGCCGCCACGACCCCCATGTCGCGGGCGGCGCTCGAGGCGTACGTGGCGGAGGCCGGCCGGACCGGCAACGCGAGCTCGCTGCACTCCGCGGGGCGCGCGGCGCGACGGGCCGTCGAGGAGTCGCGCGAGTCCGTCGCCGCGTCGCTGGGCTCGCGGCCCAGCGAGGTGATCTTCACCGGCGGGGGCACCGAGTCCGACAACCTCGCCATCAAGGGGATCTTCTGGGGCCGACGCCGCACGGACCCGCGCCGCACCCGCGTGCTGGTGTCCGCCGTCGAGCACCACGCGGTGCTCGACCCGGCGTTCTGGCTCGCGGGGCACGCGGGCGCGGAGATCGTGCTGCTCCCCGTGGACGGCGACGGCCGGCTCGACCTCGCGGCCCTGCGCGCCGAGCTGACGGAGCACGGCGATGAGGTCGCGCTCGTCTCGGTGATGTGGGCCAACAACGAGGTGGGCACGCTGCAGCCGGTGCGCGACGTCGTGCGGCTCGCGCACCAGCACGGCGTCCCCGTGCACACCGACGCGGTGCAGGCCGTGGGCCAGGTCGAGGTCGACTTCGCGGCCTCGGGCGTCGACGCGATGACGGTGACGGCGCACAAGCTCGGCGGGCCGATCGGCGTGGGCGCGCTGCTCGCCCGCCGCGACCTGCCGCTCGAGGCGGTGCTGCACGGCGGCGGCCAGGAGCGCGGGGTGCGCTCCGGCACGCTCGACGTGCCCGCGATCCGGTCGTTCGCCGTCGCGCTCGCGGAGACCGTCGCCGCCCGGCCCGAGCGCGCGGCGGCCCTCGGCGCCCTGCGCGACCGGCTCGTCGCGGGCGTGCGCGCCGTCGACCCGGAGGCGGTGCTGCGCGGCCCCGACCCGGCGTCGGGCCCGACCGCCGGCGACGGCGCCGCCGCGCGGCTCCCGGCCAACGCGCACTTCACGTTCCCCGGAGCCGAGGGCGACTCGCTGCTCTACCTGCTGGACTCCGCGGGCGTGCAGGCCTCCACCGGGTCGGCGTGCCAGGCGGGCGTGCCGCAGCCGTCGCACGTGCTGCTCGCGATGGGCGTGCCGGAGCTCGACGCCCGCGGCGCGCTGCGCTTCTCGCTCGGCGCGACGTCGACCGCCGAGGACGTCGACCGCCTCGTCGCCGCGCTGCCCCAGGTGGTCGAGCGGGCCCGCGCGGCGGGCCTCGTGTCCGCGCCGGCCGGGGCGGGGGGCACGGTATGAGGGTGCTGGCCGCCATGTCGGGCGGCGTGGACTCGGCCGTCGCCGCGGCGCTCGCCGTGGAGGCGGGGCACGACGTGGTCGGCGTGCACATGGCGCTGAGCCGCAACCGCGACCAGTTCCGCACGGGTTCGCGCGGCTGCTGCTCCATCGAGGACGCGGGCGACGCGCGCCGCGCCGCGGACGTGCTCGGCATCCCGTACTACGTCTGGGACCTCTCCGAGAGGTTCGAGGAGACCGTCGTCGCGGACTTCCTGTCCGAGTACGAGGCCGGCCGTACCCCGAACCCGTGCGTGCGCTGCAACGAGCACATCAAGTTCGAGGCGCTGCTCGACAAGGCCACCGCCCTCGGGTTCGACGCCGTCGCCACCGGCCACTACGCGCGGGTCGTGACGCGCGAGGCCCCCGACGGCACCGTGACCCGCGAGCTGCACCGGTCGCCGAACGACGAGAAGGACCAGTCCTACGTGCTGGCCGTGATGGGGCCGGACCGGCTGGCGCGCGCGATGTTCCCGCTCGGCGGCTTCGCCTCCAAGGCCGAGGTGCGCGCGGAGGCCGAGCGGCGCGGCCTGTCCGTGAGCGCCAAGCCGGACTCCTACGACATCTGCTTCGTGGCCGACGGCGACACCCGCGGCTTCCTGCGCGACCGGCTCGGCTCCCGCCCGGGCGAGGTCGTGGACACCGACGGCGCCGTGGTCGGCGAGCACGACGGCGCGTACGCGTTCACGGTCGGCCAGCGCAAGGGCCTGGGCCTCGGCCGTCCCGCCGCCGACGGGCGCGCGCGGTACGTGGTGGACGTGCAGACGTCGACCAACACCGTCGTGGTCGGGCCGGCCGAGCTGCTCAGCGTCGACCGGATCGGCGCCGGGAAGGCCGTCTGGCTCGCCCCTCCGCCCACCGCCTGGGTCGACGACGTCGAGGTGCAGGTCCGCGCCCACGGCGCGCCGGTGCCCGCGCGGGTGCGCGCGACGACCGGCACGCCGGGGCAGGACGGGGCCGTGGCCGACGACGGCGTACCCGGCATGGAGCTGCACCTCACCGGCACCCCGCTGCGCGGCGTCGCCGCCGGCCAGTCGATGGTCGTCTACCGCGGCACGCAGGTGCTCGGCCAGGCGACGGTGGCCGACGCCTGGCGCGGGCGGGGCGGCTAGGCGGCCCCGGCGACCACCGGGACCGCGTCCCGCCCGTACGCCTCGAGGAGCCGCAGCCAGACCTCGCTGACGGTCGGGTACGCGGGGACGGCGTGCCACAACCGGTCGAGCGGCACCTCGCCGGCGACGGCGACCGTCGCGGCGTGCAGCAGCTCGCCGACGTCGGGGCCCACGGCGGTGAAGCCGACGAGCACCTGCCGGTCCTCGTCGACGACCATGGCGGCCCGTCCCGTGTAGCCGTCGGCGTGCAGGGCGGCGCCGGCGACGGACCCGAGGTCGTGCTCGACGGTGCGGACGCGGAGTCCCGCCGCCGCCGCGGAGGCGGAGGTGTGCCCGACGGTCGCGACCTCCGGGTCGGTGAAGACGACCTGCGGCACGGCCCGCAGGTCGGCCGTGGCGGCATGCCGGCCCCAGGGGGACAGGTCGACCGCGGCGCCGCGGGCCCGGGCGACGATCGTGTCGCCCACGGCCCGGGCCTGGTACTTGCCCTGGTGGGTCAGCAGCGCGCGGCGGTTGACGTCGCCGGCGGCGTAGAGCCACCCGTCGCCCACCGGGGCGCCGTCGGGGCCGAGGACGCGCAGGGAGTCGTCCACGCGCAGCCAGTCGCCGGGGGCGAGCCCGAACCGGTCCAGGCCGAGGTCGTCGGTGCGCGGCCGACGGCCCGTCGCGACCAGCACCTCGTCGGCCTCGACGGCGGAGCCGTCGGCGAGGACGAGGCGCACGACCCCCTGAGCGTCGCGGTGGGCGCGCACGGGCTCGGTCCGGAGGTGCTGCACGACGCCCGCCGCCTTCAGCGACCGGGCCACGAGGTCGCTCGCGAACGGCTCCACGGCGGGCAGCAGCCCGTCCCGGGCCACGAGGGTGACCTGTGCCCCGAGGGCCGCGTACGCCGTCGCCATCTCGGCGCCGACGACGCCGCCGCCGACGATCGCGAGCCGCGCGGGCACGGCCGGCGCCGCGGCGGCCTCCCGGCTGGTCCACGGGGCGACGTCGGCCAGCCCGGGGATCTCCGGCAGCCGGGCGCTGCTGCCCGTGGCGACCACCACCGCGTGCCGCGCCTCGAGGGTGGCCGCCGACCCGTCGGCGCCGGTCACCTCGACCGTGCGGGCGCCTGCGATCCGCCCGGTCCCGCGGACGAGGGCGATGCCGGCCCGCTCCAGCCAGGCGACCTGTCCGCCGTCGTCCCAGCGGGCGGCGAACTCGTCGCGGCGCCGCAGCACGGCCGCCGGGTCGAGCTCGCCGGTCACGGCGGCGCGCGCCCCGGGCAGGCTCCGGGCGGCGCGCAGCGCGGCGGCGTCCCGCAGGAGAGCCTTGGTCGGCATGCAGGCCCAGTAGGAGCACTCCCCGCCGACGAGCTCGCGCTCCACGACGGCGGCCGTGAGGCCGCCCTGCACCACGCGGTCGGCGACGTTCTCCCCGACCGGTCCGGCACCGACGACGACGACGTCGTAGACGGCCGCGGTCATCGTGCGGCCCTCGCGACGCGGTGCAGCCGCAGCGCCGAGACGAGGAAGAAGATGCCGCCGAGGGTCGCGTACCCGGCGAGCGAGGTCAGCGCCGCGTCCGGGCCGCCGGCCATCATGACGAACCCGCCGCCGGCGAGCACGGAGATGCCGCCGCTGAGGATCATGGCCCACTGGCCCCCGAGCCGGTAGCGGCGGACGGCGACGACCAGCTGCACGATCCCGGCGGTGATCGCCCAGGCGCCCCAGACGCGCAGCACGGCGGGGATGCCGGAGGTGACGGCGAGGCCGAGGGCGGCGGCGGTCAGCAGGCTGAGGGCGACGTTCACGCGGAGGCCGACGGCGGGGCGCGCGGCCTTCGAGGCCCGCAGGTCCACGACCGCCGCGGCGACGTCGAACAGCGGGTACAGCACGAGCAGCGCCGTGGTCACCGGGCCGATGCTCGACGCGGTGACGACAAGCAGCACCGCCCAGACGACGGCGAAGCCGAACCGGACGAGGTAGAGGTTCCGCAGTGCGGTGGCAGGAGTGGCGGCGGTGGCGGTGGGGGGTTCCACGGTGGTGGTCATGGCTCATTCCTTCGAGAGGGACGGAGGTAGACTGACTAGTCACTCTACCGAGCAGGACCGTACACAGGGCCGGACGTCGAGCGCAAGGGGAAGGCCGGTGGCCGGGCAAGGAGGACACGTATGATCGCGACCGTGCAGGGGTCCGTACGAGAGCGCCTGGTCGAGGCGGCGAACGAGCTGTTCTACGCGCACGGGCTGCGGGCCGTGAGCGTCGACAAGGTCATCGACCGCGCCGGGACCACGAAGGTGACCTTCTACCGGCACTTCAAGAGCAAGGACGACCTGGTGGTCGCCTATCTCGAGCACCGGGCGGCGCTCGAGCGCGAGGGGGTGGACGCCGCGATCGAGCAGGGGCGCGGCGACGTCGACGCCACCCTGCGCCTGCTCGCGGACGGCACCGGGGCCGTCGCGTGCAGCCCCGGGTTCCGCGGCTGCCCGTTCATCAACGCCGCCGCGGAGTACCCGGACGCCGCCAGCCCCGTCCGCCGGGCTGTCGACACCCACCGTCGGTGGTGGGAGGACGCCTTCGCGCGACTGGTCGCCCCGCTCGCCCCGGCCGACCCCGCCGCCGTCGCCGAGGACCTCATGCTCCTGCGCGACGGTGTCATGGTCGCGGGCTACCTCGGGGACCCCGCCCGGGTCGCCGACTCGTTCCTGCGCAGCTGCCGCGCCGTCGCGCGCCCCTGACCGCCCGGCCGGCCGTGGCGGGCTCAGCCCCGCGCGAGCCGCTGCCGGTGGGCCTCGTACAGCACGATCGACGCGGCGTTCGAGGCGTTGAGCGAGCTCGCCGACCCGGCCATGGGGATCGCCACGGTGACGTCGGCGGCCTCGCGCCACCCCCTCGACAGCCCGGCGGTCTCGTTGCCGACGGCGAGCAGCACCGGGCCCGTGAGGTCGACGTCGGCGGGCGCGGCGTCGCCGTCCTCGTCGGTCGCGACGACGGTCACCGGGCGCCCGGCGGCACGGTGCGCGGCCAGCCAGTCCATGACCTCGCCGTGCGAGGCCGCCCGGACGACGGGCAGCGCGAAGAGGGAGCCGGTGGTCGCGCGCACGGCCTTCGGGTCGTAGGGGTCGGCGGCGTGCCCCGTGACGACGAGGCCGTCGGCGCCGAACGCGTCGGCGGACCGCACGACCGCGCCGACGTTGCCCGGCTGGGTGGGGCGGTCGAAGACGACGCCCAGGAACGACGGCCCCACCGGGACCCGCGCCAGGTCGTCGGCGGGCATCGCGACCACGGCCAGCAGCTCGCTGGCGCCCTCGTCCTTCTCGGCGAGCTCGGCGAGCAGGTCGGGGGACATCGCGATCGTCTCGGCGCCCGTGGCCTGCAGCATCTCCTGGGCCCACGACGACAGCCGGCGGTCGGTCTCGTGCAGCAGCGTGCGCACCTGCCAGCCGTGCTCGACCGCCATCGTGATCGGGCGCACGCCCTGCACCAGGAACTCCCCGGCGCGACCTCGCTTGGTGCGGTTCGTGAGCAGCGTCTGCAGCTGCTGGAAACGGGCGTTGCGCACGGTGATCCGCATGGGCGCAGTCTCCCACGGCGGCGGTGGCGCTCAGCGACGCAGCTCGTGCTCCCACCACACCTGGTCGCGCATGACCCAGTGCTCGGCCTCGAGCCCGTCCGCGACGCGCACCAGGTGCATCTCGCGCACGGTGAAGCGCCGGTGCGAGGGCGCGACGCCGAGGAAGAACCCCGCGTGCAGGGCGCTGAACGCGACGTGCAGCGACACCAGGTCGCCCTCGGTGACGGCGTGCAGCACCTCGACGCGCTGCTCGTCGAACGCGTCGTGGAACCAGTGCATGGTGGCGACGAGCGCGTCGGGGCCGCCGGCGCAGCCCGGCAGCACGTCGTGGTTGCGGAACCCGGGCGCGAGCTGGCGCCGCAGCACCGCCTCCGCGCCCGACGGCATGGCGTTGGCGTGCACACGCATCGCGACCGCCCGCGGGGTGGACAGCACGGTCGACGACCCGCCCGAGGGGTGCGCGAGCGGCGACGTGGGGGCCCGGCCCGCGGGTGCCGCGGGCGCCTGGTCGAGGATGACGGACATCGGGACTCCTTCGTCGGACCGTTACCGTGCTCCTACCCTTCGAGAGCGGCGACCGGCCGTGCCATGACGGGGTGGGAGAGGTGACATCGGGTGACATCGGGCGACAGCGTGGCGGACGTCGTGGGCGAGCGGCCGGCCGGAGCGGGGGCGGACGCGTGACGGCGGTCTCCGGGCACGGCCCGTGGCCCGGCGGCGCGCGCGACGAGCTCGTGGCGCAGCAGACCGTGCTGGACGACCTGGCGTCCCTGCCGACCGGCGTCGACCCGGTCCCGTTCCTCGCCCAGCTCACCGGTCGCGGGCCGGGGGCCGACGCCGTCGGCCGGACGGCGGCGCTGCTGGCGGAGATGCCGGTCGAGCTGGGCCCGCACGGCTGGAAGCTGACCGACCACCCCGGCGCCGACCTGCGCCGCGCGGAGTCGCTGCTGCGCGAGGACCTGTCCGCGCTGGCGGTGGCGGCCGTGGGGCACGACGGCCCGCTCGCCGTCGAGCTCACCGGCCCGTGGACCCTCGCCGCCCAGCTGTGGTCGGCGCGCGGCGACCGCGTCCTGGCCGACGCCGGCGCGCGCCGCGACCTGTCGCTCGCGCTGGCCGAGGCGGTCCGGCGGCACCTGGCGGACGTGCGCGCCCAGGTCCCCGGCGCGACGCCGGTCGTGCAGCTCACCGAGCCCCTGCTGGGCCAGGTGCACGCGGGCGTGCTGCCCAGCTTCTCCGGCTACTCCCGCCTGCGGGCGGTGCCCGGGCCGGACGTCGTCGAGGGGCTGCGGCCCGTCGTCGACGCCGCGCACGAGGCCGGTGCCCGCGTCGTCGTGCACCTCGGCGCGACCTGGGTGGGCGTGCCGCCCGTGGCGCTCGCCGGGGCGGACGCCGTCGGGCTGGACCTCGCCGACGTCGGCGGCGCAGGGGAGGCGGCGGGCTGGAACGAGCGCGCCTGGGAGCTGCTCGCCCGCGCGACCGAGCGGGGCATGGGCCTGTGGGCCGGGCTGCCGCCCGCCACGGTCTCGCAGTGCTCCGGGCCGCAGCTCGGCGAGCTCGTCCGCCTGGTCGCCGAGCCGTGGGGCCGGATCGGGCTGCCCGCGGCCGGGCTGGCCGACGTGACGCTCCTCGCCGCGCCGCGACGGAGCCTCGCCGACGTCGACACCCGTCGCGCGGAGCTGGCGAACCTCGGGCGGGTGGCGGAGGCGCTCGCGGAGCGGGCCGCCGCCTGACCGTGCCGGACCGGAGCTGCGCTGACCCGGCCTGAGCGGGACCGAACCGGGACGGTCGTGGGACCGATCCGCGAAGATCTCACCGAGGCGCGGCGCGTGCTCCCGGAGCGCCCCCGTGACTGCGTAGGCTGAACCCCGGCGTCGGCCCGCAGGGGGCACGGTGCCCGCACCCGACCCCGACCCGCGAAGGACGCCCGTGACCAGCCTCCGAGCCGTGCTGTTCGACCTCGACGGCGTGCTCACCCCGACCGCCGAGGTGCACATGCGGGCGTGGGAACGCCTGTTCGCGCCCTACTGCGAGGCCCGCGGCCTCGCGCCGTACACGTCCGCGGACTACTTCGCGCACATCGACGGCAAGCCGCGGTACGACGGCGTGGCGACGTTCCTCGCCTCGCGCGGCGTCGAGCTGCCGCGCGGCACCGCCGACGACGCGCCCGGGGAGGACACCGTGTGCGCGCTCGGCAACCGCAAGGACGCGATCGTCAACCGGATGTTCGACGAGGAGGGCATCGCCCCCTACCCGGGCTCGGTGCGTTTCCTCGACGCCGTGACGACCGCGGGCGCGCAGGTCGCCGTGGTCTCGTCGTCGCGCAACACGCCCGCCGTGCTCGCCGCGGCCGGGCTCACCGAGCGGTTCGAGGTCGTCGTGGACGGCAACGTCGCGGCGCGCGAGCACCTGCCGGGCAAGCCCGCGCCGGACACGTACCTCCGCGCCGCCGAGCTGCTCGGCGTCCCGGCCGCCGAGGCGGTCGTCGTGGAGGACGCCCTGTCCGGCGTGCAGGCCGGCGCGGCCGGGCCCTTCGGCCTGGTGCTCGGCGTCGACCGCGGCGTCGGGGCGCAGGCGCTCGCCGCGCACGGCGCCGACCGCGTCGTCGCCGACCTGGGCGAGCTGGACGCGTCGATCCTGGACGAGCCCGCCGACCGGCAGGAGGGTCGGGCATGATCCGCCGCACCGCCGACGAGCAGCGGTCGGTGGACCGCCTGCGCTTCCCCGCCGAGCCGTGGCGCCTGGTGGAGGCCGAGTTCTCCGCGGAGGACCTCGGGGTCACCGAGTCCCTCTTCGCGGTGGGGAACGGCTACCTCGGGATGCGCGGCAACGTCGAGGAGGGACGCGAGTCCCACTCGCACGGCACGTTCGTCAACGGCTTCCACGAGACGTGGCCCATCCGGCACGCCGAGGAGGCGTACGGCTTCGCCAAGGTCGGCCAGACCATCGTCAACGCCCCGGACACCAAGGTGATCCGGCTGTACGTGGACGACGAGCCGCTGCTGCTGCCGGTGGCCGACCTCATCGACTACGAGCGCGCGCTCGACCTGCGCGACGGCGTCCTGCGCCGCGAGATCCTGTGGCGCACGCCGTCGGGCAAGCGGGTCAAGGTGGCCTCGGAGCGCATGGTGTCGTTCGTCGAGCGGCACCTGGGCGTCATGACGTTCGAGGTCACGCTGCTCGACGCCGACGGGCCGGTGGCGATCTCGTCGCAGATCCTCAACCGGCAGGACGGGCAGGACGAGTACCACGTGCCCGCCGCGTCGCTGGGGGAGGGCTTCGACCCCCGCAAGGCGGAGGCGTTCGCCGGCCGGGTGCTGCAGCCGCAGACCCGGTGGGGCGACGACGAGCGGCTCGTGCTGTCGTACCGCTGCACCAACTCGGGCATGACGCTCGCCGTCGCGGCCGACCACCGCCTGGAGGCCGTGGACGAGTGGGACGTGCGCACGCAGGTCGACGACGACCTCGCCAAGCACGTGTTCCGCGTCGACGCGAAGGCGGGGCACACCATCCGCCTCACCAAGGTGGTCACGTACCACACGTCCCGCGGCGTCCCCACGCGCGAGCTCGTCGACCGGTGCCGCCGCACCCTGGACCGGGTGCGCGCCGGCGGCATCGAGGAGCAGTTCACGCACCAGCGCACCTGGCTGGACGACTACTGGGCCCGGTCGGACGTCGAGATCGAGGGGCGCCCGGAGATCCAGCAGGCGGTGCGCTGGAACCTGTTCCAGCTCGCCCAGGCGACCGCGCGGGCCGAGGGCTCCGGCGTCCCCGCCAAGGGCCTGACCGGCAGCGGCTACTCGGGCCACTACTTCTGGGACACGGAGATCTACGTGCTCCCGTTCCTCACGTACACGAGCCCGCGGTACGCCCGCAACGCCCTGCGGTTCCGCTACCAGATGCTCGACGCCGCGCGGCGCCGCGCCAAGGAGCTGTCGCAGAAGGGCGCCCTGTTCCCGTGGCGCACCATCAACGGCGAGGAGGCGTCCGCCTACTACGCGGCGGGCACCGCGCAGTACCACATCGACGCGGACATCAGCTTCGCCCTGGTGCAGTACGTGCGCGCCACGGGCGACACGGACTTCCTGCGCCGCGAGGCGGTGGACGTGCTCGTCGAGACGGCGCGCATGTGGGAGGACCTCGGCTTCTGGCGCGCCAACGGCGACGACAACTTCCACATCCACGGGGTGACCGGCCCCGACGAGTACACGACCGTGGTGAACGACAACCTGTTCACCAACGTCATGGCGCGGTTCAACCTGCGGGCCGCGGCGTTCGTCGTGGAGGCGATGCGCGAGGACTTCCCGGAGGACTACGCGCGCCTCGCGGACCGCCTGTCCCTGGGCGTGCACGAGACCACCGAGTGGACCCGGGCCGCCGACCACATGTCGATCCCGTACGCGGAGAGCATCGGCATCCACCCGCAGGACTCCCACTTCCTCGAGCGGGAGATCTGGGACCTGGCCGCGACGCCGGTGACCAAGCGCCCGCTGCTGCTGCACTACCACCCGCTGGTGATCTACCGGTACCAGGTGCTCAAGCAGGCGGACGTGGTGCTGGCGCTGTTCCTGCAGGGGCAGCACTTCTCGGCCGAGCAGAAGCTGGCCGACTTCGAGTACTACGACCCGCTGACCACCGGCGACTCGACGCTGTCCGGCGTCGTGCAGTCGATCGTCGCGGCCGAGGTCGGGTACCACGAGCTCGCGCTCGAGTACTTCGTGTCCTCGCTGCTCGTGGACCTGGCGAACCTGCACGACAACGCGGCCGACGGCGTCCACGTGGCGTCGGCGGGCGGCACCTGGTCGGCGCTCGCGTTCGGCTTCGGCGGCATGCGGGACCACGACGGCGTGCTGTCGTTCGACCCGCGCCTCCCGCAGGGCTGGGAGGCCCTGACCTTCCGCGTGCAGTGGCAGGGGTCGCGCCTGCGCGTCACGGTGCGGACGGACGAGCTCGAGCTCGTCGCCGAGACCGGCGAGGGCGCGAAGGTCTTCGTGCGGGGCGAGCAGGTGGCGGTCACCGCGGACGAGCCGGTCGTCGTCGCCCTCGACGGACAGGGCCCGGTGCGGCCGGGGCGTCCCAGCCTGCGCGCCCTGTCCGGCAACCGCCGCGACGACGGCACCCTCATCACCGCGACGGTGCCGCACTCCTGAGCCGCCGGTCGAGCCCGCCGGGACCGCCGTCCCGGCGGGCCCGACCCGCGGGCCCCGCCGACACCCTTGCGGCCCCGGCGGCGCGTCGCTAGTGTCGTCGACCATGCGCGTCGATGCGCATCGATGACCTTCGCCGGGATCCGGCGACGTCCGCCGACGACGGGAGACGACGTGCCGAAGGGGCCGACCAGCGCCGACGTCGCGCGCGAGGCCGGGGTGTCGCAGTCGACGGTCTCCTACGTCATGAGCGGCAAGCGCCCGATCTCCCCGGAGACGCGGCGGCGCGTCCAGGAGGCCATCGACCGCCTGACCTACGAGCCGCACGCCGGGGCGCGGGCCCTGGCCGGGCACCGCACCAGCACCGTCGCGGTCGTGGTGCCGGTCGACCCGGACTCCAGCGTGCAGCGCCTCATGGTGTTCGTCGAGGAGATCCTGCTGGCCGCGCGGCGGCGCGACCACGACGTGCTCCTCGTGACCGCCGACGAGGGCCCGGCGGGGCTGCGCCGGGTGGCGGGTCGCTCGCTGTGCGACGCCCTCGTCGTCATGGGGGTCGGCACCGACGACGACCGCGTCGACGTGGCGCGGGAGCTGCCGCTGCCCGTCGTGTTCATCGGGATCCCGGACGACGCCGAGGGGCTCGACTGCCTCGACTTCGACTTCGAGGCCGCGGGCGGGCTGCTCGTGGCCGAGCTCGCCGACCTGGGGCACCGGACGGTGGACGTGCTGGGCTGGGGGCCGGACGTCACCGCGCAGGGCATCAACTTCGTGCCGCGGTTCGAGCGCGGGGCGCGCGCGACGGCCGCGGAGCGCGGCGTCGAGCTGCGCTGGCACGGGCCGGCCGGCGAACCGGACGTGGGGCGCGTCGTCGACGACGTCCTCGCGTCCGGCGAGGGGCCCGGCCTCGTGCTCGCGACCGCGATCCCTGCGACGTTCCGCGCGCTGGCGGACCGGGGCCGCCGGCCGGGTCGGGACGTCGACGTCGTCGGTCTGGCCCTCGACGCCGAGGCCGAGCCGCACGGCCTCACCGCCACGTCGCCGCGGCCGCGCGACGTGTCGCGGCGCGTGATGGAGCGCGTCTTCGCCCTGCTCGACGGTGACGCACCACCCGGCGGCGAGCGGGAGCTCGCGCCCGCGGTGCTGGTGCGGCGCACGTCGACACGGACCACGCCGGTCGCCGGCTGACCCGGCCCGACCCGCCACCACCCTCCGCCGCACCGACCCGCCACCACCCGAAGGAGAGACCATGACCGCACCGATCCGCGTCACCGTCTGGGGCGAGAACCGCCACGAGCAGCTCGAGCCGTCGGTCGCCGCCCGCTACCCCGACGGCATGCACGGCGCCGTCGCGCAGGGCATCGAGGAGAACCTCGGCGACGGCGTGCGCGTGCGCACCGCGACGCTCGACGACCCCGAGCACGGGCTCACCGAGGAGGTGCTGCGCGACACCGACGTGCTCACCTGGTGGGGCCACGCCGCGCACGGCGAGGTCGCCGACGAGGTGGTCGAGCGGGTGCACCGGCACGTGCTGGAAGGGATGGGTCTGGTCGTCCTGCACTCCGGGCACTGGTCGAAGATCTTCATGAAGCTCATGGGCACCACCTGCACCCTGCGCTGGCGCGCCGAGCACGACCGGGAGCTGGTGTGGACGATCGACCCGACGCACCCGATCGCCCAGGGCATCCCGCACCCCATGATCATCGAGGAGGACGAGATGTACGGGGAGTTCTTCGACGTCCCCGCCCCGGACGAGACCGTCTTCCTCAGCACGTTCTCCGGCGGCGAGGTGTTCCGCTCCGGCATCACCTACCGGCGCGGCTTCGGCAAGATCTTCTACTTCCGCCCCGGTGACCAGGAGTACCCGACGTACTTCCACGACGGGGTCCGCAAGGTCATCTCCAACGCCGTCGGGTGGGCCGTGACCGTGCGTCCCGAGCGCACGGCCCCCACGCTGCTGCGCTACGAGACCGAGGACTTCTACCGCGGCCAGGGCTACGGCGGCGCGCTGAACGACGAGGCCCGCGCCGCCGCCGCGGAGGCCGGGCTGTGAGCACCCCGCTCGTCCTCGTCGGCGCCGGCGGCATGGGTCGCGCGTGGCTCGCGGCGATCCGGGCGGAGGCGGGCGCCGAGCTCGCCGGCGTCGTCGACCTCGACCTCGACGCCGCCCGCGGGGCGCTCGCCGACGCCGGGCTCGCTGACGTCCCGGTCGGGACGGACGCCGTCGCGCTCGCCCGGGAGACCGGTGCGCGCGCCGTCGTGAACGTCACCGTCCCGGCCGCGCACCACCCCGTGACCACGGCCGCGCTGTTCGCGGGGCTGCCCGTGCTGGGCGAGAAGCCGGTGGCCGAGTCGGTGCCGCGCGCGCTCTCGCTCGTCGCGGCCGCGGAGGTGACCGGGGAGCTCTTCGTCGTGAGCCAGTCGCGCCGCTACAACCGGCAGCTCTTCGCCTTCCGGGAGCAGGCCCGCACCCTCGGCGACCTGGGGGTGCTCACCACCGAGTTCTTCAAGGCGCCGCGCTTCGGCGGGTTCCGCGACGCGATGGCGCACCCGCTGCTGCTCGACATGGCGATCCACCCGTTCGACACCGCCCGGTTCCTACTGGGTGCCGAGCCCGTCTCGGTGTACTGCGAGGAGTTCAACCCGTCGTGGAGCTGGTACGACGGCGACGCCGCGGCGACCGCGGTCTTCGAGATGACGGGCGGCGTCCGCTACTCCTACACGGGCAGCTGGTGCAGCCCGGGCCAGGAGACGTCGTGGAACGGGGCCTGGCGGCTCTCGGGACGGGACGGCACGGCCGTCTGGGACGGCGACCACGACCCCGTCGTCGAGGGGCCGCGCGACGCGGCGGAGGGTGCGGACCCCGGCGACGGGATCGCCGGGTCGCTGGCGACCTTCCTCGCGGCGCTCGACGGTGGTCCCACGCCCATGGGCGAGGCGCACGAGAACGTGCTCAGCCTCGTCATGGTGGCGGCGGCGGTCGAGTCGGCCGCCACGGGCGCGAAGGTCCTCGTCGACGACCTGCTCGAGCGCGCCTACGCCGAGGCCCTCGCCACGGAGACGCGGGAGGACGTGCGCGCGCAGCTCGCGTCGTGGACGTCGGTGCGCGCGGCCCTCGGGCCAGCCTGACGCGGGTCCCGGCGGGCCGCCGGGACCGGGCCGGTCAGGCGAGGCGCTCGCGCAGGAACGTCCAGGCCAGGGCTGACATGTGCGCGGCCTGCGCGTTGTTGGCGGCGCCGCCGTGGCCGCCCTCGACGTTCTCGTAGTACGTGACGTCCGCGCCGGGCCCGCCCGTGGCCAGCATGAGCGCCGCCATCTTGCGCGCGTGGCCCGGGTGCACGCGGTCGTCCTTGGTCGACGTCGTGAACAGGACCGGCGGGTAGGCGCGGCCGCCCTCGAGCAGGTGGTAGGGCGAGAACGTGCGGACGAACTCCCAGTCGTCGGTGTCGGGGTCGCCGTACTCCGCCACCCACGACGCGCCCGCGAGCAGGTGCGAGTACCGCTTCATGTCGAGCAGCGGCACCTGCACCACGACCGCGCCGAACAGGTCGGGGTACTGCGTGAGCATGTTCCCGGCCAGCAGCCCGCCGTTGGAGCCGCCCTGCGCGCCGAGGTGCTCGGGCGTCGTGATGCCGCGGGCCACGAGGTCGCGCGCGACGGCCGCGAAGTCCTCGTACGCCTTGTGCCGCCGCTCGCGCAGCGCGGCCTGGTGCCACGCGGGGCCGTACTCGCCGCCGCCACGGATGTTCGCGACGACGTACACGCCGCCGCGGGCGAGCCACGCCCGCCCGACCGTGCCGGAGTAGCCCGGCAGCAGCGGGATCTCGAAGCCGCCGTACCCGTACAGCAGCGTCGGCGCGGTGCCCGGCGTCGTCGGGTCGGCCGGGTCCACCAGGTCCTCGCGGCCCACGACGAAGTACGGCACGCGCGTGCCGTCGTCGGAGGCTGCGAAGTGCTGCACCGCGACCATGCCGTCGGCGTCGAAGTACGCCGGCGCGGCCTTGAGCGGCTCGGGCGCGCCGGGCTCCGCCCCCGGCCCGACGACGGTCGCCAGCGCGAGGGTGGACGGCGTGAGGTAGCCGGTGGTCGTGACCCAGACGTCGTCGCTGTCGAGGGGGTCGACGGCACGCGCGCCGACGGTGAGCAGCCCGCCGCCGAGCGGGAGCTCCGAGCGGGTCCAGGGCACGCCGGCCGCAGTGCCGGGGGACGCGTCGGCGGGCGGGGTGAGCACGTGGACGGCGTTCTTCACGTCGTCGAGCACGTTGACGACCAGGTGGTGGCGCGTCCACGAGGCGCCGACCAGCGACGTCGACGGCGTGGGCTCGAACAGGACGGTGAGGTCGCGCGAGCCGGCCAGGAACGCGTCCGCCGGCGCGGCCAGCAGCGAGCCGGCGGCGAACGTGGTGCCCGCCGGCGCCCAGTCGTCGCGCAGCTCGACCAGCAGCCACTCGCGGTGGAAGCCGACCTCCGCGGACTCGGGCACGTCGATCTTCACCAGCCGCTGCTCGGGCGTCCCGACCGCATCGACGAGGAACGTCTCCGACCGGTAGAAGGCGATCGAGCGGCTCACGAGGTCGCGCTCGAAGCCCGGCGTGCGCGAGCGGCGCGCGGAGATGTACATGTCGTCGTCGGTGCCCTCGTAGACGACGACGGCGTCCTCGATCGGCGTGCCGCGGCGCCAGAGCTTCGCGATGCGCGGGTATCCGGACGGCGTCGTCGTGCCCGGGCCGAAGTCCGTGAAGGCGTACACCGTGTCCTCGTCGGCCCAGGCCAGGCCGCCCTTGGCGCCGGTGCGGCCGTCGTCGCGCGCCGTGTCGCGCTCGAAGCCGCCCTCGGAGGCGGGGACGAACCGCTTGGCGACGAGGTCGAACTCGCGCGTGACATCCGCGTCCGAGCCGCCGGGGGAGAGGTCGACCAGCGCCCGGCGCCAGGGCTCGCCCGCCGCGAGCTGCTCGGGCGTCGGGCGCAGCAGCGACGCGCCGTGCCACACCCAGCTCTCGCCCTCCGCCGCGGCGAGCGCGTCGAGGTCGAGCACGGTCTCCCACTCCGGCGCGTCGGTCCGGTACGAGTCGAGGGTGGTGCGGCGCCACAGGCCGCGCTCGTGCGCGGCGTCGCGCCAGAAGTTGTACAGGTGGTCGCCGATCCGGGAGACGTCGGGGATGCGCTCGTCGGAGTCGAGCACCTCGCGGACCGCCGCCTCGGTCGCCGCGAACCCGGGGGCGGCACCCACGGTCGTGTGCGCGTGGTCGTTGCGGCCGCGCACCCACGCCAGCGCCTCGGTGCCGTCGACCTCCTCGAGCCACGCGAACGGGTCCGGCCGGGCCGGGTCGAGCGGGGACGGCGGGGCGGCGGGCGGGTCCGACGGTGCGGTGTCGACGTGCTCGGCGGTCATGCTCGGCACCCTAGCCGCCGGGCGCGCCGACGGGCGCGGGTGCCTTTCACCCGGGGGTTGCCCGTGGTAGAAACTCCTGGTCAGGGCATTGATCCCGCTATGGACGTTCCAAGGGTTTCGCGGAGAACGCCGCTTTCGGAGCGGCACGGTCACGTCCGCCGGGACCCGATCCTTCCACCCACGGGGGTGCGGTGAGCACGACGACCTCTGCCGGCTCGCGCGCGACGACGCGCGTGCCGGCCCAGCTCTGCGCGGCCGCGGCCGTCCTCTGCCTCGCGGCCGTGCCGGTGCTCGGCGACCGACTGTCGCCCGCAGGCTCGGCGTCGCTGTCCGGCGTCGCCGCGCTGCTCGTCGTCGTCGCGGTCGTGGCGCTGTCCCGCGCCGTCGCGCGCGGCGACCACGACCGGGCGGCGCTGCGGGCGGAGCGCGACGAGCTGGCGGCCGAGCTCGCGGCGGCCGCCGCAGCGCTCGAGGACGCGACGGCCGAGCTCGCGCGCACCCGGGAGGCTCGCGACGCCCAGCGCGCCGCCGTCGAGACCGCCGTCGTCGCCCTGGGGCGCAAGGTGCAGGCGTCGGCGCACCGCATCCAGGAGGAGGCGGCGCGCATGGTGCAGCGGCACGCGGCCGACCCCGACGTGCTGCAGACGTCCATGCGGATCGACCACGCCGCCGCGCAGCACGCCCGCCAGGCGCAGAACCTCGTCGCGCTCTGTGGCCGGCGTCCGGGGCAGACGTGGGACGACCCGCTCGCCCTGCCCGACGTCGTGCGTGCGGCCGCCGGGCGGATCACGGCGTTCCAGCGCGTCGAGGTCTCCGGCGACCCGGGGCTGGCCGTCGTCGGGCGTGCGGTCGAGCCGATCGTGCACGTCCTCGCCGAGCTGCTCGCCAACGCGACGCAGTGCTCGCCGCCCAGCACCCAGGTGCTCGTCGCGATCCGGCAGGTGCAGCGGGGCGCGGTCGTCGAGGTCGACGACTGCGGCGTCGGGATGGCAGCCCGCGAGCTCGAGCGGGTGCGTGCCGTCGCGTCCGGGGCGCGGCCCGTGGGCATCGCCGACCTGGGCGAGGTGCCGCAGACCGGCCTCGCGGTCGTCGGGTCGTACGCCCGCGCCCTCGACCTGCGGGTGGACCTCACGGAGTCCGTGTACGGCGGCCTGCGCGCCGTGGTCATGGTGCCGGCCGAGCTCGTCACCGCGGCGGCCGCGGCTCCCGGCACGCTCGCCCCGAGCGTCGACGACCCGTGGCCCGGGCCCGCCCCGGAGGCCCCGGCCACGCCGGAGACGGCGGCCGCCCAGACCCACGGCAGGACGCCGGGACCGGACGGCGCCCCGGCCCTGCCGCAGCGGCGCTCGCGCCGCGGCCCCGCCACGGGGACCCAGCGCTCGGTGCCCGCCGCGCCGCCGTCCGCCCCGACCGCGGCCGTCCCGGCGCAGACGGCGGAGGAGGCCGGCGCGTGGATCGGCGCGTTCTTCTCCGCCGACCGCGACGCCACCACCGACGGCGCCCCGACCACCGACCACCCCAGCCAGCAGCCGTCCGCCGTGCCGGACGTGACCTCGGAGGACTCATGACGACCCCGACCACCGACGCGACGCCCGCGCTCGCGCACCCGGACAGCTGGATGCTCGACCTCGTCGCCGGGGTGCGCGGCGTGCGCCACGTCGTCGTGCTCAGCTCGGACGGCCTGGTGAAGGTCCGCACGGACGTGACGCCCCCGGACACGGCCGACAAGGTCGCGGCGGCGTGCGCCGGCCTCGTCGCACTCGGCATGAGCATGGGGCGGGAGTTCGGCGCCGGCGACGCGCTGCGCCAGGTGCTCGTCGAGTTCGACGGCGGCTTCCTCTTCGTGCGCGGTGCGGGCGACGGCTCGCGGCTGGCGGTCGTCACCGATGCGGCGGTCGACCCGGGGCTCGTGGCCCAGCAGATGCAGGCCCAGGTGCTGATGATCGGCGAGCGGACGCTCGGCACGGACGTCCTGCGCCCCGCCGTGCCCGCCGACGGGGAGACGCGATGACGGACGGCTACCGCGACCACCCGGTGCGCTCGTACGTCCTCACGGGCGGGCGCGCGCACCCGAGCCGCAACACGCTGCGGCCGGAGACGCTGCTGTGCGCGGTGGACGACGGCCGCGAGCTGCCCGTCGGCGCGGGCCGGCACGAGCGCGCACTGCTCGAGACCTGCCGCGGCACGCTGGCCCTCGCCGAGCTCGCCGCGTACCTGCGCCTGCCCACCAGCCTGGTCGCCGTCCTCGCCTCCGACCTGCTCGACGCCGGCTACCTGGCGGTCCGGTCGCCGGCGACCCACGACCTGCCGGGCGTCGACCTGCTGGAGGAGGTCCTCGATGGTCTCCGTCGGTTCTGAGGCGCCACCCGTCGACCCGGCCTCCCTGCACCTCGCGTCCACCGTCGAGCGGTCGGTCAAGGTGCTCGTGGTGGGCGCGTACGGCGTGGGCAAGACGACGCTCATCGGCGCGGTGAGCGAGATCCCCGTGCTGAGCACGGAGGAGACGATCACGGCGGCCAGCCTGGGCGTCGACCCGCGGCTGGGGGAGAAGACCACGACGACGGTCGCGATGGACTTCGGACGCGTCACGGTGGGCGGCACCACGGCCCTCTACCTGTTCGGCACGCCCGGGCAGAAGCGCTTCTGGGACCTGTGGGCGGGGCTGGCGGACGGCGCGGTGGGCGCCCTCGTCGTCGTGGACACGCGCCGGCTGGAGGACAGCTTCGAGGTGCTGGACCAGCTCGAGGAGCACACGGCGCTGCCGGTGACCATCGTGGTCAACGAGTTCCCGGACGCGCCGCGGCACACCACCGACGCGGTGCGCGCCGCGCTCGACCTGCCGGCGGACACCCCCGTCGTCGCGGGCGACCTGCGCGAGCGACGCCAGGCCGTGGAGGCTCTCCAGGCGCTCGTCGCGCACGCGGTGCGTCTCGCGCGCGCGGGCGAGGCCGCATGAGCCTCACCGGGGCGGTGCGCGTGGTGCGGCTCGAGGACGTGGCCGACCGGCCGCTGCTCGCCGACCTGGCGGGCGCGCCCGACCCGGCGGCCCGGTACGAGGCGCTGCGCTCGCGCTGGGGCGCCCTCGCGCCCGTCGACCTCGGGCCGGGCGTGCCGGCGTGGCTCGCGCTCGGCCACGCCGAGGTCTCCGCCGTCCTGCGCAACGAGGCGATGTTCTCCCGCGACGCGCGGCACTGGCGGTACGAGGCGGAGGGGCTGGTCGGTCGGCGCTCGGCGACCCGCGCGCTGCTCGCGCCGCGCGACGGCGCCCATGACCGCGACGGTGCGGAGCACCGGCGGCTGCGCACGCCCCTGGCCGACACGCTCGACGCCGTCGAGGACCGGCGGGTGCGACGCACGACGGACGTCGCCTGCGCGTCGGCGCTGGACCGCCTGGCCGCCCGCGGCACGGCGGACATGGTCGCGGAGTACGCCGTCGACGTCCCGGTGCGGGTGCTGGCCGACCTGCTCGGCATGACGCTCGCGGACGCGCGCCGGATGCACGAGCTCACCGTCGCCCAGCGCTCCGGCACGGACGACGCCCACCCGGCGTCCGTCGAGGCGGAGGACCTGCTCGCGGGCTTCGTCGCCGGGCGTCGCGCGGAGCCGAGCGACGACCTCACGTCCGCGCTGCTCGCGCACCCCGCGCACGAGAACGACCTCGAGGTGATGGCCGCCGTCGGGCTCGTGTTCGCCACGGCGCACGACGCCGAGATCGCGTGGATCGCCACCGCGCTGCAGCGGCTGCTCGCCGACCCGGCGTTCGCCGCCCGCCTGCACGGCGGCCGCCTCTCGCTCGACGACGCGCTGGACGAGGTGGCGCGCGACGCGCCCCCGCTGCCGCACCTGCGGCTGCGGTACGCCCTCGCGGACGGCGAGCTGGGCGGTCAGGCGATCGCCGCGGGCGACGCCGTCGTGCCGGCGGTCGCGGCCGCCAACGCCGACCGCACCGTCCGCGCCGCGGACCCGTGGGAGCAGGTCGACGCGCGCTTCCACCTCACCTGGGGGACGGGCGCGCACGCGTGCCCGGCGCACCGGACGGCGCCGCTGATCACCCGGACCGTCGTGGGGCACTTCCTCGCCCGGGTCGCGGACATGGAGCTCACCGTCGCGCCGGCCGACGTCGAGCCGGTGCGCTCGGCGTGGGTGCGCTACCCGCGGGAGCTGCCCGTCCGATTCCGGTGACCGGCGGACCGGCGGACCCTGACGGGTCGGCCGGCCCGCCCGCGGTCAGCCGATCCGTGCGCGCAGCCGGCCGGGCAGGTGCCGGTACGCCTTGGGGTCCACCGGCAGCAGCCACTGGCCCGCGCGGGTGGCCGCGGGCAGCTGCAGGTCGAGGTCCGTCAGCATCTCGTCGATCTGGTGCAGCGAGAACGGGATGACGTTGGTGCCGCGCGCGTGCTTGCCCTCGGTGCGTTTCTCCATCCATTCCACGCGGCTCGCGACGAGCTCGCGCCGCTCCTCGACGGGCGGCACGTCGACGGCGTCGGCGAGGTGGGCCGCGGTCCACAGCGCGGCGACCTCGGCCGACAGCGGGCTGAACAGCGACGAGTTGTACCCGGCGAAGGTCAGGTGCGGCACGTCGTGCGGCAGCACCTGCCGGTAGAGCTGGAAGTTGCCGCGGTCGTCGAGCAGGCGTGCCTGCAGGTCGTCGTCGAGGAACGGCACGCGCTGGTGGAAGCCGGTGCCGCACACCACGAGGTCGGCGCGGACCGTGGTGCCGTCGTCGAGCACGGCGACGGGGGCGCCGTCGTCGTCGACGGCGAGGCGCTCGATCTCGGACTCGCGGTGCACGTCGATCCTGCCCTCGGCCACCTGCTCGAAGAAGCCGTCGGTGGCGAGCGAGACGGTGGAGCGGGCGATGTCGGCGAACTCGCCGCGCGGCACGAGCCCGAGCTTCTCGAGGTGGAACTGCCTGACGGACACCGCGCCGACGCTGGCGAGCATCGACTTCCGCACGCCGTCGCCCGGGCCGTGCAGGAACTTCTCCATGCCGCCGGACAGCGTCTCGTAGCGGAACAGGCCCTCGCCCATCCGGGTGAGCAGGAGGTACTTGTAGTTGAGCGCGTTGCCGAGCCGCTTGGGCAGCTTCCACAGCAGGTGCCGCGCGACGACCTGGGTGCTCGCGGCGACCGGGGCGATCTCGGCGGCGACGTCGCACGCGGACTTGCCGTACCCGACGACGACGACGTGCTTGCCGCGCGCGTCCTCGAGGGACGTGAGCTGGCTCGAGGCGACGACCTTGCCGCCGGCGCGCAGCAGCTGCGCGAGGCCCTCGAAGCGCGGGATCACCGGGTCGGAGAAGATGCCGTTCGCGACCACGACGTGGTCGAAGCGCTCGGGCTCGCCGACCGGCTCGCCCGCGTGGCGCGCGGTGACGAACCAGGCGTCCTCCGCGGGGGTCAGCTCGGCGCGCACCACCTCGGTCGACAGCCGGAGCGCGCCGCGCAGGTCGTGGAGGTCGACGTACCGCTCGAGGTACGCCTGCACCTGCTGGCCGCTGGGCCACTCGGGGTAGTCCTTCGGCATGGGCAGGTCGGAGAAGGCGTACGAGCCCTTGTTGTTCTGCGTGGTGAGGCCCGAGTAGCGGCGGCTCGCGCTCCACACGCCGCCGACGTCGGGGGCCTTGTCGAGCACGGTGACGTCGTGCCCGAACTCGCGGAGCACCTTGGCGCTGGCCAGGCCGGCGAAGCCGGCGCCGACGACGGCGATCTTCATGGGCGTCCTTGCTGTCGGTCGAGAGGGGGCCAAAACGCCAGAATCGTAGCGGTTCGGACAGCATCGGGACAGGCCTTCTCGCAGGTCGGGCCGCTCGAGGTGCCCGACCCGGCCGGTGTCGGCGGCACGCGGCAAGATGGGCCCGTGACGGACACCGAGAACACCCTGCTCGACGAGGCCACCGCACAGCGCCGCTGGGCCGAGCTGGTCGCCCTCGTCGAGGAGGACCAGCGCGCCTACTACGAGGACGACGCCCCGCGGGTGTCCGACGCCGAGTACGACGCGCGGATGCACGAGCTGGAGGCGATCGAGGCCGCGCACCCGGCGCTGCAGACCCCCGAGTCGCCGACGCAGCGGGTGGGCGGCGCGGCCGCCGCCGGGTTCGCGACGGTCGAGCACGTCGAGCGCATGCTCAGCCTCGACAACGTGTTCTCCGTCGACGAGCTGCGGGCGTGGGACGCCCGCGTGGCCCGCGACCTGGGCGCCGAGCACGTCGGCTACCTGTCGGAGGTGAAGATCGACGGCCTCGCGATCGCCCTGCTGTACGAGAAGGGCCGCCTGGTGCGCGCGGCGACCCGCGGCGACGGCCGCACCGGCGAGGACGTCACGCAGAACGCGCTCCGGATCGCCGACATCCCGCGACGGCTGGCGGGCGACGGCCACCCCGACCTCGTCGAGGTCCGCGGGGAGGTCTTCATCCCCGTCGCGTCGTTCGAGCGGCTGAACGCGCTGCAGGCAGAGCTCCGCGACCGCGTCGTCGCCGAGTCCCGCGCGCGGCACGACGGGCGCGCGACCTCCGCCCGCCCGTTCGACGAGGAGCGTGCCCGGGTCGCCGCCCTCCGCCGCTTCCCGCAGTTCGCCAACCCGCGCAACGCGGCGGCCGGCGGGCTGCGCCAGCTGCTCGACAAGAAGGAGGGCATGGAGCTCGAGGCCGGGGTCGCCCGCGTGGAGTCCCTGCGCCTCTACGTGCACGGGATCGGCGCCCTGCAGTGGACGGCGGGGGAGCACACCGAGCTGGCCCGGCAGTCCGAGGCGTACGAGCACTTCGCGCGGTGGGGGCTGCCGGTCTCGCCGCACAACCGCGTGGTCGAGGGGATCGACGGCGTCGTCGAGATGATCGAGTGGTTCGGCGCCCACCGCCACGACATCGAGCACGAGCTGGACGGCATCGTCGTCAAGGTCGACGCGCTGGGCGACCAGCAGCGGCTGGGCGCGACGAGCCGCGCGCCGCGGTGGGCCATCGCCTACAAGTACCCGCCGGAGGAGGTCACCACCCGCCTCGTGGCGATCCAGGTGGGCGTGGGCCGCACCGGCCGCGCGACGCCGTACGCCGTGATGGAGCCGGTCCTGGTGGCGGGGTCCACGGTGCGGCAGGCGACGCTGCACAACCAGGACGTGGTGAAGGCCAAGGGCGTGCGCATCGGCGACATGGTCGTGCTGCGCAAGGCGGGCGACGTCATCCCCGAGATCCTCGGGCCCGTCACCGCGCTGGCCGACGACGGCTACCCGCGCGAGGAGTTCGTCATGCCGGAGCGGTGCCCCGAGTGCGGCACCCCGCTGCGGGCGATGAAGGAGGGCGACGTCGACCTGCGCTGCCCGAACGCCGAGTCCTGCCCGGCGCAGGTGCGCGGGCGGGTGGAGCACATCGGCTCGCGCGGGGGCCTGGACGTCGAGGTGCTCGGCGAGGTGACGGCGTCCGCGCTCACCCAGCCCGAGGTGCCCGAGGTCCCGCCGCTGCGCACCGAGGCGGGCCTGTTCGACCTCACGCTGGACGAGCTGCTGCCCATCGAGGTCGTCGTGCGCGACGCCGAGACCGGGCTGCCCAAGATGGACGACGACGGCGTGGCCCGTCGCCGGACGCCGTTCCGGAAGAAGGTCACGTCCACCAAGGCCCGTCGAGCCGAGGCCGAGGCGGCGGGGGAGGCCCTGCCGGAGTGGGAGCCGACGGCCGCGGCCACCAAGCTCCTCGACGAGCTAGAGCTCGCCAAGACCAAGGACCTGTGGCGCATCCTCGTCAGCCTCAACATCCGGCACGTCGGGCCCGTGGCGGCCCGGGCGCTCGCGGGCTGGTTCGGCTCGCTCGACGCGGTCCGCGCGGCGTCGCGCGAGGAGCTGGCCGCCGTCGAGGGCGTGGGTCCGATCATCGCGGACGCGCTGCTGGCCTGGTTCGACGTCGAGTGGCACCGCGAGATCGTCGACCGCTGGCAGGCGGCCGGGGTGCGCACCTGGATCCCGGACCACCCGGGGCCCGAGGCGATGGCGGCACAGGCGGACGAGGGGCCGACCGGCCCGCTCGCCGGCCTGACGGTCGTGGTGACGGGCTCGCTCGAGGGGTACAGCCGCGACGGCGCCAAGGAGGCCGTCCTCGCCGCGGGCGGCAAGGCGGCGGGGTCGGTCTCGAAGAAGACGGACTACGTCGTCGTGGGCGAGAACGCCGGATCGAAGGCGGCGAAGGCGGAGGAGCTCGGCCTGCCGATCCTCGACGAGGCCGCGTTCACCCGGCTGCTCGAGGGCGGTCCCGCGGCGCTGGACGGCTGACGCCCGGGGCTACGATGCGCGGGTGCCGGACACGCTCTCCTTGAATCAGACCGCCTCGACCCTGACCCTGCGCGGCGCCCACCTCGTGGGCTCCGTGAACCTGCCCTCGGCGCGGGACACCCTGCGCACCGTCGCGACGCGGCTCGGCGCGCACGCCCGCCGCATCCCCGACGGCGAGGTGGGCGAGCGGTTCCACTGGATCCTGTTCCAGGGCACCCGGTTCGAGGCGGTCGACGGGCTGGCCCGCGTGGGTGACGCGCCCGTCGTCGTCGCCGGCTTCGACGTGCGGCCGCACGTGCTGGACGGCACGGTGCCGGCGGACGAGCTGCGGTTCGGGCCGCTGGGCTACGCGGAGGCGGCGCGCGCGTCGTACGCGGACTTCGTCGCCCTGCGCGCGGAGGGCGTGATCGCGCCCGGCACGCGGTTCCAGGTCTGCCTGCCCTCGCCGCTCGCGGCCGTGACGACCTTCGTCGCGCCGGCCGACCGCGCCGCGGTGCACCCGGTCTACGAGGCTGCCCTGGTGCGCGAGCTCGAGGAGATCCTCGCGGCGGTCCCGGCCGAGGACCTCGCCGTGCAGGTCGACCTCGCCTCCGAGTTCGCCTTCGTCGAGGGTGCGAACCTCGGCGGCGGCGCCGCGCGGGCGTGGTTCGACGCCGGCGCCGGCGGGGACGAGGGCGTCGTCGCGGGGTGCGCGACCCGCGCGGCGCGGTTCGCGGCGCACGTGCCGGACGGCGTCGAGCTCGGCTTCCACCTCTGCTACGGCGACGTGGCGGAGAAGCACTTCGTCGAGCCGGCGGACACCGGCCACCTGGTGGAGATGGCGAACGCCCTGGTCGCGGCGCTGCCGCGCCCGATCACCTGGGTGCACCTGCCCGTGCCGATCGACCGTGACGACGTCGCGTACGTCGCCGCGCTCGGCGATCTCGCGCTGGACCCGACCACCGAGCTCTACCTCGGCGTCCTGCACCACGAGGACGGCGTCGAGGGCGCCGCGCGCCGCCTCGCCGCCGCCGCGCAGGTGCTGGGTGGCCGGACCGTCGGCGTCGCGACCGAGTGCGGCTTCGGTCGCGGTCCGAGCGAGCGCACGGCGGGACTGCTGGACCTGCACGTCGCGGTGCTCGAGCGCGCGGGCTGACGTCCGTCGGCGCGGGGCACAGGCGGCGCGGTCAGGGGCGGCGCGCGACGACGTCCCGCAGCGCCGCCTCGTCCGCGGGGGTGAGCGGCACGAGCGCGTCGCGCGGCGGCGCGGTCGGCGTGCCCAGCAGGGCGGCGACGGCGTGCAGCGCCGTCACCGGCCGACCCGTCCCGGCCACGGCGTGCGCGACGCCGAGCAGCCAGGCCCGCGCGTCGTCGGCGCCCGCGCCCCCGCGGACCCGGGCCTGCCGGACGGCGACGTACTCGGCCGGGGCGAGCGCGGCGAGCCCGGTGTGCCAGGCGTCCGCGGGCTCGGCCCCGCCGACCAGCGCGGTGTCGCCGCTGAGCCCGACGGCGACCCCGGTGGCCCGGAGCTCGGGCACGCGCCCGCCGGGCCGGGACGGCAGCGAGGCCGGGTCCTTGACCGCGACCACGGAGCCGTCGTCGCGCAGCGTCGCGAGCAGGTCGGGGGAGACGTCCACCCCGAGCTGCACGGGCTTGTTGTAGAAGCACACCGGAGCGCCGGGGACCGCGGTCGCGACCCGCGCGAACAGCGCGCGCACCTCCGCGTCGTCGAGCGGCAGGTACGCGAACGGGGTCAGCACGAGCCCCGAGGCGCCGGCGTGGATTGCGGCCCGGGCCCGTGCGACGACCCGGTGCGCCGACTCCCCGGCGGTGCCCACGTGCACCGGCGCGCCGCCCGCGGCCGCCACGGCGCCCCGGACCACGGCGTCGCGCTCGTCGTCGTCGAACGAGACCCCGGAGCCGGACGTCGCCAGCACGACGACGCCGTCCGCGCCGGCGGACACGGCCGTGGCGACGAGGGCCTCCAGGCCGTCCAGGTCGATCGACCCGTCCTCGGCCAGCGGCGTGATCGGATAGGCGAGGAGGCCGGTGAACGCCGAGGTCATGCGCGGCATCGTACGGACGGCGCGCTCAGGCCGTGAGCGCGTCCACCGCCTCGGGGGACAGCGCGTGGTCGGCGGCCATCGCGGCGGCGCCGAGCACGCCGGCCTGCGCGCCGGTGCGCGCGACGGCGATGCGCAGGTGCTGGGTGGCCAGCGGCAGGGACCGCCGGTAGACCACCTCGCGGATCCCGGCGAGCAGGTGCTCGCCCGCCTCGGCGAGGATGCCGCCGAGCACGATGACGGACGGGTTGAGCAGGCTGACGGTCGCGGCCAGGACGCTGCCGATCTCGCGACCGGCCTGGCGCACCGCGCGGCCTGCGGTGACGTCGCCGCCGCGGACCAGCGCGACGACGTCCGAGGGCCCGGACACGTCCAGGCCCTCGGCGCGGAGCCGGACCGCGAGGGCCTGCGCGCTCGCGATCGCCTCGAGGCAGCCGACGTTGCCGCAGCGGCAGACGATGTCCTCCGCCCCGGGCACGGCGATGTGCCCGACGTCGCCCGCGGCGCCCTGCGCGCCGCGTCGCAGCGCGCCGTCGGCGATGATGCCCGCGCCGATGCCGGTGGCGACCTTGACGAGGATGAGGTCGGGGACGTCGGGCCAGGCGATGCGGTGCTCGCCGAGCGCCATGATGTTCACGTCGTTGTCGACGAGCGCCGGCGCGTCGAAGTGGCCGCGGAGGATGCCGGGCACGTCCGCGTCGTCCCAGCCGGGCATGATCGGCGGGTTGTTCGGGTGCCCGGTCGCGTGCTCGACGGGGCCGGGCAGGCCGACGCCCACGCCGGCGAGGTCGCCCAGCGAGCGGCCCGCGGTCTCGAGCAGCTTGCGCCCGGTGTCCGCGACCCAGCCGAGCACGGGCTCCGGCCCGTCGGCGATCGCGAGGGGCGCGTCGAGCTCGGCGAGCACGGTGGACGCGAGGTCGGTCACGGCGAGCCGGGCGTGGGTGGCGCCGAGGTCGACGCCCAGCACCACCTGCGACGACGGGTTGAACGCGAAGGTGGCGGGCGGGCGTCCCCCGGTCGAGGTGGCCTCGCCGGCGGGGGCGATGAGGCCCGCCGCCATGAGGGCGTCGATCCGCCCGGCGACGGTGGACCGGGCCTGCCCGGTGAGGGTCGCGAGCTCGGCTCGGGTGCGGGCCCGGCCGTCGCGCAGGAGCTGGAACATCTCGCCGGCCCCGGGGGTGCGAGGCCCGATCGCTGCGCCTTCCGTCATGACCGTAGTCAATCACGATCGAATAACACCCGTCTTTTGCTTGACGATCGACAGAAGTGCGTCCTAGGTTCGGACGCATGGTCGACGTGGACCGCGACGACGCGGCACCGCCGGAGGGCAGCGACGCCCCCGCCCCTCTGCTGCGCATGGAGGGCATCGTCAAGCACTTCCCGGGCGCCAAGGCGCTCGACGGGGTGGACCTCGACGTGCTGCCGGGCGAGGTGCACTGCCTGCTCGGCCAGAACGGCGCCGGGAAGTCCACGCTCATCAAGGTCCTCGCGGGGGCGCACCAGCCCACCGCCGGCCGGATCGTGCTGGACGGCGAGGAGGTCGTGATCCCGCACCCGGTCGCGGCCCTGCAGCGCGGGGTCGCGACGATCTACCAGGAGCTCGACGTCGTCGACGGGCTGACCGTCGCGGAGAACGTGTTCCTCGGCCACGAGCTCGACCGCGGCGGGTTCACCCAGCGGCGCGAGGTCGCGGCCCGCACGCGCGAGCTGCTGGCGCGGCTCGGCCACCCCGAGATCGCGCCCCACCGCGAGGTCGGCCAGCTCTCGGCCGCGGGCAAGCAGGTCGTGTCCATGGCGCGCGCCCTGTCCCACGACGCGCGCGTCATCGTCATGGACGAGCCGTCCGCCGTGCTCGACGCCGGGGAGGTGCGCAACCTCTTCCGCGTGGTCCGCGCGCTCACGGAGCAGGGCGTCGCGGTCGTGTACATCTCCCACCGCCTGGAGGAGATCCGCGAGATCGGCGACCGCATCACGGTCCTCAAGAACGGGCGCACGGTGGGCCGCGACCTCCCGGCGGCCACCACGCCCACCACGGAGCTCATCCGCCTCATGACCGGGCGCAACGTCGAGTACGCGTTCCCGGAGCGCCCCGGCGTCCCCGACGGGGCCCCGGTGGTGCTCGACGTCGAGGGGCTCGGTCTCGGGGGCACGTTCGACGACGTCTCGTTCCAGGTCCGGGCGGGGGAGATCGTGGGGCTGGCCGGCCTCGTGGGCGCGGGACGGTCGGAGATCCTCGAGACGCTCTACGGCGCGCGGCGGCGGACGGCGGGCAGTGTGGCGGTGAACGGCCGCACCCTGCGCGCAGGGTCGGTCGACGCCGCGGTGGCAGCCGGCATCGGGCTGTGCCCCGAGGAGCGCAAGAGCCAGGGCCTCGTCCTCGACGAGCCCGTCTACCGGAACGTCACCCTCTCCACGTTCGCCCGGTTCGCCCGCGGCGGCTGGCTCGACGAGCGCGCCGAGCGCGCGGCGGCGCGCGAGCAGGTCGCTGCCCTCGACCTGCGGCCCACGGACGTCGACCGCGCGGCCCGCACCCTGTCGGGCGGCAACCAGCAGAAGGCGCTGCTCGGCCGGTGGCTCGTCCACGGCTGCGACGTGCTGCTGCTCGACGAGCCCACCCGCGGCGTCGACGTCGGCGCGCGGTCGGAGCTCTACTCCCTCGTGCGCCGGCTCGCCGACGCCGGGACGGCGGTGGTCGTCGTCTCCAGCGAGATCCCCGAGGTCCTCGGCCTCGCCGACCACGTGCTCGTGGTCTCCGAAGGGCGCGTCGTGCACCGGGCACCCGCGCAGGACATCGACGAGCACGGCGTGCTCGACCTCGTCATGGAAGGAACCACCGCATGAGCACCCAGGTGGAGTCGCCGTCCGCCGGCACGTCGCGGCCCTCGTGGCTGTCGGGCCCGGCAGGCCGCACGATCGGGCTCGTCGTGGCCCTGGTCCTCGTCGCCGTGGTCGGCGTGATCACGGGCGGCGAGCGTTTCGCCAGCCTCGACAACGTCATGACCATCCTCCGGCTGGCATCGGTCACCGGGGTCCTCGCCATCGGGATGACCTTCGTCATCACGGCCGGGGGGATCGACCTCTCGGTGGGGTCCCTGACCGGGCTCGCCTCGGTGTGGGCCAGCACCCTCGCCACGCAGACGATGGCCGAGGACGTGCACTGGACCGTCATGGTGCTCACGGCGCTCGCGGTCGGCACCGCGGCGGGCGTCGTCAACGGCCTGATCATCGCGTACGGCAAGGTCGTGTCGTTCATCGCGACGCTGGCGATGATGATCGCCGCCCGTGGCCTCGCGGAGATGATCTCGGGACGCCAGACCCAGGTCGTCAGCGTGGACGGGTTCCTGGACTTCTTCCGCGCCGACGTCATCGGCGTGCCGGTGCTCGTGTGGATCTTCGCGGTGGTCGCCGTCGCCGGGTGGTTCCTGTTCAACCGGACCACCTTCGGACGGCGCACGGTGGCCGTGGGCGGCAACCTCGAGGCGTCGCGGCTCGCGGGCATCAAGGTGCAGCGCCACCTGCTGTACGTCTACGCGCTGTCCGGGCTGACCGCCGGCATCGCGGGCGTGATGATGCTGGGCCGCACCACGGCGGGCACCTCCACGAACGGCCTGTACTACGAGCTCGAGGTGATCGCGGCCGTGGTCGTCGGCGGCACGCTGCTCATCGGCGGTCGCGGCACGATCGTCGGCACCGTGATCGGCGTCCTCATCTTCGCGATGCTGACCAACGTCTTCACGATCAACAACCTGTCGATCTCGGCCCAGAACGTCGCCAAGGGCGCGATCATCGTCGTCGCCGTGCTGCTCCAGCAGCGCTTCGCCCGGCGTTCCGCGTCCACCTGACGCGCCGCCGCTCTGTCCCTCCCCGCACGTCCCTGCAGCACCCAGCACCATCCCGCACCGGGCCACCCGCCCGGGTCGGCCGGACCGAATCGAGGATGATCACATGTCCGCACGCACCCTGCTCAACAGTCCCGCCCGGCGCAGCGCCGCGGTGGCCGCGGTGGCCGTGTCCGCCGTCCTGCTCACCGCCGGCTGCACCAGCAACGAGCCGCCCGAGGACGAGAGCTCGGCGGCGCCGCAGGTCGCGGCCGAGGGCAACGACGAGCCGGGCGACACGGTCGTCATCGGCTTCTCGGCCCCCGCCGCCGACCACGGCTGGATGGGCGCCATCACCAAGTCGGCGGTCGACACCGCCGAGCAGTACTCGGACGTCGAGCTCCGGCAGGCCGAGGCGACGAACGACGTCAACGTCCAGATCAGCCAGATCGAGCAGTTCATCAACGACAAGGTCGACGCCATCGTGCTGCTGCCGTTCGACGGCGCCGCCCTCACGGAGGTCGCGACCAAGGCGATGGAGGCGGGGATCCCGGTCATCAACGTCGACCGCGAGTTCTCCAGCCCGTTCGCCGCGCGCGCCACGGTGCTCGGCGACAACTACGGCATGGGCGTGAGCGCCGGCACCTACATCTGCGAGCAGCTCGGCGACAACCCGGACGCGGTCGTCGCGGAGATCCAGGGCATCGAGTCGCTGCCGCTCACCCAGGACCGCAGCAAGGGCTTCGAGGACGCGCTGTCCGACTGCGGGCTCGACGTCGACCGCCGGGTCGCGGCGGACTTCACGGTCCAGGGCGGGGAGACGGCGACGTCGAACCTGCTGCAGGCGGAGTCTCAGATCGACGCCATCTGGAACCACGACGACGACCAGGGCGTCGGCGTCCTCGCCGCGATCGAGAACGCCGGCCGCGACGAGTTCTTCATGGTCGGCGGCGCCGGCTCCCTCGACGTCATGGAGCACATCCAGGCGGACGACTCGGTGCTGAAGGCGACCGTCGTCTACCCGTCGACGCAGGCGGCCGACGGCATCAAGCTGGCCCGCCTGGTGGTGCACAACAAGAACATGGGAGACCTGGTCTCGGCCGGGGTCCCGCGCACCACCCAGCTGTACGCCCCGGTGGTCACGGCGGACAACGTCGACCAGTACATGTCCATCGGGTTCCGGTCCTGAGGTCGGGCCGGTCCCGCAGAGCACGCACGGAAGCACGACAGACGCACGAGGAAACGGAGGTCGCTCGATGAGCGAGCACGCCACGGCAGGGGGCACGCCGACGCTGGGCGTCGGGATGGTCGGGTACGCGTTCATGGGGGCCGCGCACTCGCACGCGTGGCGGACGGCGCCGCGGTTCTTCGACCTCCCGCTCGCCCCGCGGATGCGGGTCGTGGCGGGCCGCAGCGCCGACGGGGTGCGGGCGGCCGCCGACCGGCTCGGCTGGGACGACGCCGTCACCGACTGGCGCGAGCTCCTGACGCGCGACGACGTCGACCTCGTCGACGTGTGCACGCCGGGCGACACGCACGCCGAGATCGCCGTCGCGGCGCTCGAGGCGGGCAAGCACGTGCTGTGCGAGAAGCCGCTCGCCAACTCGGTGGCCGAGGCGGAGGAGATGGTCCGGGCGGCCGACGCCGCGGCCGCGCGCGGGGTGTACGCGGCGGTGGGGTTCACCTACCGCCGCGTCCCGGCGATCCAGCTCGCGCGACGCCTGGTCGAGCAGGGGCGGATCGGCGAGGTGCGGCAGGTGCGCGCGCAGTACCTGCAGGACTGGCTGTCCGACCCGGCCACGCCGCTGTCGTGGCGGCTCGACAAGGCGAAGGCCGGCTCCGGGGCGCTCGGCGACATCGGCGCGCACGTCGTCGACCTGGCGCAGTTCGTCACGGGGGAGCGGCTGGTCGGCGTGGCGGGCATGCTCGAGACGTTCGTGCGCGAGCGGCCGGTCCCGGCGTCGTTCTCCGGCCTCTCCGGGGAGGCGGGCGAGGGCACCGGCCCCGTCACCGTCGACGACGCGGCGATCTTCTTCGGGCGGCTGTCGGGCGGCGGGACGGCGACCTTCGAGGCCACGAGGTACGCGTGGGGCCGCAAGAACGCCATCCGGCTCGAGGTCAGCGGCACCCGTGGCTCGCTCGCCTTCGACTTCGAGGACATGAACCTCCTGCACTACTTCGACGCGGAGGACGACGCGGAGGTGGCGGGCTTCCGTCGCATCGTCGTCACCGAGCCGGAGCACCCCTACGGCGGGCACTGGTGGCCCGCCGGGCACGGGCTCGGCTACGAGCACGCGTTCACCCACCAGGTCGTCGACCTCGTCGAGGACCTGGCGGCCGGGAAGCAGCCGACGCCGTCGTTCGCCGACGGCCTCGCCGTGCAGCGCGTGCTCGACGCCGTCGAGCGCAGCTCCGACGCGGGCCACACCTGGGTCGACCTGCCCGGCTGACCACGTCCCGCCCGACGCCTCCACCCGCACCGCCGATCTCGACGAGGAGAACCGCACCATGGCACGACCGATCACCCTGTTCACGGGCCAGTGGGCCGACCTGCCCCTGGAGGAGGTGGCCCGGCTCGCCTCGGGCTGGGGCTACGACGGCCTCGAGCTCGCCTGCTGGGGCGACCACCTGGACCCGTGGCGGTGGGACGACGACGCGTACGTGCAGTCCCGCCTCGACCTGCTGGAGCGGTACGGGCTGAAGGTGTACGCCATCTCCAACCACCTCAAGGGTCAGGCCGTCTGCGACGACCCGATCGACGAGCGGCACCGCGACATCCTGCCGGACGTCGTGTGGGGCGACGGCGACCCGGAGGGGGTGCGGCAGCGCGCGGCGGAGGAGATGAAGCACACCGCGCGCCTGGCGGCGCGGCTCGGCGTGGACACCGTCGTCGGCTTCACGGGGTCGTCGATCTGGAAGTACGTGGCGATGTTCCCGCCGGCCACGGAGGCGATGGTCGAGGCGGGCTACCAGGACTTCGCCGACCGGTGGAACCCGATCCTCGACGTCTTCGACGAGGTGGGCGTGCGGTTCGCGCACGAGGTGCACCCGAGCGAGATCGCGTACGACTACTGGACCACCGTGCGCACGCTGGAGGCGATCGGGCACCGGGAGGCGTTCGGCCTCAACTGGGACCCGTCGCACATGGTGTGGCAGGACCTCGACCCGGTGAGCTTCCTCTGGGACTTCAAGGACCGGATCTACCACGTGGACTGCAAGGACACGAAGAAGCGGATGGGCAACGGCCGCAACGGCCGCCTGTCGTCCCACCTGCCGTGGGCGGACCCGCGGCGCGGGTGGGACTTCATCTCCACGGGGCACGGCGACGTCCCGTGGGAGGACGCGTTCCGGATGCTCAACACGATCGGGTACGCGGGGCCGATCTCGATCGAGTGGGAGGACGCCGGCATGGACCGTCTGGTCGGCGCCCCCGAGGCCCTGGAGCTGGTGCGTCGGCTCGCGTTCGACGCCCCGGAGGCCGCCTTCGACGCGGCGTTCTCGCAGCGCTGAGACCGACCTCCCGCAGCTCGTGACAGCTCGCGACAGCTCGCGACAGCGTGGCGCCGGGTGGTCCGGCGTCCTGATCGAAGGGGATCAGCATGACCAGTCGTACCGAGCTCGACCGCCGGACGTTCCTGCGTCTGGCGGGCTCCACCGTCGCGGTGGGTGCCGCGACCGTCACGTCCGTGGGCCTGGGCGGGGCGACGGCCTCGTCGGCGCTCGCGGCCGGCGGGGGACGCCGGCTCGTCCCGCCGGGCAAGCTGGGCATCCAGCTGTACTCGATCCGGGACAAGGTCAACGCGCTCGGGTTCCGGGTGGTCTTCGAGCGGCTCTCGACGCTCGGCTACCGGGAGGTGGAGTTCGCCGGGTACACGCAGGGCGCGGTCGGGGCGATCACGCCGGCCGAGATCCGCACGCTGCTGGACGACAACGGCCTCGTCGCCGTGGGGTCGCACCGGGGGATCGCCGACTATGCCCGGAACCTGGAGGCCGAGCTCGACATCGCCGAGACCCTCGGCATGGGGCACGTCGGCACGGCGAACGCGCCGACGAACGACCGCACCGTGGGCGGCTACCTCGAGGCCGCGGAGCAGTTCAACGGGTTCGGCGCGGCGGCCGCGGCGCGCGGGCTGAAGTTCTACCAGCACAACCACCAGCACGAGTTCGGCTTCGCGACGGACGACCCGGCGACACGGCTGTACGACGTCTTCCTGGAGAACACGGATCCGGCGGTCGTCTTCCTCGAGATGGACGTGTTCTGGGCGTTCGTCGGCCGGCACCTCTACCCGGGGTTCGAGCCGGTGGAGTACGTGCTGGACCACCGGGACCGCTACCCGCTGTTCCACCTCAAGGACGGGCGCGTGAACCCGCAGTCGTCCAACGGCTACGACATCGTCGAGTTCGGGGTGGGCGACCTCGACTACCAGGCGTTCCTCGGCGCGCTGAACGGGTCCGGGCGCCAGCACGGCATCTGGGAGCAGGACAACGCGTCGACGGTCGCCGAGCCGCCGTTCCCCGTCGACTCCTTCGCCAACGCGGAGCGCAGCGCCGACGCGATCCTCGCGCTGCGGGGCTGAACGGCAGGATCGACGACGGCGTGAGCGACGACGGCGGGCGGGCGACGCGTGTCGCCCGCCCGCCGTCGCGCGCGGTCAGGCCGGTCGACGGATCATGACGACGTCGTCGTGCCGCACGCCACCGACGTCGTAGGTCCGCGTCCCGGCGACCTCGAAGCCGTGCTTGCGGTAGAAGGACTGCGCCCGGGCGTTCTGCGCGTTGGTGCCCAGCCACAGGGGCGCGTCGCCGCCGAGCTCCGCGGCTGCCGATACGGCTGCGTCGAGGAGCCGCGCCGCGACCCCTCCGCCGAGCGCGTCCGGGTGCACGTAGATCTTGGAGAGCTCGACGTACGGCGCGGGCCCGACGACGGAGCGGAGCACGCGCTGCTCGTCGTCGCCGGAGGCCTCGCCGAAGGACACGAGCGCGTAGCCGAGGGGAGCCGTCGGACCGTCGGCGTGGGGGTCGAGCTCCTCGTCGACGGCGACCAGGAGAGCGTGCGTGTCGGACCGGACCCAGCCGCGCACGGCGGACGGGGAGAGGTGGGTGGCCACGTGCGCGGCCATCGTGGCGACAGAGGTCCCGGGCGGGCACGCCAGCGGGAACGTGAGCGCGGCGAGCCACGCGACGTGCGCGCTCTCGTCGGCACGGGCGGGCCGGACGGCGACGGACACCGGGGGCTGAGGGGCGGTCTGCGGGGTGCTCACGGCACGATTCTGGACCCGGTCCGGAGCCCCCGTCCGAGGGCGGGGAGGGGTGTGCCCCGCGTCACCGCGGACGGAGTTGGCCGGGCGCTCCGGAGCGTGTAATGTTCTACGACGTCAGCCCGACAGGGAGACGGACACCAGGGAGCACGATCCGGGAGACCGGAGCTCAGGTGGCCGACCGGGGCTGGAACTCACACCGAGGATCAGGTCGCATTCGTGCGCCCGAGCACCGGTGTGGGGGCTTTCCGACGATGTCGGGCAGTTCGATCGGCTGGAAACAGGCGGTCGGAACGGCCGAAAAAGTCTGGTAAGTTTGAGGGGTTGCCCCGGCGGGGTTGGAGCCGAGAGTGGTTCTGGTTCTGCGGTGTGCGTCGGTTGTTTGAGAACTCAACAGTGTGTTTGATAGTCAATGCCAAATTTTTGAACCCTTTG